>NZ_JBVIMH010000004.1:0-20164 GCF_055579945.1 Kitasatospora sp. NPDC032150 | reverse complement strand
GCGGCTGGTGCCCGCGATATATACAACCCATCACTTCCTCGTCCTCCCCTCTCCCCCCCCCCCTCCCCCCCCCCCCCCCCCCCTCCCCCCCCCCCCCTCCCCCCCCCCCCCCCGGGGCCGTGCGCGGGTTCGAGCCGCTACTTGTCGATGTCGCCGACCACGAAGAACATCGAGCCCAGGATCGCCACCATGTCCGGCACCAGCGTCCCCGGCAGCAGCTCGGTGAGCGCCTGGATGTTGTTGTAGGAGGCCGACCGCAACTTGAGCCGCCAGGGCGTCTTCTCGCCGCGCGACACCAGGTAGTACCCGTTGATCCCGAGCGGGTTCTCGGTCCACGCGTACGTGGTCCCCTCCGGGGCCTTGAGCACCTTGGGCAGCCGCAGGTTGACCGGCCCCGGGGCGAACTGCGCGAGCCGGTCGAGGCAGGCGTCGGCGAGCTCCAGCGAGTTGGCGGTCTGCTCCAGCAGGCACTCGAAGCGCGCCAGGCAGTCGCCCTCCTCCCGGGTGACCACGGTGAGCACGTCCTGCAGCTCGCCGTACGCGAGGTAGGGCTCGTCCCGCCGCAGGTCGAAGTCGACCCCGCTGGCCCGCGCGATCGGTCCGCTGACCCCGTACGCGTGGACGTGCTCGCGCGAGAGCACGCCGACCCCGGCGGTACGGCCCCGGAAGATCTCGTTGCCGAGCACCAGGTCCTCGAAGACCGTCAGCTGCGAGCGGACCGTCGCGACGGCCGCGCGCACCCGCCCCAGCCACCCGGCCGGCAGGTCCTCCTTCAGGCCGCCGACCCGGTTGAACATGTAGTGCATCCGGCCGCCGCTGGCCTCCTCCAGCACGTGCTGGAGCTCCTCGCGGCCGTGGAAGGCGTGGAAGATCGGGGTGATGCCGCCGAGTTCCAGCGGGTACGAGCCGAGGAACATCAGGTGGTTGAGCACCCGGTTGAGCTCGGCGAGCAGGGTGCGGATCCACACCGCCCGCTCGGGGACCTCCATGCCGAGCATCCGCTCGACGGCGAGCACCACACCCAGCTCGTTGGAGAAGGCGGAGAGCCAGTCGTGCCGGTTGGCCAGCATGATGATCTGCCGGTAGTCCCGGGCCTCGAAGAGCTTCTCCGCGCCCCGGTGCATGTAGCCGATGATCGGCTCGGCGGAGACGATCCGCTCACCGTCCAGCACCAGCTTCAGGCGCAGCACACCGTGGGTGGACGGGTGCTGCGGGCCGATGTTGAGCACCATGTCGCTGGTGCCCAGCTCGCCCGTGAGCTCTTGCGCGCCTGCGCCGATGCCGACCGTGGTCTCCCTCATGGCACAGAGGCTACAGAGTCCGCCAGGTTCCCAGGCCCGCCAGGCCCGGCGGTTCCGGCATGCGGACGGCCTGGACCAGCCAGCCGAAGCCGCCCAGTCCGGCGGGGTCGGTGAGTTCGGCGGCCTCCCCCGCGCGGCCCAGGGCGCGCAGGTACTCCGCCGGGTCGCTCGCGGCGAGCGAGAGCGGCGGGCGGGTACCGCTGACACCGAGGGCCCGCAAGGCGTCCCGCTGCGTCGTCCACAGGCTGTGGAGACCGGGCGCCGCCGCCGAGTCCAGGGCCACGTGCGCGGTGATGTCGCAGGAGCCGTCGGGCACCGGCGGCACCTCGCGCCCCGCCCGGAAGCCGGTCAGCGTACCGAACGGCGGCCGCCCGGCCCGGACGTGCGCGTAGTCCACGGCGACCGCGAGCCCGCTCGACAGCGCGCCGACCGCCCCCGCCCAGGCCGCGTCCCGGCTGGTGCCCAGCTCCACCCGCTCGCCGGGCTCCCCGGCCGGCCACCAGTCGGCCGCCCAACGGGCATCGGCCTCGTCCAGTTCCCCGCCCAGGCGCTCCTCGCCGTCCGGCGCGACCTCGACGTAGCGCAGCACCCCGTGCTCGTCCACCTCGGCGACGTCCAGCGGCACATTGTCCAGCCACTCGTTGGCGAACAGCAGGCCGCTGACGCCCTGCGGCACCCGGTCCGTCCACACCACCGACCCGGGCAGTCCGGCGGGCCGGTCGGCGAGCTCCACCGCGTACGGGCGCAGCCGCCCGGCCAGTGCCGGGTCGACGGCCGCGAGCACCCCGGTGAGCAGTTCGCCGCGCCCGGCCCCGACGTCGATCAGGGCCAGCTCCGCCGGACGGCGGAGGGCCCCGTCCACCTCCTGGAGAAGGCGGGCGACCGCCCCGGCGTACCGGGGCGATGCGTGCACGGAGGTCCTGAAGTGCCCGGCCGGGCCCTCCGGCCTGCGGTAGAAGCCGCCGCTCTCGCCGTAGAGGGCCCGTTCCATGGCGGGCCGCCACCGCATCCAACTCATGCGGGGGACGTTACCGCCGCTAGGGGACGTCTCCACCCTGCGGAGTAGACAGGATCGCTCCTACGGCTGACCTGAGCAGGTGGCCCCGCTGCCTAGGCTGGAGACGTGCATCGACTCAACGCCTGGCTCCGACGACACCCGATGGCGGTGGACTCCGTCTGGGCGCTGCCGGTCTTCCTCATCGGCCTGCTCTCGGCCGTCGAGCAGGCGTCGGCGAGCTCGGGCGGCGTACTGATGGCCGTGCTGCTCCCGCTGCTGATGGTCTTCCGGCGGCGCCGTCCGAACCTCACCACCGCCACCGCCGTCGCCCTCGGGCTGATCCAGGTCGCGCTCGACGTCCCGCCGAACGTCTCCAGCGTCGCGTACCTGGTCTTCGCCTACACCGGCGCGGCCTTCGGCACCGAGTGGATCTCGCGCCTGGCGCTGACCGGCGGGGTGGTGGCCGGGCCGCTGACGCTCTGGCGGTTCGACCACGGCCCGCACGAGGTCCTCAACTGGCTTCGGGTGATCTTCCTCGCCGGGCTGAT
Organism: Kitasatospora sp. NPDC032150; assembly: GCF_055579945.1. NCBI lineage: Bacteria > Bacillati > Actinomycetota > Actinomycetes > Kitasatosporales > Streptomycetaceae > Kitasatospora > Kitasatospora sp. NPDC032150. The sequence goes on along the minus strand of NZ_JBVIMH010000004.1, from coordinate 17,318 downwards.
GGCCACCCCCTTCATCCTCTGCTGGGCCTGGGGCCGGCTGACCAGGGTCCGGCGCGCCTACCTGATCGAGCTGGAGGACCGGGCCGCCCGGCTGGAGCGCGAGCGGGACGCCCAGGCCAAGGTCGCGGTCGCCGCCGAACGCGCCCGGATCGCCCGCGAGCTGCACGACGTGGTCGCCCACAACGTCTCGGTGATGATCGTCCAGGCCGACGGCGCCGCGTACGTCCTGGACAACTCGCCGGAGCAGGCCAAGGAGGCGCTGGGCACCATCGCCAGCACCGGACGGCAGGCCCTGGTCGAGATGCGCCGCCTGCTCGGCGTGCTGCGCACCTCCGACACGGCGGAGGAGTACGTGCCGCAGCCCGGCGTGGAGGAGCTGCCGGAGCTGCTGGAGCAGGTGCGCACCGCCGGCCTGCCGGTCGAGTACACCCGCACCGGCGAGCCCACCGACCTGCCGCGCGGCGTCGAGCTCACGGTCTACCGGATCGTCCAGGAGGCGCTGACCAACGTCCGCAAGCACGGCGGCCCCGACGCCCGGGCCAAGGTCGCGATGGACTTCCGCGACCGCGACCTGGAGGTGCTGATCGAGGACGACGGCCGCGGCACCACCGACGAGCAGCTGGCCGCCGGCGGAGCCGACGGACAGGGCCACGGTCTGATCGGCATGCGCGAACGGGTCGGCATGGTCAGCGGCAGCCTCGACATCGGCCCCCGCCCCGGCGGCGGCTTCCGGATCCGGGCGGTGCTCCCGCTCAGGACCGCCAAGTAACGTCCCTCGCACCGGACCCCCGATCCGCGAGGCCCCGACCACGGCGACAACAGGAGTGACATTGACCATCCGGGTGATGCTGGTGGACGACCAGGAGCTGCTCCGCACGGGCTTCCGGATGATCCTGCAGTCCCAGGGCGACATCGAGATCGCCGCCGAGGCGGGTGACGGCCAGCAGGCCCTGGCGGTCCTGGAGACCACCTCGGTCGACGTGATCCTGATGGACGTCCGGATGCCCCGGCTGGACGGCGTCCAGGCCACCCGCCGGATCTGCCTCGACGCCGACGGCACCCCGCTGCCGGGCGCGCCGCACGTGCTCATCCTGACCACCTTCGACCTGGACGAGTACGCCTTCGCCGCGCTCAAGGCCGGGGCGAGCGGGTTCCTGCTCAAGGACGTGCCGCCGACCGAGCTGGTCGCGGCGATCCGGGCGGTGCACGGCGGGGACGCGGTCGTCGCGCCGACCACCACCCGCCGCATGATCGACCGTTTCGCGGAGGTCCTGCCCACCCCGCAGACCGCACCGGGCGCGACCGTGCTGGCCCCGCTCACCGACCGCGAACGCGAGGTCTTCCTGCTGGTCGCCCAGGGCCTGTCCAACGGCGAGATCGCCACCAGGCTGGTCCTCTCCGAGGCCACCGTCAAGACCCACGTCGGCCGCATCCTCGCCAAGCTCAGCCTCCGCGACCGCGTCCAGGCCGTCGTCCTCGCCTACGAGGCCGGCCTCATCCGCGCGGGCTCCACCGACTGACCGGGCCGCCCCGGCCCCGGGGCCGCCGTCCCTGGAGGGTTCCCCGGGAGCCGCCCGTAGAATGGGTCGGTACGTCTGGTACCCGCAGAGGACCGGAACGGAGAGTTAGGACGAAGGCCGAGCCGTGAGCACGTCCGACCACGCAGACTTCGGTGTTCTGACCGACCCCTTCGGCGACCCTTCCGACCCCGGCAACCGCCCTGCGCGGCTGGCCGTCGGCGTGGTCGGCACCGGCCGCGTGGGCCCGGCCCTGGGGGCCGCCCTGCAGCTGGCCGGCCACCGGGTGGTGGCGGCCTCGGGGGTGTCGACGGCGTCCAGGCGGCGCGCCGAGGCCATGCTGCCCGGCGTACGGCTGGTGAGCCCCCCTCAGGTGATGGCCGCCGCCGACCTGGTGCTGCTGACCGTCCCGGACGACGCGCTGGCCGAGCTGGTGGCCGGCCTGGCGGCGACCGGCGCGGTACGGCCCGGGCAGATAATCGTCCACACCTCGGGGGCGCACGGTGTCGCGGTGCTGGAGCCCGCGACCAGGGCCGGCGCGCTGCCCCTGGCGCTGCACCCGGCGATGACCTTCACCGGCACCTCCGTCGACCTGGACCGCCTGGCCGGCTGCCCGTTCGGGGTGACCGCGCCCGAGGAGCTGCGGCCGGTGGCGGAGGCCCTGGTGGTGGAGATGGGCGGCGAGCCGTCCTGGATCCCCGAGGAGGTCCGCCCGCTCTACCACACCGCGCTGGCACACGGGGCGAACCACCTGGTCACACTGGTCGCGCAGGCCCTGGAGCTGCTGCACACGGCGGGTGTCACCGCTCCCGGGCAGATGCTGGGCCCGCTGCTGGGCGCGGCACTCGACAACGCACTGCGCTCCGGCGACGCGGCCCTCACCGGCCCGGTCGCCCGGGGCGACGCGGGCACGGTGAACCGGCACCTGGGCCAGCTCCGCACCGCCGCCCCGGACATCGAGCAGGCATACCGCGCGATGGCCCGGGCCACGGCGCAGCGGGCGGTCCGCAACGGTTCGCTCAAGGAAGAGGCGGCGGCGGCGCTGCTGGACGTACTGAACGAGGAGACACACTGATGGCGGGCAAGTACCAGCGAGGCAAGCAGCAGGCCAAGGCCCCGAAGGCCCGCAGGGTGGAGCTGACCCACACGGTGGCCGACTTCGAGGCCGCGTTCTGGCCGGACGAGCAGCCGGTGGACAACGCCGTGGTGATGACCATGGGCGCGCTGCACGAGGGCCACGCCTCGCTGATCCGGGCGGCCCGCAAGCAGGTCGGCCACGACGGCCGGGTCGCGGTGACGGTCTTCGTGAACCCGCTGCAGTTCGGCGCGGGCGAGGACCTGGACCGCTACCCGCGCACGCTGGCCGAGGATGTGCAGCTGGCCGAGGCCAACGGCGCCGACGTGGTCTTCGCCCCGTCGGTGGAGGAGGTCTACCCGAACGGCGAGCCGCAGGTGCGCCTGAGCGCGGGTCCGATGGGCGAGGGCTTCGAGGGCGCCTCCCGCCCCGGGCACTTCGACGGTGTGCTGACCGTGGTGGCCAAGCTGCTGCACATCACCGACCCGGACTTCGCCCTCTTCGGCGAGAAGGACGCCCAGCAGCTGGCGATCATCCGGCGGATGGTCGCCGACCTGGACTTCGACGTCGAGGTCATCGGCGTGCCGACCCTGCGCGAGGAGGACGGCCTGGCCATGTCCTCCCGCAACCGCTACCTCTCCGAGACCGAGCGCACCCAGGCGCTCGCCCTCTCCCGGGCGCTGTTCGCCGGCCGTGACGCGGCCGCGAAGGGCCCGAAGGCGGTGCGCGAGGCGGCGGCCGCCGTCCTCGACGGCGCCGAGGGTGTCACCCTTGACTACCTGGCCCTGATCGACCCGGACGCCTTCACCGAGGCGCCGGACGACTTCCAGGGCGAGGCTGTGCTGGCCGTCGCCGCGAAGGTGGGCTCGACCCGCCTGATCGACAACGTCCACCTCATCTGCCGCTAGGCGGACGGGCTGCCGGCACGGAACCGTCCGGTAACGGACCACCCGGTTATCGAAGCAACCACTGGCATGCACTCACCTCTGGAGGCGTGACCCCATGCTCCGCACCATGCTCAAGTCGAAGATCCACCGCGCCACCGTCACCCAGGCCGACCTGCACTACGTCGGTTCCGTGACGGTCGACGAGGACCTGCTCGACGCCGCCGACCTGCTCCCCGGCGAGCTGGTCCACATCGTGGACATCAACAACGGCGCCCGCCTGGAGACGTACACCATCGCGGGCCCGCGCGGCTCGGGCGTGATCGGCATCAACGGCGCCGCGGCCCGCCTGGTCCACCCCGGCGACCTGGTGATCCTGATCGCCTACGGGCAGATGGAGACCGCCGAGGCCAAGGCCTACCAGCCCAAGGTCGTCTTCGTGGACGGCGACAACAAGATCATCGGTTTCGGCTCGGACGCCGCCGAGGCCCCGGAGGGCTCCGGCCTGGTCCGCGGCGACCTGGGGGCACCCCCGGCCGCCAGGGCCGAGGGCGCGTACGGTGGGGCCGATCGCGCGGCCGCCGCGCACTGAAGGAGCAACTGTTCGCCATGCCCGTCTCTCATCGTCTGACCGCCCCCGCTCCCGGCTGGACCTCGACCACCGACGTCGTCGTGGTCGGCTCGGGCGTGGCCGGGCTGACCGTCGCGCTCAACGTCCGGAAGGCCGGCCTGCGGGCCACGGTGGTCACCAAGGCGATGCTGGACGACGGATCCACCCGCTGGGCCCAGGGCGGCATAGCCGCCGCCCTGGGCGAGGGCGACACCCCCGAGCAGCACCTGGACGACACCCTGGTCGCCGGCGCCGGGCTCTGCGACGCCGAGGCCGTGCGCACCCTGGTCACCGAGGGCCCGGACGCGGTCCGCCGGCTGATCGCCACCGGCGCCGCCTTCGACCTGGACGCCGAGGGCGGGATCCTGCTGACCCGCGAGGGCGGCCACCACCGCCGCCGGATCGCGCACGCGGGCGGCGACGCCACCGGCGCGGAGATCTCCCGTGCGCTGGTGGCGGCCGTGCGGGACGACCCGGGCATCGAGCTGATCCAGCACGCGCTGGTGCTCGACCTGCTCACCGACTCCGAAGGCCGTGCGGCCGGGCTGACCCTGCACGTGATGGGCGAGGGCCGGCTGGACGGCGTCGGTGCGATCAAGGCCCGCGCGGTGGTGCTGGCCACCGGCGGCATGGGCCAGGTCTTCTCGGCCACCACCAACCCGGCGGTCTCCACCGGCGACGGCGTCGCGCTGGCGCTGCGCGCCGGGGCCGAGGTGACCGACCTGGAGTTCGTCCAGTTCCACCCGACCGTGCTCTGGCTCGGCCCGGAGGCCGAGGGCCAGCAGCCGCTGGTCTCCGAGGCGGTCCGGGGCGAGGGCGCGTACCTGGTGGACGCGGACGGCAACCGTTTCATGGTCGGGCAGCACGAGCTGAACGAGCTGGCGCCGCGGGACATCGTCGCCAAGGCGATCACCCGGCAGATGCAGCTCAAGGGCACCGAGCACATGTACCTGGACGGGCGGCACTTCGGCGCCGAGATGTGGGAGACCCGCTTCCCGACCATCCTGGCCTCCTGCCGCGCGCACGGCATCGACCCGGTGACCGAGCTGATCCCGGTCGCCCCGGCCGCCCACTACGCCTCCGGCGGCGTCCGCACCGACCTGCGCGGCCGGACCACCGTGCCCGGCCTGTACGCCTGCGGCGAGGTCGCCTGCACCGGGGTGCACGGCGCCAACCGGCTGGCCTCCAACTCGCTGCTCGAAGGCCTGGTCTTCGCCGAGCGGATCGCCGCCGACCTCGACGAGCTGCACCGCGCGGGCGAACTGCCCGAGCGGACGGTGGACGTGGCAGCCGCCCGGGCGGCGCACGCCGTACCGCTGCCGGCGCCCGAGGCGCGGGCCGAGATCCAGCGACTGATGTCGGGCGGCGCGGGCGTGCTGCGCTCGGCCGAGTCGATGGCCGCGACCGCCACCGGACTGGCCCACCTCGCCGAGCAGGCACGGGCGCACGTCGCCGAGGACAAGCCGGCCGACCCCCGGGTGGAGACCTGGGAGGCCGCCAACCTGCACCTGGTGGCCTCGGCGCTGGTGGCGGCCGCCGCACGGCGCGAGGAGACCAGGGGCTGCCACTGGCGCCTGGACTTCCCCGAGCGCGACGACGCCGCCTGGCAGCGCCACCTGGTCACCACCCTCGCCCCCGACACCGGAACCCCCGTCGCCGCTTCGGCCGACCGGTGACCGTGCCCGGCCCGGCAGCACGAGCGACCGGGCCCGGCGGCACCAGCCGAAGCGCAACCCAGCCCGTCCGGTTGGAACGTCCAGCCCGAGACTCCCGGCGCCGCCGGGGTACGCAAGGAGCAACTGATGACCCACTCCCACGAGGAATTCCCGCTGGCCTCCTCCGGCGGCTGCGGCGACGGCTGCGCCTGCGGGGACGGCGAGGCGTACGAGACCGGGCTCGACCCGGCGCTGGCCGAGTTGCTGGAGGCGGCCGGCCTGGACCCGGTCGAGATCGAGGACATCGCCACCCTGGCCCTGGCCGAGGACCTGGCCGGCGGCGAGGACGTGACCTCGGTCGCGACCGTCCCGGCGGGCGCCGTCGCCACCGCCGACTTCACCGCCCGCCAGGCCGGTGTGGTGGCGGGTCTTCGGGTCGCCGAGGCCGTGCTCTCGCTGGTCTGCGAGGAGGAGTTCGAGGTCGAGCGGCACGTCGAGGACGGCGCCCGGGTCGAGGCCGGCCAGGTGCTGCTCTCGGTCCGCAGCCGTACCCGCGACCTGCTGACCGCCGAGCGCAGCGCGCTCAACCTGCTCTGCCACCTGTCCGGCATCGCCACCGCGACCCGTGCCTGGGCGGACGCCCTGGCGGGCACCGGTGCCACCGTCCGGGACACCCGCAAGACCACGCCGGGCCTGCGCTCGCTGGAGAAGTTCGCGGTCCGCTGCGGCGGCGGCGCCAACCACCGGATGGCGCTCTCGGACGCCGCGCTGGTGAAGGACAACCACGTGGTGGCCGCGGGCGGGGTGGCCGAGGCGTTCCGCGCGGTGCGCGCGGCGTACCCCGAGCTGCCGGTCGAGGTCGAGGTGGACACCCTGGAGCAGATCCCGCCGGTGCTGGAGGCCGGGGCGGACCTGATCCTGCTGGACAACTTCTCGGTCGACCAGCTGAAGGAGGCCGTCGCACTGGTGGCGGGACGGGCCAGGCTGGAGGCTTCCGGTGGCCTGACTCTGGCCACCGCGCGCGAGGTCGCCGAAACTGGTGTCGACTACCTCGCCGTCGGGGCTCTGACGCACTCCTCGCCGATCCTGGACATCGGCCTGGACCTCCGCGCCTGATACCCCTTTCCTCACAGAAAGCGCCTCATGCTCCTCACCATCGACGTCGGCAACACCCAGACCACGCTCGGCCTGTTCGACGGTGAGGAGATCGTCGAGCACTGGCGGATCTCCACCGATCCGCGCCGCACGGCGGACGAACTGGCCGTGCTGATGCAGGGCCTGATGGGCTCGCACCCCATCGTCGAGGCCGCTGACCGGGTGGAGGGCCTGGCGATCTGTTCCTCGGTGCCCGCCGTGCTCCACGAGCTCCGCGAGGTGACCCGCCGCTACTACGGCGACGTCCCCGCGGTGATCGTGGAGCCGGGGGTGAAGACCGGGGTGCACGTCCTGATGGACAACCCCAAGGAGGTCGGCGCCGACCGGATCGTCAACGCGCTGGCCGCCAACCACCTGTACGGCGGGCCGTGCATCGTGGTGGACTTCGGCACCGCCACCACCTTCGACGCCATCAACGAGCGCGGCGACTACGTCGGCGGCGCGATCGCCCCCGGCATCGAGATCTCGGTGGAGGCCCTCGGCGTCCGGGGCGCCCAGCTGCGCAAGATCGAGCTGGCCCGCCCCCGCAACGTGATCGGCAAGAACACCGTCGAGGGCATGCAGTCCGGCATCCTGTACGGCTTCGCGGGCCAGGTGGACGGCCTGGTCGAGCGGATGGCCAAGGAGCTCGCCAAGGACCCGGAGGACGTCCAGGTGATCGCCACCGGCGGGCTCGCCCCGCTGGTCCTCGGCGAGGCCACCGCGATCGACGTGCACGAGCCCTGGCTCACCCTGATCGGCCTGCGCCTGGTCTACGACCGCAACCGGCCCAGCTGACCGCCGAGTTGGCGCGGCGGCACGACCTCGGCCCGCCGGGCCGGCGGCGGCACGGAGCGACCCCGCACCGGCAGGCCGGCCTGCCGATCACGTGTCAGATCAGCACCAGATAGCCCAATCGGTACAGACACGACATCAATCGTCATAAATCAGACGTACGCCACGTAATGTCAAGCCATGCCTATGCCACACGGATCGCGCGGCGGCATGGCCTTCAGCGCCGATGAAGTCCGCGTGCTGCGCCGCGCCCTCGCCCAAGCCCTCCACCCGGCCCACTCGCCGCACCCGACCCCGCTCGGGGAACTGTGGGCCGAGGACGTCCAGGAGGCACTGCGCCTCGCCGAAGCGGTCGACGAGGCGGGCAGGGAGGGCGGCAGGCTACGCGCCTTCCTGCTGGCCGATCTGGCCCGCTACCGCGCCGCGCTCCCCGGCAGTGCCTCCGGCTACCTGGAACGCCTGGAGGGGGCCGTCTCCGACGGCTACCTCCCCACTCCCGAGGACCTGACCGCCCTGCGCTCGCTCTCCCGGCTGCCCTGCGGCAGCGCCGAACGCTCCCGCCGCTCCCGGCTCTCCGGCCGCTGCCACGCCATCGCCGAGGCCGAGGTCCGCGAGCGCCTCGCACTCGGCTCCGGCCAGCGCCACCTCATGGCCGTGCCGAGCCCGGCCGCCGAGCCAACCCCCGCCGTGTCAGTGACCCCCATCCCAGTTGGAGGACGGATCCCGATGAGCAACGCCGCCGGCGCCCCCACCCCGAAGGCCTCCCCCGCCGCCGATCGCGCCCACCAGCCGCAGAAGGCCCACCAGCCGCAGAAAGCGCAGAAAACACAGAAGCCGCAGGCCCACCAGGATCGCCGGATGCCCACCCCCGCCGAGTTGTTCGGCCGCCGGCCCCGGCCGCAGACCCAGCCACAGCCCCCGGCCCCCGCCGACGAGGACGTCGAACTCGCCACCGGCACCGGTTGATCCGTCCGCCACGGGGGAGGCCGCCTCGGTCGGTCTCCCCCATCGACTTGTCGACTCCCTGATAGCGAGTCAGGGACACCTGATCAAGTCTTGGCAAATTCCGCCGCCATAACCGACGCACCTGTCCCGAACTGTCCGATTGATTTCCCGGCGCCGCCTCCGGGACCGCCCTAGGTTCTGCACGAAATCTCGACACCCGGACCATCGAAGGGCCATCGTGCGGATCACTCGTGTACTGCGCTCGGGAACTCTGGCCACGGCGGCGGCGATCGCCGCGCTCACCACCCCGGCCGGCGCGGCCGGCGCGGCGACCACGCCGACGCCGACGCTGAAGCTCGGCGCACCCTCCTCGCTGGCGCTCCGCCCGGTGGCGGCGGACGACGACTCCGCGCCCCAGGTGCAGCTGCAGCTCACCCTCACCAGGACCGGCGCCGCCGCTCCCGACCGGACCCGGCTGACCATCGACACCACCCAGCTGGCCGGCGTCGCCGACTTCGCCTCGCTCGACGCCGGACCGTCGTCCTGCACCGCCACCGGCCGGGTCTTCACCTGCGACGTCGAAAGCCTCCCCTGGTGGGGTCCCAGCGGCGGGATCGGCCTCACCGTGAACCTCACCACCGCCAAGGACGCCCCCATCGGCACCTCGGGCACGCTCGCGGTCAACGAGGCCACCCCGGACGGCACCAGTTCCGCGGCCCTCACCCATGTCGTCATCGGCGGCACCGACCTGAAGCTCCAGCCGGTCGAGGGACAGCCCGACCTGAAGGTCAACGGGACCTTCACCCGCGACCTGCGGATCGCCAACCAGGGCCAGCTCGCCGCACCCCACCTGGTGGTGGTCTTCACCGCGACCACCGGTCTGCTGTTCCCGAAGTACGGCAACTGCGAGTACGGCGACCGGATCGAGGCCGACCGCGGTCCGGCCACCCACCACGCCGCGGTCTGCACCATCGACACCGCGCTCGCCCCCGGCCGGAGCGCGCACCTTGACCCCGTCACCTTCACGGCCGGGCGCACCGCACTGGCGGACTCCATGGACATCCAGGTCGCCCCCGGCGAGAGCGACGCGGTGAAGCGCATCCGCCAGGACTACCGGCTGGCCCGGGGGAAGGGGCCGGTGCTCACCGTCGATGGCGGGCCCGGGCAGCCCGCTCCCGCCGCCGGGCCGGTCACCGACGTCAACCCCTCCGACGCCTACGTGAGCCTGGACGCCTACACCGCCAACGCCGCCGACTTCCAGGCGGTGGCCCACTGGAAGGCCGGTGCCACCAAGAAGGCCGGCACCCTCCAGGTCGGCCTGTTCAACCGCGGGCCCGCCTCCTTCAACGACTTCCGCAGCGGTGGCGAGGGCGAGACCTTCGTGGACGTGGCCCTGCCCAAGGGCGTCACCGTCACCAAGGTCCCGGCAGGCTGCCAGCAGCTGGTCAAGGCATCGAACCACTACAGCTGCAGCACCGGCCTGTGGCTGGCCTCCGGGAGCAGGCACCTCTTCGACTTCGGGCTGGCACTCGACCCGGGCACCGGCAAGGTCCCGGTTCCGGTCTCGCTCCAGGACCAGGGGAGCTACATCGAGAAGAAGCCCTTCGCCGTCAAGCCCTTCGACCCGAACCCGCGCGACAACCTGACCACGGTCACCATCGGCTCGTAGCGCCCGAGGCCGCCCGCCTTCCCCGCGCCCGCCCGGAGCCGACCAGCCGGGCGCGGGGAAGGTGTGAGCGGTGGCTACTCTGGTGGGGTGAGCGATCAGATCCCCGCCATTCCCGCGACCGACGACCTTCCTGAGCAGATGCGCGTCCGGCGCGAGAAGCTGGACCGGCTTCGGGCGGCCGGCGTCGACCCGTACCCGGTCGGCTTCCCCCGTACTTCCACCATCGCCGACCTGCGTGCCAAGCACCCCGACCTGGAGCCGGACACCGCGACCGGCGAGCGCGCCGGCATCACCGGCCGGGTCATCCTGGCCCGCACCGGCGGCAAGCTCTGCTTCGCCACCCTGCGCGACGGCTCCGGCGACCTCCAGGTGATGCTCTCCCTGGACAAGCTGGGCGAGGAGCGGCTGGCCGCCTGGAAGTCCGACATCGACCTCGGCGACCAGGTGGGCGTCGAGGGCGAGGTGATCACCTCCCGGCGCGGCGAGCTGTCCGTGATGGTGGACCGCTGGGAGCTCACCGCCAAGTGCCTGCGCCCGCTGCCGGACAAGCACAAGGGCCTGACCGACCCGGAGGCCCGGGTCCGCCAGCGGTACGTCGACCTGATCGTGAACCCCGAGGCGCGGGAGATCCTGCAGCTGCGCAGCAAGGTGGTCCGCTCGATCCGCCGCACCTACGAGGAGCGCGGCTACCTCGAGGTCGAGACCCCGATGCTGCAGCCGGTGCACGGCGGCGCCAACGCCCGCCCGTTCACCACCCACATCAACGCCTACGACATCGACCTCTACCTGCGGATCGCCCCCGAGCTGTACCTCAAGAGGCTGGTGGTCGGCGGCGCGGAGAAGGTCTTCGAGATCAACCGCAACTTCCGCAACGAGGGCGCGGACTCGACCCACAACCCCGAGTTCACCTCGCTGGAGTCGTACGAGGCGTACGGCGACTACGACACCCAGGCCGAGCTGATCCGCGCGACCATCGTCAACGCCGCCCGGGACGCCCTCGGCACCACCGTCGTCAGGGGCATCGGCCCGGACGGCGAGGAGCACGAGATCGACCTGGCCGAGCCGTGGGCGGAGGTCTCGGTCTACCCGGGCATCTCCGAGCACCTGGGCACCGAGATCACCCCGGAGACCGGCGTCGAGGAGCTGCGCCGCCTCGCCGACGGGGCCGGCATCCCCTACGAGAAGGAGTGGGGCCACGGCCAGATCGTCCTGGAGATGGTCGAGCGGCTGCTGGAGCACCACGCGATCAAGCCGACCTTCATCAAGGACTACCCGACCGAGGTCTCGCCGCTGACCCGCCAGCACCGCTCCGTCCCGGGCGTCGCGGAGAAGTGGGACCTGGTGATCTTCGGCACCGAGATCGGCACCGCCTACTCCGAGCTGATCGACCCGGTCGAGCAGCGCGCCCGCCTCACCGCCCAGTCGCTGCTGGCGGCCGGCGGTGACGTCGAGGCGATGCAGGTGGACGAGGACTTCCTGCGCGCCCTGGAGTACGCGATGCCGCCGACCGGTGGCCTGGGTCTGGGCGTGGACCGCCTGATCATGCTGCTGACCGGCAAGAACATCCGCGAGACCGTGCTCTTCCCGCTGGTGAAGCCCGATCAGCGTGGGGCCGAGGCGAAGACCGCCAAGGCCGAAGCCGGGAGCGGAACCGAGAGCGAAACCGAGTCGGACACCGAGGAGTGATCTGAATGGATTACGTCGCAGCTATCGTGCCGCCGCTGGTCATGGCAATCGCCTTCGGCTTCCTGGTGCGGGCCATCATCCGCACCCAGGGCGGCGCCATGAAGGGCAAGGAGGACGCGGCGGCCGAGTTGCTCGCCGGCCGTGCCACCGCCGCCACCACGGCCGCCCCCGCTGCCGAATAGGACCCGACGACCGGCGCGCCGTCACCCCACCGGGTGGCGGCGCGCCGGTTTGCTGGTTAATCGCGAATTTTGTCCGAATCAGTTCCTATCCTGGCCGGACTATGGTGCGGCAACTCGGAGAACTTGAGAACGACATCATGACCAGGGTCTGGCAGTGGAACCGCCCGGTCACCGTTCGCGAGGTTCTGCAGGATCTGCAGTCGGAACGCGATATCGCGTACACCACTGTCATGACGGTGCTCGACAAGCTCTACAGAAAGGGCTGGCTGCGCCGGGAGCAGGTGGGGCGGGCGTATCGATATGAACCCGTCTCCTCGCGCGAGGCATACACCGCCGCGCTGATGAACGATGCGTGGGCGACCAGCGACAATCCGGCGGCGGCCCTGGTCCACTTCTTCGGGCTGATGTCGCCCGAGCAACGCGAGGCACTGCGCGACGCACTGCGGGTGGCCGCCCTGTTCCCGGGTCCGGAACCCGAACCGGACCGACTTCCCGATCCGCATCCCGATACCGGTGGGACCCCGGGGCCTTCGGCACGATAACGTCCCGCCATGGAGGTCACCATCCGCCGGGCGCGGACCACTGACGTGCGGGCAGTACGACGACTCATCGACACCTACTCGCGCGACGGCATTCTGCTCGACAAGCCCACCGTGACGCTGTTCGAATCCGTGCAGGAGTTCTGGGTCGCCGAACGCGACGACAACGGCACGGTGGTGGCCTGCGGCGCGCTGCACGTGATGTGGGAAGACCTGGCCGAGGTGCGCACCCTTGCCGTGGATCCGAGCTGTACCGGCCACGGCATCGGCCACCAGTTGCTGGAGAAGCTGCTGCAGACCGCACGCTGGCTGGGCGTACGTCGGATTTTCTGCTTGACGTTCGAGGTACCGTTCTTCGCGAAACACGGTTTCGTCGAGATCGGTGAGGTCGGGGAAACCGACGATGGTACGACAGACCCGGCGGCCATCGCTACGGATGTCTATGAGGAACTTCTGCGTTCGTACGACGAAGGCGTCGCCGAGTTCCTCGACCTGGAGCGAGTGAAGCCCAACACCCTGGGCAACTCACGCATGCTGTTGCACCTCTGAACGGAGCTTGCGGCGACGGGAGTGGAGCACACGGCCGGCAAGGGTTTGTGTTTTCCGGGAAAAGGCGGTTTCCTTTCCTTAGGCAATGGATCGTTTACGCGGAAAGGGAAGCCCGTGGCACAGAGGGTGCAGGTCATTCTTGAAGACGATCTCGAAGGCGGTTCGGCGGACGAGACAGTGACGTTCGCTCTCGACGGCGTTGCCTACGAGATCGACCTGAAGAGCACCAACGCGGACAAGCTCCGCGGTCTGCTGGCTCCGTACGTCGAGAAGGGTCGCAAGCAGAGCGGCCGCCTCACCACCGCCCGTCGCGGCGCCGGCCGTGGCGCGGGCCGCCCGGCGGCGGCCGGCGCTCCGGACACCGCGAAGATCCGCGCGTGGGCCAAGGAGAACGGCTACGAGGTCAACGACCGCGGCCGGGTGCCGAGCAACGTCCGAGAGGCGTACGAGGCGGCCAACGCCTCCTGACCGGGCGGTCAGCGGGCCGGCACCGGACCCTGCGGGTCATTGGCGCGGGCGTCTTCCGGGCAGTCCGGCAGGCGCGGCGGACGGGGCTAGCGCGGGCCTAGGCCGTGTTGCCCGCGTCGCGGCCGGACGGCCTGCGGCCGGGTCGACCGCCGTTCGGGGCGCGGGGAGTCCTCCGCGCCCCGCTGCCATGACAGCCGCACGCCGGCGGCCGCCCGGGGTCCGGCGTGTACGGCGAGGTCCGGATCCGGCCCGGCACCCCGGCCGAGCCGGTGCAACGGTCCGGGAGCGGCCTCGCCGGCCCCCTGGGCGAGCGGGAAGGCCGCCAGGTGGCCCGGGCCACCGCGGACCCGCAGGGGCACCGCAGGCGGCCTGGGCGCCGCAGCACGGCCGGCACCACCGGTCGGCGCGGCTCGATCCGGTCCGCGGCCGGCAACGCCGTCGCGGAATCCGCCGCCGGCCCGGGGCCCGGGCGCAGACCGGTACCGACGGGGGCGTCCGGGGAGCCGCGGCGGTCGTGGACCGTGCAACGCTGGACGTACCGGGCGGGCACGCCGCACCGCCTGAACGGCGGCCGCTGATCCGCCGTCACTTCGGGCGGATCCCGGCGGGGCGCCCGTCGGCAGACTTCTCGCGAGGCGAACACGGCCGATGCGGAAACTGCGCGAATCTCACCGGAACACCGGGTATGAATGCAGGTGGACGGGACCATCTGGTGCCGCCCGTGCGATCTGTCAAGACCGGTTGCTCCGCCCGCGGCAGGCTCTGTTCGCCGATGGCGTAGCGATAACCGGTGCAATGGGCCCACCTGTGGGAACACCGTCTCCCAGCATCGGGTTGGGAATGGTGTCGGCTGGTCGCGCAGCAGTTGCTCCCACACAAGTAGGAGCAGTCCGTGAGCCGCGCCGCTGAGCGGGACTAGCATGCGGAAGGACAGGGCGGGGACAGTCCCCGAACTGCCCGACCGCTCTGAGGAGCGATAAACGATGTTCGAGAGGTTCACCGACCGCGCGCGGCGGGTTGTCGTCCTGGCTCAGGAAGAAGCCCGGATGCTCAACCACAACTACATCGGCACCGAGCACATCCTCCTGGGCCTGATCCACGAGGGTGAGGGTGTCGCCGCTAAGGCCCTGGAGAGCCTCGGGATCTCGCTTGAGGCCGTCCGCCAGCAGGTCGAGGAAATCATCGGCCAGGGCCAGCAGGCCCCGTCCGGTCACATCCCCTTCACCCCCCGGGCGAAGAAGGTGCTGGAGCTGTCGCTCCGCGAGGCCCTCCAGCTCGGGCACAACTACATCGGCACCGAGCACATCCTGCTCGGCCTGATCCGCGAGGGCGAGGGCGTCGCCGCCCAGGTCCTGGTGAAGCTGGGCGCCGATCTCAACCGGGTGCGCCAGCAGGTCATCCAGCTGCTCTCCGGCTACCAGGGCGGCGGCAAGGAGTCGGCCACGGCCGGCGGGCCCGCCGAGGGCACCCCGTCCACCTCGCTGGTCCTGGACCAGTTCGGCCGCAACCTCACCCAGGCCGCCCGCGAGGCCAAGCTCGACCCGGTCATCGGGCGCGAGAAGGAGATCGAGCGGGTCATGCAGGTGCTGTCCCGCCGCACCAAGAACAACCCCGTGCTGATCGGTGAGCCCGGCGTCGGCAAGACCGCGGTGGTCGAGGGCCTGGCCCAGGCGATCGTCAAGGGCGAGGTCCCCGAGACGCTGAAGGACAAGCAGCTCTACACCCTGGACCTCGGTGCCCTGGTCGCGGGCTCCCGCTACCGCGGTGACTTCG
This sequence comes from Kitasatospora sp. NPDC032150, assembly GCF_055579945.1. Taxonomy (NCBI): domain Bacteria; kingdom Bacillati; phylum Actinomycetota; class Actinomycetes; order Kitasatosporales; family Streptomycetaceae; genus Kitasatospora; species Kitasatospora sp. NPDC032150. The sequence continues at coordinate 1,837 of NZ_JBVIMH010000004.1, read as the reverse complement.
AGGAGCGCCTGAAGAAGGTGCTCAAGGAGATCCGCACCCGCGGCGACATCATCCTGTTCATCGACGAGCTGCACACCCTGGTCGGCGCGGGCGCCGCCGAGGGTGCCATCGACGCCGCTTCGATCCTGAAGCCGATGCTGGCCCGTGGCGAGCTGCAGACCATCGGTGCCACCACGCTGGACGAGTACCGCAAGCACCTGGAGAAGGACGCCGCGCTGGAGCGCCGCTTCCAGCCGATCCAGGTCGCCGAGCCCTCGCTGCCGCACACCATCGAGATCCTCAAGGGTCTGCGCGACCGGTACGAGGCGCACCACCGCGTCTCGATCACCGACGCCGCCCTGGTGGCCGCCGCCACCCTGGCCGACCGGTACATCTCGGACCGCTTCCTGCCGGACAAGGCGATCGACCTGATCGACGAGGCCGGTTCCCGGATGCGCATCCGCCGGATGACCGCGCCGCCGGACCTGCGCGAGTTCGACGAGAAGATCGCCGAGGTGCGCCGCGAGAAGGAGAGCGCGATCGACGCGCAGGACTTCGAGAAGGCCGCGTCCCTGCGTGACGACGAGAAGCAGCTGCTGCAGGCCAAGTCGAAGCGTGAGAAGGAGTGGAAGGCCGGCGACATGGACGTCGTCGCCGAGGTGGACGAGGAGCTCATCGCCGAGGTCCTGGCCACCGCCACCGGCATCCCGGTCTTCAAGCTCACCGAGGAGGAGTCCTCCCGCCTGCTGCGCATGGAGGACGAGCTGCACAAGCGCGTCATCGGCCAGGAGGACGCCATCAAGGCGCTCTCCCAGGCGATCCGCCGTACCCGTGCGGGCCTCAAGGACCCGAAGCGCCCGGGCGGCTCGTTCATCTTCGCCGGCCCGTCCGGTGTCGGTAAGACCGAGCTGTCCAAGACGCTGGCCGAGTTCCTGTTCGGCGACGAGGACGCCCTGATCTCCCTCGACATGTCGGAGTTCAGCGAGAAGCACACCGTCTCCCGACTGTTCGGCTCGCCCCCCGGCTACGTCGGCTACGAGGAGGGCGGCCAGCTCACCGAGAAGGTGCGCCGCAAGCCGTTCTCCGTGGTGCTCTTCGACGAGGTGGAGAAGGCCCACCCGGACATCTTCAACTCACTGCTGCAGATCCTGGAGGACGGTCGCCTGACCGACTCCCAGGGCCGCGTGGTCGACTTCAAGAACACCGTCATCATCATGACGACCAACCTCGGCACCCGGGACATCTCCAAGGGCTTCAACCTGGGCTTCGCGGCCACGGGTGACACCCAGACCGGGTACGAGCGGATGAAGGCGAAGGTCGGCGAGGAGCTCAAGCAGCACTTCCGTCCCGAGTTCCTCAACCGTGTCGACGACATCGTGGTGTTCCACCAGCTGACCGAGGACAACATCATCGAGATCGTCGACCTGATGATCGACAAGGTGGACGGCCGCCTCAAGGACCGCGACATGGGCCTGGAGCTCAGCGTCGAGGCCAAGAAGCTGCTGGCGAAGCGCGGTTACGACCCGATCCTGGGTGCCCGTCCGCTGCGTCGCACCATCCAGCGCGACATCGAGGACCACCTCTCGGAGAAGATCCTCTTCGGCGAGCTGCGGGCCGGCCACATCGTGGTCGTCGGCGTCGAGGGTGAGGGCAAGGAAGCCAAGTTCACCTTCCGGGGCGAGGAGAAGTCCCCGGTGGCGGACACCCCGGCGGCGGTCGCCTCGACCGGTCCGGACCTGACGAAGTAACAACGCACCAAGGGCCGCGGGGGGGGGGGGGGGGGGGGGGGGGGGGGGGGGGGGGGGGGGGGGGGGGGGGGGGGGGGGGGGGGGGGGGGGGGGGGGGGGGGGGGGGGGGG
>NZ_JBVIMH010000003.1:80751-430147 GCF_055579945.1 Kitasatospora sp. NPDC032150 | reverse complement strand
CCGCCTGGTCCTGGTGGGCCGCCCACCACTGGTACTAAGCCGACCCACAGGCTCCAGTGACCCGAAGGGGGCCCGGTGCACACGCACCGGGCCCCTTCGGCCTGCCCCCCTTTCGGCACGACAGGCCGGTTCAACGGGCGACGGACCGGACCAGCAGCAGTGCCACGTCGTCCGTGCGGTGCCCGGCCTGCCCGGCGTGGCCGATCAGCTCGTCGGCCACCCGTTCGAGCGGTTCGTCCCCGCAGCGGGCGAAGGTCGCGGTCAGGCCGTGCAACATCCGGTCCATGTCGGCACCGGGCTTCTCCACCAGGCCGTCGGTGAACAGGGCCAGCGTGGTGCCCACCGGCAGGCCGATCCGGGTCAGCGGGTAGTCGGCGGAGGGCTCGACGTTCAGCACCAGACCGCCTCGCGGATCCAGCACCCGCGCCCGGCCGTCCGGAGCGCGCAGCAGGGGCGGGGGATGTCCGGCGTTCGCCAGCCAGACCTGCCGCTGGGACAGGTCGACCCTCAGGTAGGCGCAGGTGGCCAGCAGCGTGGTCCCTAGTTCGAAGAGCAGCCGGTTGGTGCGGGCGAGCACGGTGCGCGGATCGGCGTCGGCCGTCGCGAAGGCGTGCACGGCGGTCCGGATCTGCCCCATCAGGGCGGCGGCGTTGACGTTGTGGCCCTCCACGTCGCCGATGACGATCGCCGCGGTGTCCGCGTCGATGCGGATGAGGTCGTAGAAGTCGCCGCCGATGTCCATGCCGTCGGTGCACGCGAGGTAGCGGGCCGCGCTCTCCAGGCCGGGAATGACCGGCAGGGCGTGCGGCAGGAGGCTCGCCTGGAGTCCCTGGGCGAGGCGGAGTTTGGTGTCGTACAGCCGGGCGCGGTCCAGGGCCTGCGCGATCAGGCCGCCGAGCGCGGTGAGCACGGCGCGTTCGTCCACGGTGAAGGAGTGCGGTTCGGCGAACGCCAGTACGCAGGTGCCGATCAGCCGGCCGGAGACCACCAGCGGCAGATAGGCCCAGGCGGCCATGGTGTCCTGGGTCTCCCGGCGGCCCGGGTAGAGCCGTTCCAGCTGCGCCCGGTTCTCGTAGAAGGCCGGCGCCGGGTCGGTCAGCGCCTGCACTCCCGGCGTGGCGGCGGTCAGCGGGGTGGCGTCGAACTGATCGACCAGGCCCGGTGGATAACCCCGGTGGCCGACGATGCGCAGCCGGCCGCTCTCCGTCATCAGCACGGCCACCGCCTGGGCGCCGAAGGCCGGCACGATCTGTTCGGAGACCATGCTCACCACGTCCTGCACGCTCACCGCCTCGGTCAGCGCGCCAGCGAGGTGCAGGATGTGGTACAGCACCCCGGCCCGGGTGGGTACGGCGGGTCCGGCGACCACCTCCGCGTCCGGCAGGTCCTGCTGGACGACCTCGGCGTCGGTGACGCGGACGGTGAGCCCGGACACGTCCGGGTAGAGCTGGAAGCACAGCCACCGGTCCGGCGGCCGCAGCGCCACGAACGACATGGGCTGCCCGCTCATCACCGCCGCCAGGTACCGGGTCTCGTACACCGGGTCGCGGAGCCAGGGCAGCACCGTCCAGGGCCGGGCGCCCAGCAGCCGGTCGGCGGGCTCCCCCAGCAACTCGACGGCCCGCTCGGTGACGATGGTCAGCACACCGCGCTGGTCGATGGCGCAGATGCCGTCGGGCAGCCGGGAGATCATCGCGGTGACCCCGCTGCTCCGTTCGGTGCTCACCGCCATCGGCCGCGGGCCGGGCCTGACCGGCCGGCCAGCGCCGTCCGCCCGTTCCAGCACGCCGACCAGGTCCTCGGCGAGTTCCATCAGCCCGTCGTGCTCCCAGGCCGGCAGCTCGGCGGGATGGCCGGCGGGCCACATCAGGAACACCGCGCCGTAGCGGCGCTGCCCCGCGGCGAGCGGGATGGCCGCGAGGCAGAAGGCATAGGGCATGCTCACCGCGACCCGCGGATAGCGCCGCGCCAGCTCCGCCGCGCCGCCGACCCAGACCAGGCGGCCGTCGCGCGCCGCGTCGGCCACCGGGACCGGCGCGGCCAGGCCGATGCGCACCCAGGGCCGGACGAACTGCCGTCCCGCGCCCAGCGTGAGCTCCAGTTGCAGCACCTGCAGGTCGTCCGAGAGCAGGTACAGTCCGCCGATGTGCGCGCCGAGCCGGGTGGCACCCGACCGCAGGACCGACGCCAGCGCACCGAGGTCGCCGTCAACAGGCGTTTGCACCCCGGCGGTCCCGGACCGGGAGGGTGCGGACGACGTGCTCACCACCGCGATCACCTTGCCTCCAGCCGACGAGGTGCGCCCGCGACGGCCTCGTTGTACCCATATTCGCGCCGACGGCATCGAATGTCCCGCACGGCGGGCGAGGGCGTCCCCGGCAGCGCGGTCGCGCCCGGCCAACCCCTCGCTACCACGAGCGACGGCAGTCTCCCCGAGGTGGGCACGCCAATGGGGCCACGGGGCCGCAACCCACCGCGCCTCGACAGTCCCACAGTGGAACCGGGCGACGCGGCCACCCCTGCCCCTGCCTCATCGCTTCGCCGCCGGGCGGATGTAGATCGGGTGGGCATCGATCCCGACGAACGCGATGGACCGCACCACGCCGATCTTGGCCAGCTGGTGGCCGATGCGGTCGACCGCTTCCGGAGCGAACTGCTCGGCGAGGTAGGCGGCGTGGGCGTCGTCCAGCGACAGCGCGGCGAGGGTGGTCCGCACCGCCGCGACCGCGTCGGCGAGCCGGGTGAACGTGGCCGTCCGCGTCAGGCCCTTGATCTCGACCAGGACCGGGTGCGGGAACTCCGTCCCCGCTTCCTGCGTCGTGCCGGCGCTCTCCATGTCCGTCATGACTCACCCATCCTCGACACACCGCTGATCTCCTGCTGCTCCGCCCTGGCCGGGGATGGCAGCGCCTCACCCGCCCGCACCGGGTGCCGGACGACTACCGTTCGGCCGTCTCTCGCACCCGCGAACACTCGCGCCGACTCCCAACCGACCTGTCCCCGGCAGTACACACCCGCCAGACGCGGACGCCCGGTCCTCGACCGCGCCGTCACCGGTCAACCCCGGTCGCCGGGCCGACGACCGACCACACCGCTTTGCCGACCCCGCCCGCACGCGGACAGCAACCCCACCGCACCGACAGCTGATCGACCAGCCACAGCCCCCGGCCGCACTCATCATCCACACCCGCCCGGTGCACGGTCGGCCGGTCGCTGCTCGCGTCGTGAACCTCGACCCGCAACGCCCCCGGCGACAACTCGAACCGCACGAAGATCAACCGACCGGGGGGCGTGCGCCCGTGCTGCACGGCGTTGTTTACCAGCTCGGTCAACACCAACTCGCCGACAGCGACGTACAGTTCCCCATCGCTCATGTCCGCAAGGAACCCGCGCAGCAACCGGCGCGCCACGCCTCCCGACTTCCGGTGTCGCGGCAGCCACGCCGAGCGCTCAGCCGCCACAGCAGGCAGCCGATCAAGCCGTTTCGGCACCGCGATCGCTTCCGCGCGCGGAAGGTCGCTAAGGTCACGCATGTCAGCCTGCTTTCTCCAGTTGGACGCCCCGGGCGCTGCCGGGGTCTTCCAACTGGAATCGTGCCGACATGCAGAAACCGGGAGTTGCACCGAACTGTGCAACTCCCCGCGCTCTGGGTGTGTTAGACGCCGACCCAGTCCGCGTACTGGGCCAGTGACCCGGTACGGACCCGCTCCCGGCGCTTCAGCGCGAGGACCGTCTCCCGGACCGTCGGGTGGTAACGGGTCTGCTGGGGTGCGATCCGCCGTGCCCGGAGCAGGCAGTCAAGGGCTTGCTCCGGGCGACCCGCCCACAGATACGCCCTGCCAAGGTCCATCCAGTGGTGACCGGCGCGTGAGCGCGACCAGCCGCGTGGAATACGTACGTCCTTGGCGAGCTGAATCGCACGGTTCCAGTCGCCGAGCTCACACGCGATGGCCACCGCGTGCACGCCGACATTCGGCATTCCCCACGTGAGCCCGTAGGCGGGGAGATCACCGGTTACCCGCGCAAGCGCATGAGCCTCTGCGAGGCGAGCGCCCGCATGGTCGGTGTCCTTGGCTCGTCCAGCCACCACGGCAGCCCTCAGCTGGAGGCTGCCTTGAAGGGCCGCGATTCCCGCCGGGCGGCGTGCGTCCTGTCCGTTCAGTTCGCGCAGCGCCCGATCGATCACGAGCAGGCCGGCGTCGTAGCGGCCGGAGGAAAGGACGGTCTGCGCCCGCAGGTAGGCGTGCATCGCCGCGAGTCCCGGTTCGTCCGCGTGAGGCGCCGTCAGCGCGATGCGATCCAATGTCACTGTGGCAAGGTCGATATAGCCGAAGTTCCATGCGAGCGTGAAGACGCAGCGGAATGCGCCGCCGAGGCACTCGTAGGCCTGTCTCTGCTGCTCTCCCGTCGTCGTGTGGATGGCGTGGATCAATTCCTCGACCAGCCCCGGAAGATCACGGGCCATGGGTAGGTAGTCGGCCTGACGGCGCTGCACGAGAATGCGTTGCACGTCCGATCTGATCAGCTCGACAGGGCGTGGCGTGACTTCCCAGCCGATGGGGATGTCCCAGTTCTCCATCGCGACCCGGATCGGTTGGATCAGGTTGTCGAGATGGTCACGGCGCAACTCGTCGGTGTATGGCTGACCAAGCAGTTCGGACGTGCCGACGCTCAGCGCGCGTGCGCACGCGGCGACCAGGGATTGCGACGCCGGTCTCTGCCCGCACTCGACTTTGGAGAGCAGGGACTTCGAGATATTGGCGCGCATGGCGAGACCTTGTTGAGTCAGGCCGCGTTGCTTCCGAGTTCGCGCAATGCGCGCGCCGATGTGCTCGTCGGTTGGATCAGGCATACTGACTCCGTTCTGACCTGGACACTCAGAACGGTAGCGCCGGTCGCATTCGGCGGTACAGCGAGACGGCCCCGCCGTCACGAGGCCGTCGTGAGCAGGGAAACAGAACATGGCATGCCCGACCCCGGCCGTACGGACTCCCGCCCTGGGGCGGAGCGCTCACCAGTCGAGTGCCTCCGGGTCGTCGGTGGTGTGCATGGCGGCCTCCTCGGCCGTCGCCGCGCCACCGGAGATGCCGACGTCCTCCGCGATCATGTCGCTGCGCGCGTCCGTGGCCGCGACCAGCCTCCCGCTCCGTCGGTCACCCGCCTCCGGATCGATCGGCTCCGGGTCGGTGTCGGAGGTGTCGCCGATCCCGTTGCCATCGGGTGCCGTGACCTCGGGCAGCTCCGCCGCCAGCCGCTTTTCGAGGCTCTCACGGTCGTGCTGCTCGGACGCGGTGGTCCCGTGGCGCTCCACGGCGAGCGGGCGCTCCGGCGGGGCGTAGCCTTCGTCGAGTGCCGACTCCAGACCCCGGTCCTCCAGGGTGTCCTCCGGCTCCAGAGGCCCGATGTCGTCCTGTACTTCGGAGCCGTTGGGCTGGTACACCTCGTCGCCCATCAACTCGTCGCCCGGCATGAGACCCTCCTTCGCTGGCCAGGGCCCCCGCTGCCCGGCCGGATGTCCACCGCCGACCGTGCGGACCGGCGGGTGTCCGAGCTGCCGGTCCGCCCCACCGCTGTGCGGCCGGACGGGGAGCTGCCACACCGGTACCGCGGCCCCAGCCCATCGGCAGCGGACCCGCCAGCCGGGTGACCGCCCGTGCAACGGACGTTTCTTACAGGGTCCCATGCCACGGCCCGCGCCGCAGGCTCGTACCGGCTCGCACCGCTCCCCTGCCGGACGGCCGCCGCCCCGGCAACGCCCGGCTGCCCCGCGCCGCGCCCGGGGCCCGGGTACGGCCGTGCGGCGCGGCGCGGACGCGCGGCCGGGTGCGGGATGGACAGTAAGGGGATGCCGACACCGCAGACGCCGCCGGAGCCTGCCGGGGCACGCCCCGAGACACCGGAGCAGCGAGCCGACCGCAACCTCATCGAACTCCTGCAGGAACTGCGCGTGGTGCAGACCGGTGTGCAGATCCTCTTCGCCTTCCTGCTCGGCATGGCGTTCACGGAGCGCTTCACCGGACTCGACCGCACCCAACAGGCCGTCTACGTCGTGACGTTCCTGCTGACCGTCGTTTCCGCCGTGCTGCTGGCCACACCCGTGGCACTGCACCGCGGCCTGTTCCACCAGGGTGTCAAGCGCCGCATCGTCGACCTGTCCACCCGTTTCACCGAGGTCGGCCTCGGCTTCCTCGCGCTGGCGCTCAACGGCGCGGTCCTGCTGCTGATGGACGTGGTCGTCGGTCGCGCGGCCGCCGCCGCCATCTCCGGTGTGAGCGTGGTGATGTTCGCCGTCCTGTGGTTCCTCCTCCCCTGGGCGCTGCGACGCAGTGAACGGACGCCGGACGAATGACGGGTGCGCCCGCCGTCGTTGCCCCCGGGACCGGAACGGTGCTCACGACTCAGGCCGCAACGGCCGTCCGCAGCCCGGCCACGACGGCGCTGCCGTCGGCGACGGCCGCCACCACCCGGCCGTCGCGGTGGAAGAACGTCGCGATCCCGCCGTGCAGGCGGACCCCGAGGCCGGCCGGGTCGGCGTCCCGGAAGAGCGCCCGCAGCGACGGCTCGGCGGCCGGGCGGGTCGCGGCTTCCACCACGGCCGTGCCGTCCGGCCGGGCGAGCAGCAGTGCACCCAGGTCGCCGTCGCTGGTGATGGACCGAAGCCGGTGGCCGCCGTCCGGGCTCCACCTGTGGTCCCGGACGCCGCTGCCCGTCCAGACCGGCGTCGACGCCACGCCCTCCGGCCTCGGCGCCCCGCTCTTCGGAAGCAGGGAGAGCATCGGCCCGGAGGCGAGCAGGACGCGCTGGTTCGCGACGGCGCCGGACGGGATCTTCAGGCGGTCGCGCTGCTCCCACCCGGGCAGGATCCAGCGTCGGCGTTCCAGGCCGACCGCTGAACTGACCAGCGCAGCACAGGCGTTCGGAGTTCGGACCACGGCGCCGACGATGTGCGAGCCGCGCTCCGGCTCCCGCCAGACCACGGTCGGCCTGGCGGCGAGGGTGTCGAGCACGGCGAGGCCGTCATCGTCCACCGTCAGCAGCAGCCGGCCGTCGAAGGACGGCACCACCTGCCGGACCCGCAGCATGGTCCACGGCCGCACCACGCCCGTCGCCGAGCAGGTCGGCCGCGCGTCGGCTCGTTGGCCGCACCCACGCAGACCCGCAGCGGGCTCGCCAGCACCGTCCGACCGCGCCGGAACACCCGCTCGTTGAGCAGCCCGAGCAGGGTGTTGAGCACTGCTGTGGAGCCCAGGCGCGTCTGCCACCAGGTCCGGCCTGCGCTCGTTGATCACGAGCACCGGATTCCAGGGGCAGGCCGTGACGGGCGGCCAACGGGTTGTCCCGGCGCTCCCGGCGTCGGCAGCCGTCGGCTCCTCGACTCCGCCGCAGGTCGGCACCGCCCGACACGGCAGCACCGGTCCGGTACTGCCGGAACGCGGATGCCGGGCGACGGGGCCGGCTCACCGCTCCCGGCGGATGGCGAGCAGGGCCGCGTCGTCGGTCAGTCCGGCACCGACGTACGCCCGTACGTCCACGAGCAGCTCGTCCAGCAGGGCCTCCGGCTCTCCGTGCGGCAGGACGGCCAGGCGCTGGGCGAGCGGGTAGAACCGGTCGGCCGCGTCCCGGGCCTCGGCCACGCCGTCCGTGTAGAGCAGCAGGAGGTCGCCGTGTTCGAAGGTGAACGACCGTGCGCAGTAGTCCCCGCCGACCAGGTCGAGCAGGGCGAGTGGCGGTGCCGCGACGGGCGGATCCACCTCGCTGACCTCGCCGTCGTGGCACAGCAGCGGCGGCGGGTGCCCGCAGTTGACCACGGTGGCCGGACCCGGTGCGTCGGGGATGCCGACCAGCACCGCCGTGACGAACTCCTCGCTCACCGGGCGGCGCGCCAGCGCCGTGTCCAGCCGTTTGGCGACCTCCGCCAGGTCCGGCTCGGCCCGCGCGGCCTCACGGAACACCCCGAGCACGTCGGCCGCGGTCTCCACCGCGGCCAGGCCCTTGCCGCACACGTCGCCCAGGAGCAGCCGCACGCCGTACGGGGTCCGGATCACCTCGTACAGATCCCCGCCGATCCTCGCCTCGGCCTCCGCCGCCACATAGCGCACCGCGACCACCAGCGGCCCCATCCGCCGGGGCACCAGCCGCAGCAGTGCCCGCTGCGCGGCCTCGGCGACCGTGCGGACCCTGGCCAGCTCCCGTTCCTGCGCCGTCACCACCATCACGTTGGCGCAGCTGAAGAAGGTGATCACGGCCACCGTGACGGCCGCGGTCAGCATCACGACGGTCGGCACGTCGACGTCGTAGAGCGCCAGGGCGGCGAGGGCAACGACGGCGCCCACCCCGGCCACCAGCGGGTCCGACATCCGGCGGGTGCCCACTCCGGCGAGCACCGGAAGGGCGGCGAGGATCGGGGCGAAGGTGACTCCGGTCCCGGTGAGGAAATCCGCCGTCACGGCCGCCGCGACCAGCGCGTAGCCGCCGGCCGTGAGCCTGCGCGACCACTTGGGCAGGAGCCGCGGCCGAAACCGCGCTCCCTCCTTCAGGAGATCAAACACCGGAATGCCCTTCCGTCCCGCTCACCCCTCTGCCGAACCGCTCCCCCTCCACAGTCAATCGCCCGCCGCGCTTCCGCGACAGGATTCCCGCGAGGAAATCCGGCCTGGTGGGTCCGGGGCCGCTCAGGGGCAATGCTGTTGCTTCAGCGGCTGTCTCGCCGGCAGTACCCGGTTGATGGCGTCCAGGGCCAGGCGCGCGTGGCTACGGGGAGTTCGTCCAGGCCGTCGAGGAGGGGCAGCGTCAGCCGCTGGTCCAGCAGGGCGCGTGCCTGGGCACCGGGGCCGGACTTTGGGGGATCGGCGGCGGGGGCGCGAAGCGCGGGGTGGTCTCGGGCCAGTTGGCCGGCCATCCATGCGTACAGGTTCGACAGGCAGCGGGAAAGGGCCGTTGAGGCGGCGTACCTGCGCCTCGGCCTCCCACTGCCTGCGCACCCCTGGGCGAGTTGGTCGGCCACATCGTCCAGGCGGGCAGGCGCCGGTTCCCCGACGGGTCGGCACAGTCCCTGCGACTCTCCCGGCTTCGCTCGCGCGGGAGCGCCCCGCGGCGCGTGGCTGCGAGGCGCCTTGTGGGGTTTAGTCGATCGTCTCCCCGTTGTGCGTACCGCCCTTGCAGAGGTTGTCCGCCAGATCGGGCGTTCCGCCGCCCTGCTCGCACTGAGAAGGGGTGACGTAGGATCGTGCACCCTGTGCAGTGGCGGCGGTGGCGGTGGCGGCGCCTGTGAGGCCGAGTCCGGCGAGGGCTGCCGTGGCGATGACGGCGGCGAGGATTCGTCGAATGCGCATTTGGTTCCCCTTTCACGGATTGCCTCGGTTGGGGCACTAGTCAGCTTGATCTTCACTCATGTGGGTGGCACGTCATGTTGCGCCATTCGAGTGACAGTGCTGTCGGGTGTCCGTCTCCCTCGGCGTCCTGTAAGACGGAGGCCAGCACGCGTCAAGGCAACGGCATTGCCGCTCAGGGACCCAGCCGACGGAGTCCGGGCGGATCGGGTACCGCACGGACTCGGGACGGACCGGTACCGCGACGAGGGCGGCGGATCCGCCCGCGGCGGCGACATGCTCGTCTCCCCTGCCGAAATCGATGGCGGTCCACCCGGCAACCCTGGAGACTTCGGCCCGTGCCCCTCTCCTTACTGCGACAGACCGACTTCCGCTGGTTCTTCACCGGCCAACTGGTGTCCCTGCTCGGCACGTCGATGGCCCCGGTCGCGCTGGCCTTCGCGGTCCTCAACGCCTCGGGCAGTACCGGTGACCTCGGTATCGTGCTCGCCGCCCACATGGTGCCGCTGCTCGCGTTCCTCCTGGTGGGCGGTGCCACGGCCGACCGGTTCGGACGGCGCACGGTACTGGTGGCCGCGAACCTGGGCTCGGCCCTCACCCAGGGCGGTGTCGCGGCACTGCTGCTGACCGGCCGCTACGCCCTCCCCCTGGTGGCCGCGCTGGAGTTCCTGAACGGTGTGCTGGCCGCGTTCACCACGCCGGCGCTGCGCGGCATCGTCCCCCAACTCGTCGACCGGGAGCGGCTCCAGCAGGCGAACGCACTGCTGGGGTCGATGCGCAACGCCACGAAGATCTTCGGGCCGAGCCTGTCGGGGGTGCTCGTGGTGGTCGTCGGCAGTGGCCCGGCCATCGCCTTCGACGCGGTGACCTACCTCCTCGCCGCCGGATGCCTCACCCGCCTGTCCCCGGTCGGCCGGGTGGACACCTCCCGGAAGACCACCGTGCTGGCCGACATCCGGGACGGCTGGACGGAGTTCCGCCGCATCCGCTGGGTCTGGGTGGTGTCCCTGACCTTCTGCCTGATCAACATGGTGCAGACCGGAACCTGGCAGATCCTGGGGCCGGAGCTCACCAAGGAACTCAGCGGCGAGGCGACCTGGGGGTTCGTGCTCAGCGCCCGCGGACTCGGCCTGCTGGTGATGAGCTCCCTGATGTACCGGCTGGTGGTCAGGCACCTGCTGCGGTTCGGACAGCTGATGAGCGCGCTCGGGGCCCTGCCGCTGCTGGTGCTCGGGGCGCATCTGCACAGTCCCTGGCTGATCGCCGGCGCCTTCGTCGCGGGTCTCGGCTCCGCCGTGGGCGCAGTCAGCTGGGACACCTCGCTGCAGGAACACGTTCCCCCGCACGCGCTGTCACGGGTCTCCTCCTACGACGACCTGCTCTCCTACGTCGCGATTCCGATCGGCCAGCTCTGCGTCGGTCCGCTCGCCCACAGGTTCGGCGGCTTCCGGGTGACCACCACCGCCGGAGTCGTCTACCTGGTCGCAGCCGTGGCCCCGCTGCTCTCCGGCGCCGTCCGCCGACTGCCCCACGCCCCGGCCGGCCACCGCGCACCCGTTCCGGCAGGCCCCGCCCCCGCTGCCGCCGTCCGCCCGGGCGCCCCCGAGCAGCCCGCCGGCTGACGACCCCCGGGCAGGCCCGGACCGCCGCCGAACCGAAGCCACGCCGGCAGGCCCCCGATCGCGGTGTCAGTGGTGTGCCGCGGGATCGGTGTGCCTACTTCTCGTACGGAAACGGGGGCTCGTGATGTCGATCGCCAAGCAGTCGCCTTCGTGTTCCGGGCGCGGATCTCCGGGCGGGGGCCCGGCGGGCAGGTCCCAGGCCCGGAGGTTTCCGTCGGCACAGCCGAGGACCGCGACCGGCTGCCCGTCGACCACGGCCGTAACCAGCGCGCCGATCAGGCCGACCGGACCGGCGTAGGCCCGCCCGATCTGCCGAGCCGTCAGCACCCGCGAAGGCAGCTCGAACGCCCCCTCCGACGACGGCTCCGCACCACCTGCCGTCGCCCTGTCGAACTCGTACTCAACACCACATCAACTCCCCTTCGTCACCGGCACATCCGCCCCATTTCCCTCGGCGCGGCCACCCTCCGCCGCCGTACGGCCTGAGCCCCCGCACGCCGTGGTCCCACCCCCACCGGGTGCCGGGCCCGCCGACACGCTCATCGGCAGGCGCCCCAGGCGCCGGGGTCGTCCCGACCGGAACCACCGACGTTCCTCGAAGCCGCCCTGCCACCCGCCGACGCGTGACGGGCCGGGCCCCGTCCGGGGTCCGACCCGTCGTGTGCTCTCCCGCGGCCGCCGCTCAGCGGGCGCGGGCGGCGAGCGTCAGTGGTACAGCGCCGCCCAGGTCCTGGCCTCGACCCTGCCGGTCGCGGCCAGATGGCTCTTGGCCTGGAACTTCTTCACGGCGGCGAGGGTGGTCTTGCCGAACTTCCCGTCGACCCCGCTCCACGGCAGGTACTTCCGGTTCGCCAGCAGACACTGGACCTGCGAGACCCGAGGCCCGTGGTCCCCGTAGACGGTCAGCGCGCGGCCGTCGTAGAAGGCACAGGCGGCCCGCGGGGACACCGCCCCGGGTGCGGCGGCCGCGGCGGCACTCGGCGTGGCCGCGTCGGCCGCCCCTGCGAAGCCGACCACGGACAGCAGGGCGGCGGCCGCCGCCACGGCGAGTGTGCGACCCGTTCGGAACATCGTCGGCCTCCCTCAGCAGTCCGGGACGCCGGCGATCTTCTGACCGCTGCTCTGCAGGTACACGTTGCTGACGTACGCGAAGTCGCTGCCACCGACCAGCGTGACCTTGCTCCACCACCTGTTGGTGCTGCCGTTCGGGCTCTTCACCGGCGTGGTGTTCCGGTTGGTCTGGCACCAGTCCCACAGGTGCTGGTGCGAGACGGTGGCGAGGATGGTGGCGTTGGTCCGCGGGTACTCCCTCAGGTGCACGTTGGTGCCGGTGACGTACACCGTCTTGTGCGTCGGGGCCGCCTGGTGCTCGGCGGCCTGGGCCGCTGTCGGTGCCATCAGGAGCGCGGCCGCGCTGATGGCCGCGACGCCCGTCGCGATCAGGGTGCGCTTGGGTACGGACATGTCGTCTCTCTCCCCCGTTCATGACGACGCTGTGCTGGGTGAATCCCCGCAGGACAGCCTGCCGCGCCGGCCGCTCCCCCGTCTTGGAAGAAAACGCACGGAAGCGGACTGATCGCATCCGAACAGCTGCATCACCTCGGCGTCGGGTGCCTGTTGTGGCCGGCCGCGTCCCGGCACCGCCAAGCACCGCTCTTCAGCGCCACTCATCGGCGCCGCTCACCAGCGCCGCTGACCGGCGCCACTGACCGGCGCCACTCACCGGCGCCGGCACCGGCACCGGCCTCAGCCAGCCAGGACCAGGCTCGTGACCTCACCGGGCAGCCGGTCCACCATCGGCGGGCCGCCGCGGTCCCTGGCCCGCTCCGCCATGAACGTCCGCACCGTGCAGCCCGTCATCGCCTTGAACTCGCCGCACAGATGGGCCTGGTCGTAGAACCCGCAGCTCGCCGCGACCACCGAAGCCCGCTCGCCGGAGACCAGCAGTCGGCGCGCACGCTGGATCCGCAGCACGCGCGCGGCCGCCTTCGGCCGCTGCCCGATCTGCTCCCGAAAGCAGTTCTCCAACTTCCTTACGCTCCAGCCGACTTCATCGGCCAGTCGTGGCACCGGCACCGTCCCCGCGGTCCGGGTCAGCTCGGCCCAGGCCCGTACGGTCTGCGGCGCCGGCGACGGGCCGCGGCGGGCCCACCGCTGGAGGGTGCTGTCGAGCAGCTCGAACCGCGCCTCCCAGTCCGGGGCTTCGGCGAGCACGTCGGTCAGGGCGCGGATCCGGTCTCCGGGCAGGGCGAACGGGTCGACGGGCCCCCCGGCGAGCTCGTACTGGTCCAGTCCGAAGAGCGTGAACGCCATCCAGGGCGCGAAGTTGACCTCGACACCGCACAACCGCCCGCCGTGCACGGCCAGCATCGGACCCGTGGACAGACCGGACAGCACGGAGACGAGGGTGACGGGCGGCCGCTGGCGCCCGAGTCGGGTCAGGGTGATGGGGTGGTCCTCGAAGGCGAGTAGCAGCGTCGCCGCCCCGACGGGCGCCTCCAGTCTGCGGCGCGGACGGTCGAAGGCGAGTCTCAAGCCCCGGTATCCGATCACCCCGGGCCTCAGCCGGGGGTGGGGAAGTGCGAACGCGGTCTCCCACGTACCCAGTGGACAGGCACGCAGACGCGGGTCGGTGTCGGTAGCTGTCACGCGATGTACACGCCATCCGCACCGCGATGGTTCCCGGTGTCGACCGGCCGGCCGGCAGCCCGCCGACCTGCGCCGGAAGCCCTGCCACAGCACCGTCGCCCCGCCCCTCGGGCACCACCGGGAACCCGGCGGCCCGGGCCGGCCACCGCCCCGGTCGCACCGGGTCAGCTCCTGCCCGCGGCCGTCGGCACACCGCCGCGCGCGACGGTGCCGGACGACGCGCCCCGGGGTCCGGACCTTGGTGGCGGCAGTCGTTCAGCGGTTGCACATCTGGGCTCCGTCAGTCGTCCACCTCGATGCCGGCGCCCCGCAGGACGGCTGTGCGGCCCAGCCCTCCCCCGGTCACCGCGTCCGGCCGCCCTCGGCCCGTCGGCGGTACGATCGCGCCAGGAGCGGGCCCTCCGCGGCAGCCCTCCCGAGGGCGCGGGCCGCGTCCGACCCGCTCGGCTCGGCGCCGGTCGACCGGCAGGCCTCCGTCGACCAGCAGACTTCCCCCGCCCAGCGGACTCCGGTCGAATAGCTGGATTCCGTTCGCACATACGAAAGATCCCTTTGGCTGGCTGCTCGCTCCGCCCGGAAACAACAGGGGAATGCGAGTCGCCATCGTCACCGAGTCGTTCCCGCCCGAGGTCAACGGCGTCGCCCACAGTGTTCTGCAGACCGCCGAGCACCTGGTCCGCCGCGGCCACCAGCCGCTGGTCATCACCCCCGCACGGACGGCCGATCGAGCGGCACACTCCGCTGCGCCCCCGACTACGATGGGCCCGTAACGGACGAAGAGGCAGCCATGGCTGAGCAACCGGCCGAACCGGCCGAACCGGCCGTCCCGACCGGGCCGGCGAGCGGCGCCCCGTCCGGCGAGGGCCCGAAGTCCTCGGGCCCCAGGAAGTCAAGCGTCGGGATCCACAGCATCGCCGAGACGGCGCGGTACTCGCTGACGGAGATGGGCCCCGGGCGGAGCCTTCGGACCCTGCTCGCGCTGAACCAGGAGACCGGGTTCGACTGTCCGAGCTGCGCCTGGGCCGATCCCGCTCCGGAGCACCGGAAGAGGGCCGAGTTCTGCGAGACCGGCGCGAAGGCCGTCGCCTGGGAGGCGACCCGGAAGCGCGTCGGCGCCGGGTTCTTCGCCGCGCACTCGATCGCCGAACTGCGCGAGCGGGACGGCCACTGGCTCGAGTCACAGGGCCGGCTGACCGAGCCGATGTACCTCGCCCCGGGCGCGACGCACTACGCACCCGTCTCCTGGGAGCACGCACTCGCGCTCACCGCCGCCCGCCTGCGCGCCATGGCCGACCCGAACCGTGCCGTCTTCTACACCAGCGGCCGCACCAGCAACGAGGCCGCCTTCCTCTACCAGTTGCTGGCCCGCCGGCTCGGCACCAACAACCTGCCGGACTGTTCCAACATGTGCCACGAGTCGAGCGGCGCGGCCCTGGCGGAGACCATCGGTATCGGGAAGGGCGTGGTGACGCTCTCCGACATCACCGACCACGCCGATCTGATCATCATGGTGGGCCAGAACCCCGGTACCTGCCACCCCCGGATGCTCACCGCCCTGGAGCAGGCCAAGCGCCGCGGCGCGCGGATCATCGCCGCCAACCCGCTCCCCGAGGCCGGCTTCGGCCGCTTCCGCAACCCGCAGACCGTACGCGGACTGGCCGGGCCGGGCACCAGGCTCGCCGACCGCTACCTCCCGGTGCGGATCAACGGCGACCTCGCCCTGTTCGCGGGGCTGAACCGCGTCCTGGTCGACCGGGAGGACTCCCGGCCGGGCAGCACCCTCGACCACGACTTCATCGGCCGGTACTGCGAGGGTTTCGAGGCAGCCGCGACCGGCTGGCGCGCGCTGGACTGGCGGCGACTCGAAACGATGAGCGGCCTGTCCCGGCGCCGGATCGAGGACTGCGCGGCCGACGTGCTGGACGCCGATGGCATCGTCGTCTGCTGGGCGATGGGGATCACCCAGCACCGCAACGCGGTCGCCACCATCCGCGAGATCGTCAACTTCCTCCTGCTGCGCGGCAACATCGGACGTCCCGGTGCCGGTCCCGCACCGATCCGAGGACACAGCAACGTCCAGGGCGACCGGACCATGGGCATCTGGGAGAAGATGCCCGACACCTTCCTGGACCGGCTCCGCGACGAGTTCGGCTTCGATCCGCCCCGCGCGCACGGCCTGGACACCGTCGACTCGATCCGGGCCATGCGCGACGGCAGGATCGACGTGTTCTTCGCCCTGGGCGGCAACTTCGTCTCGGCCACCCCCGACACGGCGGTCACCGAGGCCGCGATGGCCAACTGCGGCCTGACCGTCCACGTGTCGACCAAACCGAACCGGTCCCACCTGTGCCACGGCACCGAGGCACTGATCCTGCCCTGCCTCGGCCGCACCGAACGCGACCGGCAGGCCTCCGGTGAGCAGTTCGTCACGGTCGAGGACACCATGGCCATGGTGCACGCCTCCCGCGGCCGCCTGCTGCCCGGATCACCGCACCTGCGCAGCGAGGTCGCGATCATCGCCGACCTCGGACACGAACTCTTCGGCGACGAACTCGGCTGGCGGGCCATGCGCGACGACTACGCCGTGATCCGCCGCCACATCGAGCACGTCGTCCCCGGCTTCCACGCCTTCGAGCAACGGGCCGGGCAACCCGGCGGTTTCATGCTCCCCCGCGGTCCGCACGACTCCCGCACCTTCGACACGCCCACCGGCCGGGCCCGGTTCACCGTCAACCCGCCGACCTCGGTCCAAGTCCCACCGGGGCACCTGCTGCTGACCACCGTACGTTCGCACGACCAGTTCAACACCACCGTCTACGGGCTCGACGACCGCTACCGCGGCATCAAGGGCGGCCGGCGCGTCGTCTTCCTCAACGAGGACGACCTCCGCGACCTCCGCCTGCACGACGGCGACCTGGTCGACCTGGTCAGCGTCTACCCCGACGGCGAACGCCGCGCGAGCGGTTTCCGCGCCGTCCGCTACCCGGCCCCGCGCGGCTGCGCCGCCGCCTACTACCCGGAGGTCAACGTGCTGGTGCCGCTCGACTCCACGGCCGAGATCAGCAACACGCCGGCGACGAAGTCCATCGTGGTCCGCGTCGAGCCCGCAGGTGGCGGACCGGCCCCCGGCCGGGTCTGACCGCGCCCGGGCCGCCGCGGCGGAGCGCGTGCGCGGTCGGGCCCGTACACGGTCGGGCCCGTACACGGTCGAGCCCGGCGGGCGGCGGCGCAGCCCGGGTGACGGGCCCATCGGCCCCCCGGTCGGACTGTCGGGACAGCGGGCTGAAGGACCAGCGGTGGCCACTGCCGCACCGCCCCGGCCGAGATCGGCGAAGTCGCCGTACCGGGGCCGGGCCCACCGTCCGGCGCGCTACCGCCGGCGCACCCGCGCCGGGTCCGACGACCGCGACGCGACGGTCTCGGGCACCCCACCGTCTGCGGCGCGGCAGTCCTGCCCCACGCCCACCGAGGTCGTGGCCGCGCCGGCGGGCTCCCCGCCCTCCTCGTCCAGCCGGTCCATGACGATCATCGCCACATCGTCCGCCAGACAGCCCTCGGTGTGGCTGATCAGGCCCTGGTGCAGCCGTTCCAGGAACTCCGCCGGGGTGCAGGTCCGCACCGCCGCCTCCGTCTCCATGGCCTGCGGCAGGGCGAAGAAGTCGTTGTCGCGGTTGCGGGCTTCGATCACGCCGTCGGTGTGCAGCAGCAGCCGGTCGCCGGGCGCGAAGCGGTAGCTGTCGGGCTCGACGGGAGGACCGGTGATGAAGTCCTCCAGGCCGAGCGGCGGCAGCTGCGAACCGGGAACCAGGGCCTGCACCTTGCCCTCGCGCAGCATCAGGGGCGGCGGATGGCCGCGATTGACCACCTCGACCACGGGCCGCTCGGAGACCTGGGCAACGATCGCGGTGACGAAGTCCTCGGTCTGATCGCCCGCGTCGCCCAGGCCGGCCACACTCGGCATCGCGAACTCCCGCTGCAGCGCGGCCGCGCAGTGGTTCACCACCTCCACCAGGTCGTCCTCGTAGTGCACGGCCTCCCGGAACGCACCCAGCACGGCCGCGGCGAGCCGCACGGCCGGCAGCCCCTTGCCCCGGACGTCCCCCACGATCATCCGGACCCCGTACCGGGTCTGCACCGCCTCGTACAGGTCCCCGCCGATCTGCGCCCCCTCCTCCGCCGCGAGGTACATGCTGGCTGCCCGCACCGGGCCCAGCCGGGTGGCCACGGGTCTCAGCAGGACCCGCTGCGCCGCCGCGGCGATCCGGCGGACCTGGTCCAGCTCGCTCTGCCGCCGGGCACTGATGGCGCTGCTGGCCGTGACGCTGGCCGCGGAGACCAGGAGGATGGCCAGTAGGTTGGTATAGACCTGCTGGCCGCCCCAGGCCTGGTTGTAGCTGGCGGTGGTCACGCTGACGGCCAGCGCGACGCTCGCCGCCGCGACGGTGCCCTTGGGGCCCATGGTCACCGCGGCCAGCGCCGGGGTCGCGGTGAGCAGCGGGCCGGTGTACAGGAAGTGCGCCGGCGAGAGCTCGATGCCCACCACGACCAGCGCGATCGCGAACGGCGCACACTGTGCGACGGCGAAGAGCCGGCTGTGACCGTGACCACCGGCTCCCGGTCGAGGGGCTGGGCGGGAGATCGACCGCATGCGTCCAGCCTGCCTCGCGGTGATCCAGTGTTCCACCCTGCGCCCCTTGACCTCCGGCCGGGGCCGGGACTTGCGGGTCCGGGCCCGTCCTGCCCGCCTGCGCGGCGCCCTCCTCCGGCGAGCCCGCCACGTGGGTCAGACCGCACCGACTCCGGCGGGCCGGGCCGCGGGGGCGGGCTCGCCGGGCTGCGGAGCGGGGGCGTCGTGATGGCCGTCGCCCTCGATGTCCACATGCGGCAGCAGGCGGTCGAGCCAGCCGGGCAGCCACCAGTTGCCTGTCCCGAGCAGGACCATCGTGGACGGGACGAGAATGCCGCGGACGATCGTGGCGTCGAGCGCGACGGCGGTGGCCAGGCCGATGCCGAACATCTTCACCACCGGGTCGTCCGACAGCAGGTAGCTGAGGAAGACGCTGACCATGATCAGGGCGGCGGAGGTGATGATCCGCCCGGTCCCGGCGAGGCCGCTGACCACCGAGCGGCGGTTGTCACCGTGGCGCAGGTAGGCCTCGCGGACGGCGGTCAGCAGGAAGACCTCGTAGTCCATCGAGAGGCCGAAGAGCACGGCGAACATCAGCAGCGGCACGTAGCCGGGGATCGGGACCGGCCCGTCCAACCCGATCAGGGTGGCTCCCCGGCCCCACTGGAAGATCGCGGTGAGGATGCCGTAGGCGGCGGCGACCGAGAGCAGGTTCATCACGGCCGCCTTCGCCGCGACGACCGGTGAGCGGAAGGCCAGCAGGAGCAGCAGTCCGGCGATGGTGAGGACGAAGGCGACCACCAGCGGCATCCGCCGGGCGAGCCGGTCGTTCAGGTCCACCTGGGCGGCCGGGGCGCCTCCGACGTGGGTAACCTGCCGCCCCCGATCCGTGGACGGCGTTCACTCCGGACCTGAGCCATGGAGCCGGGGTGCGCCACAGCGCGGCGTGGGGCCCGCGACGGACACCGGCTCCGGGACGGAACGCACGCGCGGGTACGGTGCCACGCGGGTGAGGCTCGGTCGCCGTCCGCCTCCAGTACCTCGGAGACCGGCAGCCGGGGCGTTGGCGCCCCCTCCGGTCCGTAACCGAGGCGGATCAGGATCTGAACGGTTCGTCCAAGCGGACGGCGGCCAGCAAGCCGGGTTCGGCCGGGTCCGGCAGCAGGTTCACCTCGGGTGCCCAGCCGAGCCGGCGGGACGCGGTGCACAGGTTCAGCAGTGCCGCGCCGACCGAGATGTGCAGGGCGCGCCCCTCGGGGTCGCTGGCCGGCAGCGACCGCTCGGGCGCGGCACGGACCTCGAGGGCGCCGGTCCCGGACCGGAAGCGGTAGTGCCAGGGCTGGGTGTTGTGGATGGGCGGAGCGGCCACCGCGGCGGCGATGAGCTTCTCCAGCGCGGCGGCGTCCGGAGCCGTGGCGGGCCATGGCGGTCTCCTGGATGGTTCCGGTCAACCGGGGGCTGGCCCGGTCGGCCCTGCTCCGGAACGCAGGACCTCCAGACGGTGGCGGTACTCGTCCGCGTCGATCTCGCCCCTGGCGAAGCGCTCCGCGAGCACCTGCTCGGCTTCGGGCTGGGCGGGTGGTGCGGTCGGCGGGGTCCGGGTCCAGGCGGCGGGGTGCTGCTGGGACGTGCGGCCGAGGTACCTGGCCAGGGCGACGATGCCGAGGACGATGAGCGCCCAGACGAGCAGCATGCCGACGACCATCAGGCCGAAGCCCAGCAGGTGTGCGCCGTGACCGTACCAGTACGTCATCGCGGGCCTCCTCAGTGGTACGCGGTGGGTCGGATGCCCTCACCATCCATCGTGCGGCCGATCCGGCGGGCGCGGCCCGAGCTGTTCGACTCCGGCGGTCGGGACCTGCGGGCCCGGTGCGGCGGTGCAGTGATGCGGTGGTGCAGTGGCAGTGATGCGTTGATGCAGTGATGCGGTGGTGCAGTGATGCGGTGGTGCGGGGCCTGGAGGATCAGGCCGGTCCTTCCCGCCACGCCAGGTGCTCGGCGACGGCTTGGCGGACCAGGTCCGCCGCGCGGGGCACCGCCTCGGCCACGTCCTGGCTGAGGCCCTCGCCCTGGGTGAAGTCCGTGCCCTCGACCGCAACGATCAGCAGCTCGCGCGGCAGCCGGCCCAGGAGGGCGGCCAGTCCGACCGTCTCTCCGAGGCCGAGGCCGTGGGAATCGGCGGTGTGGCTCTCGGCCACCGCGCCACCGGGGTCGTCCGGGCTCACCCGCACCTGGTGGAGCCGGCCGGGCTGGGTGGGGTGCGAGTGCACGGCGTCGACCACCACCGCCAGGCCGGCACCCTCCCAGAGTTCGATCAGGCGGGACGGCTCGCCGTCGCTCAGGGCGATCCGGTCGACGGGGAGCCGGTCGGCGGCCAGTTCGGCCAAGACGGCCACGGCCGCGCCGTCGTCGTGGCGGTACTCGTCGCCGACGCCGATCAGCACGATCCGGTCCTCGGCCGACCCGCCGGGCATCTCGGGCATGAGGGTCATCTCCATTCCATGGTGCGACCCCGAGGCGTCCGGCGCAGCACCAGCCCGGTGCGGGGGTGTCCCAGCCGGGCCTCCGAACAGCACACCGGCGTCCGCGGCGATCTCGCGTACGGATGGACCGCACGTCCGGGGAGAACCGGCCGATCAGGTGGTCGTACGCGGCGAGTACGTCGTTGGGCCGCCAGCCGGACACGCCGGTGTTGACCACGGGCTTCACCCCGGCCCGAAGGCCAGGGCACTGCGATCAGCCCTGGTAGGGCGGTCGGTGTTCCCGGCGGCACCGGCCCAAAACGACGCCCTCGCGGTCCGTCGCCCGGCGCCGGCGTTCGGCCCTGCCTGGCGCGGCGGTTCCCGGCGACGCTGCGGCCGGCAACCGGACCGACTACGCAGCGGTGACGCTGCAGCGGAAAGCTTCGCATATGCCAGACAACTATGACGATGTCTCACCGCTCCACGGGTTGGCCCGACAAGCGCACGCCTGGAGCCGGCCGCTCCTCCTCGAACCGTCATCCGCCCGGACCGACGCACTCGATCGGCTGGTGAGCTGGTGGTCACACCATCGCGACCCGGGCGCGTCGCAGCCGCCGGCGATCGTAGCCCTGAGGGGCCTCCCGGCGGGCGGCCTGCCGGCGTACCAGCGTACGGGCCAGGGGCCGGTCGAAGGCAACTCCCGGGCATAGCACGGCCTTTCGGGCGCAGCGCGGCGCATGGCCGCCTGCTGTGAGGAAGTCTGGGTGACGGCGGCGCACCTTCAGTAGTGGAGCGCCGCCTTCGCCACCACGAGGATCACTCCGAGCAGGAGGTTGACGACGCCGTTCAGCAGCACGATGCGACGCGAGGCGCCGGCCCGGAGGACGGGGACGGTCGCCCAGCCGACCTGTTCGGCCAGGGCGACCGCGAGCGCGAGCCACGCGGTCCCCTCCACGCCCAGGTCCAGGAGCGGGCCGATCGCCACGGCGACGGCCGGCGGGACGGCCACCTTGACGATCGGCCATTCGACGACGGCCACCCTGCGGACGTCCTCCCCGGTCAGGGACTGGTGCAGCAGCCGCTCCCCCACGATGCGGGCGTAGACGTGCGCCGCCCAGAAGACCAGACCGGTGATGAGCAGCAGCGCCACCAGCTTGATCCGCGGGAACGGGCCGAGAGTCCCCGCGGTGGCCACCACCGACGCCGCGAGGATCGAGCCGTAGACGGCCCCCGCGTAGTCGGTCCGGCCTCCGCCGGACGGCTTCGGCGCGCCACCCTCCGCACCGCCGTCCGCACCACTGTCCGCGGCAGCTCGATCTCCCACGCTCCCCAGGATCAGCCCGGACGCTCGTAGCCGCACAGCGACCGCCGCCGGTCGGCCGCCCCCGGCACCCTCGGCAGGACCGGCCCGCACCACCCGCCCCGGCGACACCCTCACGGGTGGGTCCGACGCCGGCGTCACGCCCTCGGCCGAGCAGCCCGCCCAGTTTGAATGCGGATACTACGAAACCGTAGTATCCGGAACCGTGAAGTCCGAATCCGCACCATCCGGGCGGTCCGCACCATCCGGGCGGTCCGCACCATCGGCGCAGTCCGCACCATCGGCGCAGCCGGCGCAGTCAGCGCTGCTCGCGCTGCAACGCGCGACCCATGCCACGCTGCACATCCTCGCCACCGAGCTGGTCGACCTCGATCTGACCCCTTCCGAGATCAACGCTCTGGCCAACCTCGCCGACGGGCGCGGCCGCACCGTGTCCGAACTGGGCGCCGCGGCGGGCACCCGTCCCACCACGCTGACCGGCGTACTGGACCGGCTCGAACGCCGCGGCCACATCACCCGCGGCACCCGCGCCGGTGACCGCCGCTCCGTCCTCATCGAGCTGACCCCCTCCGGCCGCCTGGCGGCCGACCTGATCCGGCAGACCCTCACCGACCTGGAACGCCGCGCGCTCGTCGGACTCTCCCCCGCGGAGGTGGCCGGCTTCCACACCGTCCTGCAGGCCTTGACCAAGGTGTCCTCTTGAACGCACCCCAGCACGCCCCGACACCCCAGCACGCCCCGGCGCCCCTCCACGCCCCGGACGCGGGCGAGGAAACCCCCTTCCAGGCACTGATGCGGGAGGTGATGGCGAGCGCGGACCGCTTCGGCCACCGCCAGCACGTCCAGCTGACCTGGCTCGCGGTACGACGGCACGGCACCGCCTACGCGGTCAGCCTGGTCAGCGATGGCATCCGGCAGGTCGCCACCAACGCGGGGGCACCACAGAAGTTCCACGTCACCGTCAGCCGGGCCTGGGTCGAGCTGGTGGGCCACCACGCGGACCTGACGGGCATCGGCGACTTCGACACGTTCGCCGACCGGCACGCCGAACTCCTCGACAAGCAATTGCTCTCCCGCTTCTACCGGCCCTCGACGCTGGAGAGCGAGCAGGCCAGGACCGCCTGGGTCGAACCCGACCTCTCCCCCTTCCCCTGGCAGCTCGCCGACCGGTGACGTCGCCGGGCCGCAGCACACCGGCCGAGCCCGTGCGGCACCAAAGGCCGTACGCGCTCGGCCGGTTGCGACCGTTCCCCGGACCGCACGGACTGCCGCTCACCAGGTGACCGGCAGCTCCGCCATGCCCTGCATGCGCGGTTGCTCCTTCCAGCGGGGGCCCAACCCGGGGGCGGCGGGCCGTAGTTCCGGGAAGCGGTCGAGCAACCGGGCGAGGCAGACGCGCAGTTCCACTCGCACCAGGTACGCGGCCAGGCAGCGGTGGATGCCGTGTCCGAAGGCCAGGTTCGGCCTGCCGGAGCGTTGCGGATCGAAGCGGTCGGGGTTGGGGTAGACGGCGGCGTCCCGGTTGGCGGCGTTGATCGAGGCGACCACGGGATCGCCCGCACGGATGAGCACGCCGGCCAACCGGACGTCCTCGGTGGCCACCCGCAGGCGGCCGTCCGTCAGCACCAGGTGCCAGCGCAGCATCTCCTCCACCGCGTCGGGCAGCAGCTCGGGGCGGCGGCGAAGCAGCGACCACTGCTCGGGACGGCGCAGCAGCCCGTCCACCGAGGCCGTGATCAGGTGGGACGCCGAGGTGTGTCCGGTGAAGACGATGGCGAGGCCCAGGCCCACCAGTTCCGGCTCGTCCAGCGTGCCCTCCTCGTCGTGCACGGCGACCAGTGCGCTGAGCAGGTCGTCGCCGGGCGCGGCCCGGCGGGCGGCCAGCGTCCGGACCATGTAGTCGCGCATCTTCCGCTGGGCCGCCATCACCTCGTCGGCCGGCCTGGCACCGGTGAGCTCGGAGTTCCAGGTCAGGATGCGGGGCACGTCCGCCGTCGGGAGGTCCAGCCAGGCGCACACCACCCTGATCGGCAGCACCCCGGTGAGCGCGGAGACGAGGTCTGCCGGCGGGCCCGCCTCCGCCATCGCCTCCAGCAGTCCGTCGGCCGTCCGCTCGACCAGCGGCGCCAGCCGCTCCGCCTGGTGGGCGGTGAAGGCCGGTGCCACCAGCCTGCGCAGCCGGTTGTGGTCCTCCTGGTCGGTCTCCCGCAGCTGGGCGACTCCCGGCAGCGTCATGGGCACCCGGTCGAGGCTGGGCCCGCCGGGCACGGCCGCGTCGGCGGCGCTGAACCTGGGGTCGCCGAGGACCAGCAGGACGTCCTTGTACCTGGTCACCAGCCAGGCCTCATGACCGCTCGCCAGCACCACCCGGCTGATCGGTTCGCGCTCCCGCAGCCGGGCGAGTTCGGCGTGCGTCTCGGACGGGTCGGTGTAACCGAAGGGGAAGGGCCGAGCGGGCATCCGGCGCTCCGTTCATGGCTTGTGGAACGAGGGGTCGAACCTCTCGCCGAGCGCCGCCCGGCCGATGGTGGCCAGGATGTGGTCGTCGTTGTCGTGCCGCTGGTAGAAGGTCAGGTCCCGCAGGATCCGCTCCACCGGCGAGGGCCGGACCAGGCTGCGGGCACCGCACGCGCGGATGCAGTGGTGCACCGTCTCCTCGGCCAGATGCTCGATCAGGTGCCGCGCCCGGCTTCCGGCGATCCGCGCCTCCTCCAACCGTCCCTCGTCCCACAGCCCGGCGACGTGGCGCAGCCACAGGCGCCCGGTGTCGATGTTGACGGCCATCCGTCCCACCCGTTGCTGGACGTACGGGTCCTGGCTCTTTCCCTGGTGCTTGAGGTAGGCCAGCGCGTAGTCGTAGGCGGCTTCGGCGGCGCCGAGGAAGCTGGCGGCGTAGTGCGGGACGAACGCGGTCTGCCACTGCCCGGCCAGGTAGCTGCCCGGTTCGCCGATCACCCGGTCGTACGGGAAGAACGTGCCGTCGAAGCGCACCGCGTGGCTGGCGGTGGCCCGCATGCCGACCGGGTCCCACCAGGAGGTGTCGACGGTCACGGTCGGGTCCTTCAAGTCGCAGGCGAGCAGCAGCAGTCCGTCCGCCGTTCCCCGGGCGTGCCGGGCACCGCCCGGCCCGGCCGGGTCCACCAGCAGGATCGCCCGGTGGGCGCCGGTGGCGCTGGTGGCGAAGGCCTTGGTGCCGTGGAGCACCCAGCCGCCGTCGGCGGCGGCCACCGTGGTGCCGAAGCGGCGGTCCTCGCCCGGTTTGGGAGACTGCGGCTCGCCGCTCCAGGCGGCCCAGATCTCGCCGCGCTCCACCACCCCGGCGAACCAGCGCCGCTTCTGCTCGGCGGTTCCCAGGGCGTCGATCATCACGAGGGAGTTGGCGTGGCCCTCCCAGCAGCGCGCCAGCGACAGGTCGGCACTCGCCAGCAGCGTCGTCAGCTGCCACAGCGGCAGCGTGTCGCGCTGCTGCGGGCCCAGGCCCAGGCCGCCGTAGGCGGTCGGTACGGCGGCGGCCAGCAGGCCGGCCGCGAACAGGTCGTCGAAGTCGTCGGCCGGGAAGGCGGCGCTGCGGTCGTAGCCGTCGGCGCGGGCGGCGAAGCTGTCGCGGGCCAGTCGGGCCGCCTGCCGCAGCGCCGCCACGGAGTCGGTGTGCGCGGCCGGGGTCATGTGCCCTCCCCCTCGATGCGGTGGAAGTGGGCGCGGTACATCACGTTCGCCGCCGGCTCGCCGGGTACGGCGGCGTGGACGTCGATGGTGAGCAGGCCGCGGTTGAGGTAGCCGCAGTGGTAGACCTTCCGGGAACCGAGCCCCGGGGCGAGCTCCGCCTCGGCACCGAAGCCGATGGCCTGCCCGCTGCCGACGTCGGCGGCGAGCGGCTGGACGGGCAGCGGGCCCCAGTCGGCTCCGTCTGCCTCCCACAGCCGCAGTAGTAACCGGTCGCCCTGCTGTTCGGTCTCCGCGCGCCGGACGCCGGTGGTGGCGCGATCGAAGTTTGTCCACCGGCCGAGAAGCGGGCGGACGTCGAGCGGCCCGGTCGGTCCGGTGCCGGTCGGGCGGTCCTGCTCGCGGCTGATCTCCGGCCTGACCGCCGCTCCGCCGCGCCGGCGGCCAGGCGTGCCCGGCCCGGTGTCGCCGCCGCCCGCCGCGGGCCCGTCGCCGCCGGCGCTCCCTTCGGCCGGCCCGGTCAGGTGGAAGAACTCGCGGGTCCAGTAGTCGGCGCGCGAGCTGCCGTCCTGGAAGACGTTGGACGTGGTGACGACCAGGATCCCGCCCTTGTGGTGGGCCGAGACCACGGTGCGCAGGAAGCCGAGGTCGAAGACGGCGGTGAGCGCGGAGGCCGGCACGCCCAGTGTCCGGTACAGCACGGCAGGGGTCTCCCCCCAGTCCCGTGAGCCGCCGCCGAAGGCCCGTACCCGGGTGGTGCCGTCGTGCTGCCTCACCTCCAGCCGGGCGATCCCGGGTGAGGCGTGGCCCTCGGTGCTGAGCCAGTCGCCCAGCAGCGGGGTGACCGGTTCGGTGTGCCGGGTTCCGGTATCGGCCGTCACGGGGCCTCCTCCTCCTCGTCTCACTGGTTGCCGGCCGGGCAGGCTTCGCTGCGGCGGCGCAGGCCGAGGGCCGAGAGCGCCGGACCGAGCGGCATCCGCCGCCCGGTCAGCAGGCGGAACTGCTCCCGCATCTCCATGAGCAGCACCTCCCGGCCGTCGATGACCGGCAGGCCGTGCGACCGGGCGGCTGTCGCCAGCGCGGTGGGACCGTCCCGGTACACCAGGTCCAGGACCGCTGCTCCGGGATCGGCGGCCGCCAGCCGGAACGGCGCGCGGTCGGCCAGCGGCGTGGCGTGGACCAGCAGCGAGTAGCCCCGGGCGGAGAACCGGGCCAGCGGTACGAAGGGCAGGCCGGTCAGCGCGGCGGCCTGCCGGCCCCGGGCCCGGCCGCGGTTCACCAGGGTCACCGAGGCGCCGGCCAGGTGCAGGGCGAGGGCGGCGGCCCTGCCCGCGCCGCCGCAGCCGATGACGGCGGCGCGCTGCCCGGCCGGGTCGACGCCGGCACTGGCCAGCGCGTCCAGGGCTGCGGCGGCGTCGGTGGTGTCGGCGTGCCAGCGGCCGTCCCGGTGCCACAGGACGTTGGCGGCCCCGGCTCCGCGCGCCGACGGGGTCACCTGGTCGGCGAGGCCCATCGCGTCCTCCTTGTGCGGTGCGGTCACCGTCAGCCCGCGCAGCGCCAGTCCGGTCCGCCCGCCGAGGGCGGCCGCGCTGCGCAGCAGGCAGGCCAGCGAGTCGGTCGAGAACGGCAGGTAGAGGGCGGGCAGCCCCAGTTCGCGCAGGGCGGCGTTGTACAGCCGGGGTGCGAGCGAGTGCTCGGGGGCGGGGCCGGCGATGCCGTAGAGGGCGTCCAGCCGCGGGAGCGCGGGCAGCCCGTAGTCCAGGACGAGTCGGCGCACGCTCGGCATCCCGTCCGCTCCGGCCTCACCCAGCCGGCCGAAGGCCACCGGGGCGCCCAGCCAGGGGGCCAGCACCCGGGTCCACAGGCCGGACTCACCGATGCCGAAGGCGGTCACATCGGACCGGCCGAGGGCGGCGAGCAGGCCGGGCGCCGCTGCCGGGCCCTTGGGCACCAGAAGGTAGAGCGCCGCCGGTACGCCCGCCATGGCACCGAACAGGGAGCGCAAACCTCCGTACTCGCGCTCCGGGCCGTGCCAGGAGACCCGGCGCTGCCAGGGCGGGATGCGGCTGGTCAGCTCAGGTACCAGGTCGTCGGGCCACTCCAGGTCGACCAGGTCGTACTCGGCGGCGGCGCGCAGCAGCCGCTCCCGCCGCTCCGCCGGAGCCCCACCGTGGTTCCCGCCCTGGCGGCGGGTGCGCAGGGTGTAGATCAGCCGGCCGCCGAACAGCCGCCGCAACCGGCGCGGTTCGGGGTCGCCCACCAGGTCGGCGCGCACCTCCAGCCCGTCCGCGACCGGGTCGAGTCCGCTCAGGCTGGCGTGGCCGAGCTCGTCGGCCGCCGCGACGACGGCCACCAGCGCGGCCCGCCGCCCGGCGCCGGCCCCGCCCGTGCCCGGCTCGCTCATGAGTACCACCGTGCGTTGAGTGCCACCGTGCGTCCTCCTCGGGGCGGGCCCGCGAATCGGTGATTCACATCGGAGGGAAGAGGCTCAGGTCCGGGCCGCGCCGGTCCGCGTTCCCCGCCGGGCGCCCGAGACCGCACCGACGGGCCAGTAGGAGCGCTCCCGCGGCGCTGCTCCCCGTCCGCGGGATGCGCCGGAGCCCGAAATCGGGGATGACGGTGCTTCACACCGCTGTGCCAGCGTAAGCTCCGGGGTTCCTTCCGGCGAGCGCTCGGCCCGGTCCCGTCCGCCGCCCGGGGCATCGGCCGCCCGTCGCGCGGGGTGTGCCCGAAGCCCGTAGGCCGGCGCCCGGCACACCCGATCCGACCTCGTACGTTCCCCCGCTCCGGCGCACGGACTGCGGTGACCGGCCTCCGACCGGCACACTGCTGGTGGTGGAAAACCCCTGCGGCGCGGAGCCCCCGCCCTGCTCGGCGGCACCTGCCGCGGCGCGGCGGCCGGGGCATCCCGACGGTGCTCGTCAAGGGCCCCGGTCGGACGGCCCCCGGTACCGCGCCCGGGTGACACGCCCCGGACCGCCCGGGGCCGGAACGACAGGAGACGGCCATGCCGCATCCCCATCCGATCCTGGTGACCGGAGCCGTCGGCGGAGTGGGACGGCGGGTGGTCGAGCAGCTGCGGGCCCGGCAGGTGCCCGTCCGGGCCCTGGTGCACCACGACGACGAGCGGGCCGAGTCGCTGCGGGCGCTCGGCGGCGTGCAGGTGGTGGTCGGCGAGCTCACCCGGGCCCCCGACGTGGTGGCGGCCCTCGACGGCTGTCGGCGGCTCTACTTCGGGATGAGCGTCTCACCGGACTACCTGGAGGCCGCCGCCACGGTGGCGGTCGCCGCCCGCCACAACGGCTCCGTGGAGCTGCTGGTGAACATGTCGCAGATGACGGTCTCGCAGATGGACGTCACGAGCACGACCGAGTCCACTCAGCAACGACTGCACTGGCTGGCCGAACAGGTCCTCGGCTGGTCGGGCCTTCCCGTCACGCACATCCGGCCGACGGTGTTCATGGAGAACCCGCTCTTCGCGATCCTCGCCGTCGCCTCGATCCGCCGGGACGGCACGATCAGGCTGCCGTTCGGTTCCGCCCGCACCTCACCGGTGGCCGTCAGCGACGTCGCCGACGCGGTCGCCCGGGTGCTGACCGACCCATCGCCGCAGACCGGCCGGGTCTACGAGCTGACCGGCGCCTCGTCCCGCGACATGACCGCCATCGCCGCCGAGCTCTCCGCCGCCCTGGGCAGGACGGTCCGCTACGTCGACGTGCCCTACGACGAGTGGCTCGAGAAGGACCTCGGAGCGCTGGATCTCTCGCCCCACGTGCGCAACCACATCGCCACCATGGCCCGGCTCCACCGGCAGAACCGGTACGACCGCGCCACCGGCGGTGTCGCCGAGCTCCTCGGCCGCCCCCCGGCCGGCTTCGACACCTTCGTCAGGGACACCCCCGGCCTGGCCGGCCCGCCGGACCGGGCCGCCGGGTGACGGGCGAGTACAGCGCCTGGCGGGGGTTCGGCCGGCCGGACTCCGCAGGCGGTGGTGCATCCGACCTGTGAGCCGGGTGCGGGGCGCGCCCGGCCCGGGCACCCGAGCAGTCCGCTCAGTCCTGGGGTTCGGCAGCCACCTGGACGGCGATCAGGCAGGTGTCGTCGTCGGTGTCGGCGGTGCTCCGGTCCAGCAGCCGGTCCAGCAGGTCGTCCAGGTCCTCCTCCGACCTGCCGACGTCGTCCACCAATTCGCGCACCGAGTCCTCGACGGAGCGGTCCCGGCGCTCGATCAGTCCGTCCGTGTAGAGCAGCAGGATGTCACCCGCTTCCAGGCGCAGGGTCTGCTCCTCGTACACCGCCCCGTGGTCCGCGCCGAGCAGGACGCCGGACGGCATGGGCAGCAGCCGGGCCCGGCCCGCCCGGAGCAGGATCGGCGGCAGGTGCCCGGCCCTGGCCCAGCACAGCTGCCGGCGGGCGGGGTCGTAGCGGGCGCAGACGGCGGTGGCGGTGGCCGGCTCGGTGAACGAGACGGCCGCGGTGTTGAGCCAGTCGAGCAGCCGGGCGGGTCCCGCCCCGGTGACCGCGAGGCCTCGCAGGGCATTGCGCAGCGCGACCATGCCGGTGGCGGCCTCGACGCCGTGCCCGGCCATGTCCCCGACCACCAGCAGGGCGGCGCCGTCGGGCAGCAGCACCGCGTCGTACCAGTCACCGCCGACCCGTTCCTGCTGGGCGGCGGGGCGGTAGCGGACGGCGGCGCGGAGCCCGGCGGCGTCCAGCGGCGGCGGCTCGGGCGGCAGGATGGCCTGTTGGAGCCGCAGCGCGAGGCGGTGTCGCTCGGCGGCCTGCTGCTCGCTGTCGGCGAGCCGTTCGCGGGTGGCAGCGAGGGCGATCTCGGTCCAGTGCTGCGCCGACACGTCCTGGTAGGCGCCGTGGAGGGCGACCAGGCGCCCGGTGGTGTCGAGCACCGGTTCGGCGACCACCCGGGTGTAGCGGGTCAGCCCGTTCGGTCTGACCAGCCGGAAGACCGCGGAGGACGCCTTGCGCTGTCGCTGCACGCTGCGCACCAGCCGCCGGACGGTCTGCTCGTCCTCGGGGTGCACGTGGGCGGGGAGCGCGGCGAACGGCACCGGGACGGCGGACGGCGGCAGTCCGTGCAGCTCGTACAGACTCGCGTTCCAGCGGATGGTTCCGGTGATCAGGTCCTCCTCGAAGCCGCCGAGACGGGCCAGCCGCTGGGCGTTGCGCACCAGCGCGTTCTGTCTGGCGTCGTCCTCGGCGAAGCGCCAGCTGAGCAGCAGGCGGTCGTCGAGGCGGGCTGCGGCGATCTCCAGGCCGGTCGGCAGCGACAGTTCACCGATCAGGAAGCCCAGGCGCAGTTCCTCACCCCGGATCGCCTCGCCGGTGGCGTAGACCCCGCGGAGCCGTTCCAGCAGCCCGTCGGCGCAGGCGAGCGGATACGCCTCGACCAGGGAGCCGCCCTCCAGGGTGTGGGCGGACCGGCCGGCCGGGTCGGTGAAGCGCGCGTTGACGCGCAGTATCCGGAAGTCGGTGAGTTCGTCGTCCTCGCCCAGGACCGGGGCGAGCAGCAGCGCGGGGGTCAGCACCGCGTCGAGGGCCGCCTCGGATGCCGTCTCGAAGACGGTGTCCGGTCCTGTGTCGGCCACCGGCCGGTCCGGGGCCGGGCCGGGCGGTGGGAGCGCCGCGGGCAGGGTGAGCGCGCAGATGTCGGCGAGCGCCCGCAGCTGGCGGCGGACCGTCTCGGTCGGCTCGGCCGGTCGGGTGGGCCAGGCCAGTTCCAGCACGCCGAGCAGGCGGGCGCGGCGGCGGATCGGCAGTGCGGCCCGGTAGGGGGCCTCCTTCCGGCCGGGGGTGGGGGCGCGGGTCACCTCGGGCTCGTCCGGGCCGAGTTCGCGTCCGGTGGCGGCGGCGAGCTGCGCCGGGCAGTCCACTCCGGGCGGGATGTGTCGCCATCCGCTGACCGCCGCCGCCGAGAAACCGACTGCTCCGGCGAGCGTCAGCCCTCCGCCGCTCTCGGCGGCCCAGACCAGCACGCCGGTGACGCCGGTCAGGCGTCCGACGTGTTCGAGCACCGCTTCGGCGGCGGCCTGCGGGTCGGTACGGGCGGTCGCGGGCGGCGCCGGACCCGCGGTGGGCGGCGGAACGGGTTCGGGCGGCCCGGCACCGGGCGCGGTGCCGATGCCGGCGCGCTCGCCGACGATGTCGGCGGCGAGTTCCGCCACCCGGACGTGGGCCCGGTCGGCGAGTACCGCGAGTTGCTCGGCGGCGTCGGCGGGCGGGCAGCCGAGGCGTTCCGCCAGGATGCCGGTGGCCAGTTCGACGATCGGCCGGGCGGCCGACTCGGCTCGCAGCCGGGCCAGTTCGCCCTGGAGCCGGCGGACGGCCGCGGCCAGTTCGCGCGCACCCGGTTCGCCGGTGCCGGGCTCGCGTCCGCCCGGTCCGCACGCTTCGGCGCCGGCGGTACCCGGCCCGGCCCGGCCCGGTGCCGAAGGTCCCGGTGCCGAAGGTCCCGGTTGCGGGGTGGCGGTGGGTTCGGTGCCGGTCATCGGGTCCCGTCCGCTCTCGTCACCGCTCCAGCCGGCGCCGGATCCGGCCGATCAGATCGTCCGCGTCCACGGGCTTGGTGACATGGTCGTCGGCACCGGCGGCGAGGCTCTTGGCGCGGTCCCCCGGCATTGCCTTGGCGGTCACCGCGATGATCGGGACGGCCGCGAACTCGGCGGTGTCCCGGATCGCCCCGATCGCGGCGTAGCCGTCCATCCCGGGCATCATGATGTCCATCAGGACCAGGCAGGTGTCGGGGTTGGCGTACAGCAGGTCGAGCGCGGCCTGTCCGTTCGCGGCGTGCAGCACCCGGACTCCGTGCTGCTCCAGGATCCCGGTGATCGCGAAGACGTTGCGGGTGTCGTCGTCGACGACCAGTACGGTCCGCCCGGACAGCGGGTCCTCGG
Organism: Kitasatospora sp. NPDC032150; assembly: GCF_055579945.1. Taxonomy (NCBI): domain Bacteria; kingdom Bacillati; phylum Actinomycetota; class Actinomycetes; order Kitasatosporales; family Streptomycetaceae; genus Kitasatospora; species Kitasatospora sp. NPDC032150. The sequence continues at coordinate 397,566 of NZ_JBVIMH010000003.1, read as the reverse complement.
CCTCGGCGGGCTTCCCGGCCGCTCCGGGTGCGGCGACGGGCGTGCCGGGAGGGACGACGGTCCCGCCGTCGATCGCACGGACGATCCGCTCGCGCAGTTCGTCCAGGCCCGCGACCACGTGCAGACGCTCGGCCCTCGGAGCCTGCCCCTGCTCCGCGGGCCCGCCGGGGCAGCCGAGTACGGGGACGGCGTGCCCGCCCTCCGCCAGCGCGGCCAGCAGCCGCCGGGCGCCGTCCTCGGGCAGGGCGAGGTCGAGTACCACGCAGCGGCAGGGTCCGGCCGCCAGCGCCGTCAGCGCCTCGGCCGGGGTACCGGCGCTGCGGACGGTGATCGCCGGGTCCCGGCCGGCCGCGGTGCTCTCGGCGAGCAGGGTCAGCAGGCCCGGCGGGTCGGCCTCGACGACCAGGAGTCCGGATGGCTCGGCCTGCTGCTCGGCGGGGGCCGAGACGTCCCGGGGCGCGGCAGCGGCGGGCAGGTGCAGGGTGAAGCAGCTGCCCTCGCCGGGGGTGCTGCTGGTGGTGATGGTGCCGCCGAGCAGATGGGCCAGCTCACGGCTGATGGACAGGCCGAGGCCCGTGCCGCCGTACCTGCGGCCGGTGGTGCCGTCGGCCTGTTGGAAGGCTCCGAAGATGGACTCCAGGTGCTGTTCGGGGATGCCGATTCCGGTGTCCTTGACCCGGAAGGCCAGGCAGCCCCCCGAGTGGCGCAGCTCTTCGGGGAGTTCGTCCGCGCTGCTGGGTTCGATGCGCAGTTCCACCCGGCCCTGGTCGGTGAACTTGACCGCGTTGGACAGCAGGTTGCGCAGCACCTGGCGCAACCGGGCCTGGTCGGTGACCAGTTCCTCCGGGGCCCCGGGGCTGGTGACCACCTCGAAGTCCAGGTTCTTCTGTCCGGCGAGCGGCCGGAAGGTGGACTCGACGTACTCCAGCAGTTCGCGCAGCGGGAAGCGCTCGGCGCTGATGTCCATCTTGCCCGCCTCGACCTTGGAAAGGTCGAGGATGTCGTTGATCAGTTGCAGCAGGTCGGAGCCGGCCGAGCGGATCACCTCGGCGTACTCGACCTGTTTGGGGGTCAGATTGCCGTCCGGGTTCCGGGCGAGCAGCTGCGCGAGGATGAGCAGGCTGTTGAGCGGGGTGCGCAGTTCGTGGCTCATGTTGGCGAGGAACTCGGACTTGTACATCGAGGCGCTGGTCAACTGCCGGGCTCGGTCCTCCAGTTCGCGGCGGGCCTGTTCGATCTCCAGGTTCTTCGCTTCGATGTCGCGGTTCTGGTCGGCCAACAGATCGGCCTTGTCCTCGAGTTCGGCGTTGGAGCGGCGCAGCTCCTCCTGGCCTCGCTGCAACTCCTCGGAGCGCGCCTGGAGTTCGGTGGTCAGCCGCCGGGACTCCTCCAGCAGGTCGTCGGTGCGAGCATTGGCCAGCAGGGTGCTGAGGTTGGCGCCGACCGCCTCGCCGAAGCGCTCCAGGAAGTCGCGGTGCAGCCGGGTGAAGGGGTGCAGGGAGGCGATCTCGACCACGCCGAGCAGCTGTTCCTCGACCACGATCGGCAGCACGATGAGTTCGCGCGGCGCTGCCTGGCCGAGGCTGGAGGAGATGGCGGCGTAGCCAGGTGGCAGGTCGGTGACGGTGATGGTCCGGTGGCTGCGGGCCGCCTGGCCGACCAGGCGGTGTCCCAGCGGGATCCGCTCGGGAGCGGTGCCGGTGCCGTCCTGGAGCCCGTAGGAGCTGATCAGGACCAGTCCGGTGCCCTGCCCGGCGTGGACCGCCTCCTCGGCGAGGTAGAACGCACCGTACTGGGCGGAGAGCAGCGGGGTGAGCTCGTCCATGATCAGCTCGGCCACCGCGGCGATCTCCCGGTGCCCCTGGACCAGGCCGGTGAGGCGGGCCAGGTTGGTCTTGAGCCAGTCCTGCTCCTGATTGGCCCTGGTGGTGACGCGCAGCGACTCGACCATGGCGTTGATGTTGTCCTTGAGGTCGGCGACCTCGCCGGAGGCGTCCACGGTGATAGAGCGGGTCAGGTCGCCCTCCGCCACCGCACCGGTGACCTCGGCGATGGCCCGCACCTGCCGGGTCAGGTTCCCGGCCAGGCCGTTGACGTTCTCGGTGAGCCGCTTCCAGGTGCCGGAGACGCCGGCCACCTCGGCCTGACCGCCGAGCCTGCCCTCGCTGCCGACCTCGCGGGCCACCCGGGTCACCTCGGCGGCGAAGGCGGACAGCTGGTCGACCATGGTGTTGATGGTGGTCTTGAGCTCCAGGATCTCGCCTCGCGCGTCCACGTCGATCCTGCGGGTGAGGTCGCCGCGGGCCACCGCGGTGGTGACCTGGGCGATGTTCCGGACCTGGCTGGTCAGGTTGTGGGCCATGAAGTTGACGTTCTCGGTCAGGTCCTTCCACGTCCCGGCCACGTTGGGGACCCGTGCCTGGCCGCCGAGGATGCCCTCGGTGCCGACCTCGCGGGCCACCCGGGTCACCTCGTCCGCGAACGCCGACAGGGTGTCCACCATCGTGTTGATCGCGCCGGCCAGCGCGGCCACCTCGCCCTTGGCCTCCACGGTGATCCGCTGCGAGAGGTCGCCCCGGGCGACGGCCGTCGCCACTTGGGAGATCGAGCGGACCTGACCCGTCAGGTTGGACGCCATCACGTTGACGTTGTCGGTGAGGTCCTTCCAGGTACCCGAAACACCCTGGACGGTGGCCTGGCCGCCGAGGTCGCCCTCGGTGCCGACCGCCCTGGCGACGCGGGTCACCTCGCCGGCGAAGGCCGAGAGCTGGTCGACCATCGTGTTGATGGTGCTCTTCAGGGTGAGGATCTCGCCCCGCGCGTCCACCTCGATCTTCTGCGTCAGATCGCCCTTGGCCACCGCCGTCGCGACCTGGGCGATCGAGCGCACCTGCGCGGTCAGGTTGCCCGCCATGGAGTTCACCGAGTCGGTGAGGTCGCGCCAGGTGCCGGAGACGTCCCGGACGTCCGCCTGGCCGCCGAGCCTGCCCTCGCTGCCGACCTCGCGGGCCACCCGGGTCACCTCGCCGGCGAACGCGGACAGCTGGTCCACCATGGTGTTGATGGTGGTCTTGAGCTCCAGGATCTCGCCCTGGGCGGCCACGTCGATCTTGCGGGTCAGGTCGCCCCGGGCCACCGCCGTGGTGACCTGGGCGATGTTGCGGACCTGGGCGGTCAGGTTGCCCGCCATCGCGTTGACCGAGTCGGTCAGGTCCCGCCAGGTGCCGGCCGCCTGCGGCACCTGGGCCTGGCCGCCGAGCCTGCCCTCGGTGCCGACCTCGCGCGCCACCCGGGTCACCTCGGAGTTCACCCGGGAGAGCTGGTCGGCCATGTCGTTGAAGACGGCGGCGATCTCGCCCAGCAGTCCGGGGCCGGGCGGCAGGCGGATCCCGAAGTCGCCGTCACGGACGGCGGTCAGTCCGGCCAGCAGCCGGCGCAGGCCGTCATCGATCGGGGCCGCCGCGGTGTCCCGTTCCCCGGTCGGCGTGCCGGTCCGCGGCCCGTGTTCGGCGGGTGGCCGGGCGGGTTCATTCGTATACCGGGCAGGCTCGTTCATTCTCGGACCTCGGCTGGCCTCGGCTGGTGGTGCTCGCGCCGGACCGCGACCGTGCCGTGGACCTGCGCCGGTTCCACTGTCCCACCGTTCGCGGCCCGGCGTACCGGTGGCCGCGGGCGAGGCGCCGGGTCAGTCCGATCGACGCGGCTGCGGGCAGCGGACCTCCAGCCAGACCCGCTTCCCCGGGCCCGCCGGCTCGCTGCCCCAGGCCCGGGCCAGCCGGTCGACCACCCTCAGTCCGTGGCCGCCGGGCTGGGAGGGCCGGCCGGCGGAGAGCAGCACCGGCGGGCGGGGGCTGCTGTCCGAGACCTCGATCCGCAGCACCGGGCCGGTGCGGCGCAGCACCAGCTCGTTCGGCCCTCCGGCGTGCAGGCAGGCGTTGGTCACCAGCTCACTGGTCATCAGCAGCACGTCCTCGGCGGCCATCCGCTGCTCGGCTCCGACGGCCGGCAGCCAGCCCCAGTCGCGCAGGGCCTCCCGGGTGAACTCGCGGCAGCGGTGGACGGCCCCCCGGGGGTCGGCCAGTACCAGCCTTCGACTCTGCGAGCCCGGTGCCTGCCCCGCGGCGTGCGCCATCACATCCTCACTGTCAGTCCCCGCCCGGCGCCGCGGTGGCCTGCTCGACGGTGGCGAAGACCTGGAACACGTCCTGCGCGCCGGTGATCTCCAACATCCGGGCGACGATCGGCGAGGGGCCGGTGAGGATGATCCGCCCGCCGGCCGCCTCGGCGGTCAGCCTGGCCCTGAGCAGCAGGTTGAGGCCGGTGGAGTCGCAGAAGGCGAGACCCGAGCAGTCCACCACCAGCTGCTCCGGGGACTGCCGGAGTGCTTCGTCCAGCGCCTCGCGCAGCGGCCCGGCGCTGTCGTGGTCGAGTTCGCCCTCCAGGGTGAGCACGATCCCGTGTGCCCACGGCCGGGCGGAGACGGTCAATTCACCGGCTTCCGTCGGGTGTGCATCCATCGACCGCGCTCCTCCCGCGCTCCCGGGGCCACGCATTCTCACCATAGATCACCGTCCGGGGATCCCGCAGAGGGCCGCTCGGCGGCGCGCTCAGTGCAGTCGGAGGCCGACCAGACAGGTGTCGTCCTGGGGGTTGGGGGCCCCGAGACGGCGCAGCACGTGGTCGAGGCAGCCCTCCAGTTCCGCGGCCCGGTACTCCTCGACTGCCCTGAGCAGCCGGTCCAGGCCACTGCCGAGGTCGTCTCCGCGCCGTTCGACCAGCCCGTCGGTGTAGAGCAGGACGGTCCTGCCGGGAGGCAGCGGCAGCTCGGCGGTCTGGTACCGCGCGGCGGACGCCGCGCCGAGTACCAGCCCGTCGGGCAGGCCGAGCAGGCGGACGGACCCGTCCAGCGCCACCACCGGCGGCAGGTGCCCGGCACGGGCCCAGGTTAGCGTGCGGACGGCGGGGTCGAGCAGTCCGCAGACCACGGTGGCGATGTACTCGCTGCGTTCGTGGCAGAGCATGCCGTTGAGCCTTCGCAGCATCTCCCCGGGTGGCAGGCCGGTGTAGGCCATGCCGCGCAGTGCGTGCCGCAGCTGGGCCATTCCGGCGGCGGCGCGCAGTCCGTGGCCCGACACGTCGCCGACGACGACCAGGACGGCGCCGTTCGGGAGGGTGAGGACGTCGTACCAGTCGCCGCCGACCTTGCCCTCGCGTTCGGCGGGCAGGTAGCGGACGGCGACCTCGAGGCCGGGTTCGTGCGGGCCGCGTGGTACGTCCATCAGGGCGTGCTGGAGTGCCTGGACGGCGCGGTGTTCGATCGCGGTCTTCCTGCGCTGATCGGCGAGTTGGCTGCGGGTGCTGGTCAGGGCCTGTTCGGTGCGGCGCCAGGCGGTGACGTCCTGGACCACGCCGCGGACGGCGACCACCTCTCCGGACGCCGCGTCGGGCACTGTTTCGGCTATCGCCCGCAGGTTGCGCCGGGTGTCGCCGGCCCCGGTGCCGAGCCCGGCGAGGCGGAATTCGGCGGTCGCGGGGCTCTGCCCGGCGAGGACCGCCGCAGCGGTCGCCCGGACGGCGTCCCGGTCCTCGGGGGCGATCACGGCGAGGACGACGCCCGGTTCGAGGTCCTCGGATCCCTCGGGCAGCCGCAGCAGCCGCCGCAGCTCGGGCGAGCAGACGATCTTGCCGGCGCCGGCCTGCCAGCTCCAGGTGCCGAGCCGGGCGAGCCGCTGGGCCTGGGCGAGCTGCGTCTCCTGCCGCTCCTGCTCGTCGTGGGTGCGCCAGCTGACCAGGACGCCGTCGAGGAAGGGCGTGGCGTGCAGGGTCATGCTCGAGGCGTGCACCCTTCCGCCGACCACCTCGATGAACTGTTCGATCCGACCCTCGTACGGGGTGCCCGTGGCGGCGACGTCCAGCAGCTGCTGGAAGGTGCCGGAGGCCACCATGCCCGGGTAGAGCTCGGTGACCCGGTGGCCGACGATGTCCTCGCCGGTGCGGTCGGCCAGGTCGACGGTGGCCGCGTTGGCGTGTTCCACCCGCAGGTCGACCACCTTGCCGGTCGTCTCGCGGACGGCGGCGAGGATCAGCACCGGGTCGAGCAGCGCGTCCAGCACCGCGCGGAACCAGGGCTCGGTGGCGGGTTCCAGCGGACCGAACCCTTCGGCGTCCGCGCTGACCACCCGCACCAACTGGGCAGCCGTCAGCCGGGCCAGCGCGGAGAGGTAGCGGACGGTGGCCGCATCCGGCTCGAACTCCTCGGGCCAGCCGAGCTTCATCGCACCGATCAGCCGCTGGCCGGTGCGCAGCGGCACCGCACACACCGTACGCCCCGGAATCAGGTCCTCCCCGGTGAGATCGGGGTAGCGGACGGCGAACTCCTCCCGGCTGCGCACCCAGACCGTGGTGCCGAGCTGGGCCGCCTCGGTGAGCGGTACGGCGGTGCGCGGTGGAATCCGCTGCCACTGGCTCAGCTGGTGGGCCGGCACGCCGTGGCTGCCCACCAGGCGCAGCGCACCGTCGGGTTCGAGCAGCGCGAGGACGACCGCGGCCGCGCCGATCGGGCTGAGCGCGTACTCGTGGAGCAGCCGGGCGAGGTCGTCGGGGCCGTCGGCGCAGGCGAGGGCCGAGGCGGCGAGGTGGTAGCGGGCGGCGAAGCCCTCGCCGGGCGGGGCTCCATCACCCGGCGGTCGCGCTCGCGCGGCACCGGTCGCGGGCGAAGGTAGCGGCTCCGGACCAGGCAGGGGCCCGGGCCCGGCTTCCGGGCCGGCGGTTTCCGGGCCGGCGGTTTCCGGGCCGGCGGTTTCCGGCGGGGCGGCGACGCCCAGCAGTTCGGCGGCCAGCTCGACCACCTTGCGATTGCTGTCCCGTGAGCGCCGTACCAGCTCCTCGAAGGCCTGGTCGGGGGTGCAGCAGAGCCGCTCGGTGAGCAGGCCCTTGGCCTGTTCGATGACTCCTCTGGTGCGCATCGCGGCGCGCAGGCCATCCACCTCGGCCCGCAACCGGTCCACCGTGGACTGCAGAACGGCACGCTCGACCGAATCGTCACTCATCGGGGGCCTCCGGGTGCGAAACGCCCATACAACGCCCTGAGGGAGCGGAACCAGCGTAGGCCGGAGCACCGCGACGGGGCCAGCGCCGGGGGCGGGAAGAGTCACCAGGGCCGGTCATCGGGAGCGGTCACCGGGTCGGTCATCGAGGCGCTCATCGGGGCCGGCGCTCGACCACGGTGGCCTGGACGATCTTGCCCAGGGGTGTCCGGAGGACGTGGACGCCCCGACAGAGCCCGGTCACCACGACCAGCCCGTAACCCGCCGGAGGCGAGGCGGTAGCCAGCAGCTCCCGGCTGGTGTCCTCGACGGCCACCTCGACGGTGCCGTCACCGGCGGGTGCGACCACCAGCCGGCACGGCCCGGGCGCGTGCCGGCAGGCGTTGGAGACCAGTTCGGCGATCACGAGCAGGACGTCGCCCCGGGTCTCGTCCCGGAAGCGGGGACCCGCTCCGGCCGCGAGTTCCGCGAAGAACCGCTCGGCCGCGTGGCGGGCCTTGCGGACCGATCCGACGCGCCCGTCCAGGTCGAGCGCGAGCACGGGCATCTGACTCACCCCGGCCTTGCTGGGGTCTCTTGGCACTGTCCGCGTCTACCCCGGCCACGGCCGGTCAACCGTCTGATCAGCGGCCGGTTTCGCCGTTCTCGACCTGTTCCCTGAGCCGGGCGAGGGTGGCACTCAGCACCCTGGAGACCTGCATCTGGGATACCCCGATCCGCTCGGCGATCTCCGACTGCGTGCGATCGCCCCAGAAGCGCAGCAGCAGGACGGTGCGCTCGCGGTCGGTGAGCAGGCGGAGCAGCGGGCGGACGGCCTCCCGGAAGACCACCAGGTCGAGGTTCCGGTCGCAGTCGCCGAGCCGGTCGAGCAGGGCGCCGCCGGAGTCGTCGGTGCCGTCGTCGCGGGTGGCGTCCAGCGAGTCGCAGTGGTAGGCGTGTCCGGCGTCCAGGCCGGCGGCGACCTGCTCGCGGGTGAGGCCGAGGTCGTCGGCGAGCTCCTCGGGCGTGGGCAGCCTGCCGAGCCGCTGCTCCAGCCGGTCGGAGGCGCGGGCGGTCATCAGGTAGAGCTCCTGGACGCTGCGGGGAACGCGCAGCGGCCAGGACGTGTCGCGGAAGAACCGTTTGATCTCGCCGGTGATGGTGGGCAGGGCGTAGGTGACGAACTCGACGCCGCGGTCCGGGTCGTAGCCGTCCACGGCCTTGATCAGGCCGATGGTGCCGACCTGGAGGATGTCGTCCATCTCGGCGGCACGGTGGCGGAAGCCCGCGGCGACGAAGCGGACCAGCGGCATGTTGAGCTCGATGATGGTGCCGCGGACGTAGCTGTAGGCGTGCGTCTCGCGCTCCAGGTCGGCGAGGCGGCGGAACAGCGCGTCGCTGAGCTCGCGCGCCTCGTTCTTGCCCAGGCGGCGCATCTGCTGCGAAGTCGGCCGATGTTCGGCGTCGAGGACTGGCGGGGTCGGTTCCGGGACGGCGGCCGCGGTGTGGACGGCGGCACCGGCCGTCGCCGGGGTGGGCGGGACCATGGCAGTGGGCAGGACGGCGGACACTGAGTCATCTCCCGGGGTGTTCGCGGACCCACACCGGTGCGTGCGTCGTCGCGACGAAAATGCCGCGAACGGACGGTACGTCTTCGCACGAGGCGCGGGAGTGGGAGACCGCTCGGCCCGGCTGCTTGAGGCGACGGTGTCCCGGCACGACAGGCGTGCCGCTGGATCGACGGCGAGGGTGAGTCACCGGAACGGAGGCGGGCCACCGGCCCGGATCCCTCCGCTTCCGTCTCGTACCCGCACCGGGCTCGGCGAACCCTCCCGAGCCGAGGCAGAGCCTTTGTCGAACTCGATTTCGACACTGTCTCGGCACGGCCCACCGCCGGTTACGGCGTACTCCCCCCTCCCGCTATCGGGTTGCCGGTGCCCTCACCGATCACCGCGCGGCCCGGTTTCACGCGACGCCCAGCCGGGCCGGCGAGGAGCAGCGCCCCCGCCGGCCCGGCGCTCGCGGGGTCCGGTCACCACCGGTACCAGCGCCGGCGCTCCTCACCGCCCGCGACGACGAATCCGAGCAGCCACAGGATGAAGACGGCGAGCGCGATCCACCACAGCAGGTGGAGGGCGAAACCGGCACCCGCCAGGATCACGGCCAGTAGCAGAACAACGACCAACAGAACCATGGCTATCAACCTCCGCGCCCGCGCCTGCCCCGAATCCGTGCGGCCATTCCTCAGGCGGCAACGCCGGGTCGCGCCGGCCGCGCTGCTCGACGGCAGGCGACCCGGCGACGGCCCACCGCTGCCTGCGGGATTCGACCGGCGGGACCGGGGCAGACGCGCCCCATGGTCCACAGCACAGGGCCGTCCACAGTGAGTCGCGCGAAGGAGGAAGGTCATGAGCAAGGTGCAGGAGTCGATCGACGTCGACGTCCCGCTGCACACGGCGTACAACCAGTGGACGCAGTTCGAGGAGTTCCCCCGCTTCATGGAGGGCGTCGAGGAGGTACGGCAACTGGACGACCGCCACAACCACTGGCGGACCTCCATCGCCGGGGTCGCCCGGGAGTTCGACACCGAGATCGTCGACCAGCTGCCCGACGAGCGGGTGGCGTGGCGGACGATCGGAGGCGACGTCAAGCAGATGGGCGTGGTGACCTTCCAACCACTGGACGAGGGGCACACCCGGGTCAGGCTCGCCATGAACGTCGAACCGGAGGGCGTGGTCGAAAAGGCCGCCGACATGCTCGGCGTGCTCGATCGCCGGGTCAAGGGCGACCTGCGCCGCTTCAAGGGCTTCGTCGAGTCCCGCGGCCAGGAGACCGGCGCCTGGCGCGGCCGGATCTCGCCCGGTTGAGACGGTCCGCCACCTCGCCGGTCCGCCTCGACCGAGTCATAAAGTCACCCTATGCATCCATCAGCGATCGGCTTCTACCACGACTGGATCACTGAAGCCAGTGTGGAGGCATGACAGCTCACATCGTGGACGCTCCGGACGCCGAAGCGGCCCCGCCCCACCCATCGCCAGTGCCCCGATCGGCCGGCCCGTTCTCCCGAGTCCCCGGTCTGGCCCTCGCGCTGGGCATCGCCGCGGTCGCCACCTTCGTGGGAGGGCTGGTGCCGCTGGTCGGTGGACCGGTGAGCGGGATCCTCATCGGCATCGCGGTCGCCGCCGTCATCAGGCCCGGCGGGAGGCTGCGCCCGGGGATCACAACTGCGAGCAAGTTCGTGCTGCAGCTGTCGGTCGTCCTCCTCGGCGCCCAGCTGTCGCTGGCCCAGATCCTCCGGGTCGGGCTGGGGTCGCTGCCGGTGATGGTCGGGTCGCTGGCGGCCTGTCTCACGGCCGCGTACTTCATCGGCCGCCGGCTGGGCGTCGTGGGCGATCTCCGCACTCTGATCGGCGTGGGCACCGGCATCTGCGGTGCCTCCGCCATCGCCGCCGTCACGCCGGTGATCGGCGCCGCCGGCGCCGAGGTCGCCTACGCGGTCTCCACCATCTTCCTGTTCAACATCGCCGCCGTCCTCACCTTCCCTGCGCTGGGCCACCTGCTGGGACTCGGCCAGCACGCCTTCGGCCTGTTCGCCGGAACCGCCGTCAACGACATGTCCTCGGTGGTCGCCGCCGCCACCACGTACGGCCCGGCGGCCACCGACTACGCCGTCGTCGTCAAGCTGACCCGGACCCTGCTGATCATCCCGATCTGCCTCGGACTCGCCGCGCTGGCCGCTCGCGGGCGGCGCGGGTCCGCCCCGGGTTCGCGGGTCCGCCCGTGGCAACTGGTGCCGTGGTTCCTCGTCGGCTTCCTGCTGGTGGCGGCCGCCAATACCGCCGGCCTCGTTCCGTCCCACGCGCACCACGCCCTCAGCCAGATCTCGGTCTTCCTCATCACCGTGGCGCTGTCCGCGATCGGACTGTCCACCGACCTGCCCGGGCTGCGCCGGGCCGGTCCGCGACCGCTCCTGCTGGGCGGCTGCCTGTGGGTGACCGTCTCGCTGACCAGCCTCGCCCTGCAGGCCGCGACCGGCACCGGGTGAGGGGCTGCGGGACCTTGGGCCGCTGCGGACGACGGACACTGGTGATGGACGGGTAGTGGCCAAGGTCCCGGTCAGGAGGTGGGGTCGAGTGCTGCTGGACACCTTCGGGCGGCAGGCCGTCGATCTGCGGGTGTCGCTGACCGACCGCTGCAACCTGAGGTGCACCTACTGCATGCCCGAGCAGGGCATGACCTGGCTGGCGAAACCCACGCTGCTGACCGACGAAGAGGTGGTCCGGCTGGTCCGGATCGCCGTCACCCTGCTGGGCGTACGGGAGGTGCGGTTCACGGGCGGCGAGCCGCTGCTGCGGCCCGGTCTGGTCGGCATCGTCACCGCGTGCGCCCACCTCCAGCCTCGGCCGGAGCTTTCGCTCACCACCAACGGCATCGGCCTCGCCCGTACCGCCGCGGCACTGCGCGGGGCGGGCCTGGACCGGGTCAACGTCTCGCTGGACACCCTCGACCCGCGGACGTTCCAGCAGCTCTCCCGGCGGGACCGTCACCACGAGGTGCTCGCCGGCCTGACGGCCGCCCGGGCGGCCGGCCTCTCACCCATCAAGGTGAACACCGTACTGATGCGCGGAATCAACGACCACGAGGCACCCGACCTGCTCGCCTGGTGCCTTGAGCGGGGCTACGAGATGCGCTTCATCGAGCAGATGCCGCTGGACCCGCAGCACGGCTGGGACCGCAGCATGATGGTCACCGCGGCGGAGATCCTCGACCGGCTGAGCGCGCGGTTCACGCTCACCCCGGAGCCGGCGGGGCGGCGCGGCTCCGCACCGGCCGAGAGGTGGATCGTCGACGGCGGGCCGGCCCGGGTCGGTGTGATCGCCAGCGTCACCCAGCCGTTCTGCCGTGCCTGCGACCGTACCCGGCTCACTGCGGACGGCCAGGTCCGCAACTGCCTGTTCGCCACCGAGGAGACGGACCTGCGCACCGCCCTGCGAGAGGGCGGCGACGACCCGCGGACGGACGCGCGGATCGCCGAGCTGTGGCGGGCGGCCATGTGGGGCAAGAAAGCCGGCGGCGGGATCGGTGATCCGGACTTCCACCAGCCGGAACGGCCGATGTCCGCCATCGGCGGCTGAGGGGGGCGCCCTGCCCTGGCCGGGCGGCCGGCTCGACGTCGTACGATCCGCCCCTGACCGCGCGATATCACGCGCACGATCTCCCTGACCACTCGCCACACGAGTCGCACGTTCCGCTCCAGACCGCGCGATATAAAGGGCGGCATGGGACATGACGCGCAGACCGAGCCGAGTCGACCCAATGGCGGACAGGACGGCCTGTCCCACGACACGGCCGAGGTCGTCTCGGCGGTCATGACCGCATCGCGGCTCTTCGCGGCCCTGTCGGCTCGTGCGGTCGCCGAGGTCGACGCGCCCCTCAGTCTGCCGCAGCTGCGGACCCTGGTCGTCCTGCAGAACCAGGGGCCGATCAAACTCGCCGTTCTCGCAGGCGCGTTGGCGGTGAACCCGTCCACGGCCATGCGCACGGTCGACAAGCTGGAGGCACTGCGGCTGGTCGATCGCCAGACCAACCCGGTGGACCGGCGCGAGGTCGTCCTGCGCCTGACCACGCAGGGCCACCGCCTGGTGGACCAGGTCCTCACCCACCGGCACCGCGAGATCGCCAAGATCGTCGCACGCCTGTCGCCCGACCAGCGATCGACGCTGGTCCAGGTCCTGCACATGCTGGTCGCCGCCGCGGACGAGCCCGTCCCGGAGCCCTTCCTCGACATGCCGGACGGCATCGCGGACACCTGAAGACGACTGAGGCGGCAGCCCTCCCTACGCGGCCGGGCAGACCCGCCACACATCGCACCCGAGCGCAGCCACCGCGAACGCGTGCCGAACGACCCGCTGGCCGCCGCCCTCGGCATCTGGTTGATCATCTCGCCCTGGGTCATGACCGCCGGCCACCGGCCCACGGCCGGACGCGCCGGCCGGGAAGCAGCCTCCCCGCGCCGCGATGCGGCCCCGGGCCGCCGGCTCGCGACCGGGGCCGCGTCCGGAAGAAGAGCCGCGCCGACGGCGACGGCCGATCCCGCCGTTCATCCCCTTCCCGGCCACGGGCCGGGAGCGGCGACGGCAAGTCGTGCCGCTCCCGCGATCCCCCGTTCACGGGAGGGGCCCGGAGCGCTTCAGGTCTGCAGGATGTTGTTCCGGCCGTCGTGGCTGTCCGCCCCCTGGTCGTCGAACCAGTAGTCCCCGTGCGCGAGGTAGCGGAAGGCGTGCCGCTCACCCGGCGACAGCGCGACGGTGACCGCCCGGGTGCCGTCCGGACGCATGCCGAACGTGTGGATGCCGGGCGTCCAGCCGTTGAAGTCGCCGACCACGCTCGTTTCTCCGGCGGGATGGTCCGCGGGCAACACGAAGGTCACCTCGGCCAGGTTCTTGCTCCGAACACGCTCCAGCATGGGACATCCACTCCTTCAGGGGTGGGGATGTGAATGGGGATGGTGCGATTGCGCCGATCCTCGCCCCGCGCACTCGCCGGCGGCGCGCCGCGATACGCCGCCCGCACCGGACCGTCACCCGACCGGGCGAGGCCCGGGTGGTCGTGCGCTCGGGGTCCGCGACGTGCTCTCCACGGCCCGGACCCCCGTTGGGGCGGCGGAGCGGCGGCAAGCGCGTCACGCTGGACATGACGGTCGGATGCTCGCCTGCGGGCCGGAAACCCGGAGAGGGATGGCCGTGATGGACGAAACGGTGACGGCGTTCGGGGAGAGCCCCGATGACCCGTTCGCGCTGCACCACGGCGCCACTGCGGCGCTGGACCGGAGTGGCAGGGTGTCCGGCTGGAGCAAGCGGGCCCAGCAGCTGCTGGGCTACCGGCCTCAGGAGGTCATCGGCCGGTCCGCGGCCGAGTTGCTCGTCGACCCGGGCGACCAGGAGTGGATCACGCAGGCGGCGCTCTCCTGCAAGCGGAGTGCCGGCTGGTTCGGGGTGCTGCCCGTTCGTCACCGTGACGGCAGCCGGGTGATGCTGGGCATCCGCGCTCGGTGTGTGCTGCGTGCCGAAGCGGGCTGCGAGTGGTTTCTGGTCGGTGCACCGGCGGAGGACGTGATCCAGTGGGAGACCGACCGGGCGGTCCTGGACGGCCTGTTCCAGCGGTCTCCGATCGGGTTCGCCAGCCACGCCCCCGATCTGCGCATCCTGCGGGTGAACCGGGCGATCGCCCACGTCGGCGGCCTGCCGACCGCGGGGGCGGCCAAAGGGCACCGCATCTCCGACTTCCTCGTCGCGGCGGACGCCCGCACCGTCGAGGCGGGCCTGAAGCGCGTCCTGGACACCGGCAAGCCGATGATCTTCACCGAGCAACCGTGCAGGCTACGCGGAGACCCCACCCAGGAGCGGTACGTGTCCGTCTCGGCGTTCCGCATGGAGGACTCCACCGGGGCCGTGCTCGGGGTCGCGCAGCTGGTGGAGGACGTCACCGCACGGCACCGGGCGCAGCGCCGGCTGGCTCTGCTGAACGAGGCCAGCGTCCGCATCGGCACCACCCTGGACGTCACCACGACGGCCAGGGAGCTGTCCGAGGTCGCCGTTCCCAGCCTCGCCGACTGCATCACGGTGGACCTGCTGGAATCCGTGGCCCGCGGCGGCGAGCCGGCGCCGTTCGCCCTCGGGCCGGTGCTGCGGGTGGCCGTCAAGACCGTCGTCCCACAGAGCGAGCGGCTCCTCATCCCGGTCGGCCAGTCGATCCGGTTCACCCCGGACACCCCTCAGGGCCGGTGCCTGGCCGAGCTCCATCCGGTCCTCGAACGGGACGTCGACCTCTTCCTCGCCGCGCCCCTCATCGGCACGCACTGGGTCGAGCGTGCGCGCAACCTGGGGATCCGCTCGCTGATGGCGGTGCCGCTGGTGGCCCGGGGCCTGGTGCTGGGAGTGATCAGTCTCAGCCGTACCCAGCAGGTCGAACCGTTCGAGGCGGACGATCTCGTGCTGGCCGGTGAGTTCGCGGCCCGCGCCGCCGTCTGCATCGACAACGCACGCCGGTTCACCCAGCAGCACGAGGCGGCCCTCGCGCTGCAGCACAGGATGCTGCCGAGCGTGCTGCCCGGCCATCCCGCGGTCGAGGTCGCGCACCGCTACCTCTCCGCCGACTCGGTCACCGGGGTGGGCGGCGACTGGTTCGACGTCATCCCGCTGTCCGGTGCCCGGGTCGCCCTGATCGTCGGCGACGTGGTCGGCCACGGCATCCACGCCGCGGCCACCATGGGCCGCCTACGCACCGCCGTCCAGACTCTCGCCGATCTCGACCTCGAGCCGGACGAGGCGCTCACCCACCTGGACGACCTCGTCGGCCGTCTGGCCAGCGAACAGGAGGAGGCCTCCACCCCGGGTTCCCCACAGGAGAACCTGATCGGCGCCACCTGCCTCTACGCCGTCTACGACCCGGTGACCAGACGCTGCACCCTCGCCCGGGCCGGCCATCCCCCGCCCGTCGTGGTGACGCCGTCCGGTAGTGCCAGCCTGGTGGACCTTCCCACCGGCCCTCCGCTCGGCCTCGGCGGGCTGCCGTTCGAGACGGCCGAGCTGGTCCTGGCCGAGGGCTCCACGATCGCCCTGTACACCAACGGCCTCATCGAGACGGCCGACCAGGATCTCGACGAGACCGTCGACCGGCTGTGCCGGACGCTGAGCGCCCCGCACGGCTCGCTCCAGGAGACCGCCACGGCCGTCGTCACCGCCCTGCTGGCCCCGCCCCTCGTCGACGACACCACCCTGCTGATCGCGCGGACCCGAGCGCTCGCCCACGACCAGGTCGCGATCTGGCAGCTGGCGCCGGAGCCCCAGGCGGCCGCCCTGGCCAGATCACTGGTCATCAATCAGCTGAACTCCTGGGGGCTGGACGCAATGGCGTTCACCACGGAGCTGATCGCCACTGAACTCGTCACCAACGCCTACCGCTACAGCACCGGCCCGATCGAGCTGCGGCTCATCCTCGACCGCACCCTGATGTGCGAGGTCTCCGACGGCAGTACCACCGCGCCCCACCTGCGCCGGGCCCGGATCACCGACGAGGGAGGCCGCGGTCTCTTCCTGGTCGCGCAGCTCACTCAACGGTGGGGCGCCCGCTACACGCACGAGGGCAAGACCGTCTGGACCGAGCAACTGCTCCACTCCTGAGCAGCGCGGGACCGGGCACGAGCCCTCGCCGGGGTCGACGGGCGGTGGGCGGGCGTTGCCGCGGCCGCTCCGCGGGGCCTGGTCAGCGGCGGGCACGGGCGGCGGGCTGGGCGGATTGCGATCGGGGATGACGGGTAGGCGCGCCGTGCGGCAGCAGGAGAGGAGCGTGTGACATGCCCCGAGGATCAAGCCCCAAGCGGGAACGCCAGTATGAGCACATCAAGGAGGGCCTGCTCGATCGCGGCCGGGACGAGGACACCGCGGAGGAGATCGCGGCCCGCACCGTCAACAAGGAACGCGCCCGGCACGGCGAGTCCAGGACCGCCAGCCGCACCTCGACCGAGGACATCTCCTCCGGCCGCCGCGGCGGCCTGCGCTCCCACAGCGGAGCCCAGGGCCCCACGTACGACCAGCTGTACAACGAGGCCAGGCAGCGCGACGTCAAGGGCCGCTCCAAGATGAACAAGAAGCAGCTCGCGAACGCTCTCGGCCGCTAGGAGGAGCACGATGGCCTCCATTCCCGTACCACTGGACCCCGATGCCGCGCCCGTACCACCGCCTCCGCCCGCCCCGCCTGAACCACCCGCCCCGCCGGTGCCGCCCGACCCGCCGAAACCACCCGGTTCTCCGATGCTGCCGGAGCCGACAGGGCCCGGAGAGGAGCCGGGAGAGTCGTGCGGGGAGGCCGGCCCCCCGCCGGATCCGGTACACCCCCGCCCGGAGGAACCGCCCGACTGAACACCGTCCGACTGAACGCCACCCGGCCGTCGTCAACGCCGCGCGACCTCAGCGCGTGGCCTTCACGATGGTCGGGCGGTCTGTCATCGGCACCGACTGGACCGGGCCGAGGTCGAGCAAGTCAGCACCGCCCACCGCGAGTTCGCGGTCGTGGAACCCGGGGCGGCGCGCAGCGGTTCATACGCGGCGGCGCTCGGGCCGGGGCGGTGGACCGTAGGCCTGGACGAGGCCTCGCGGACGGGCGGACGGCCCGCCTCGTGGAACGACCGGTCGTGGGAGTCGACATCGTGCACCCGGACGCTCCGCAGGACGACGACCACCGCCACGGCGACACCGTCCCCCTGGTCGGCCACCTCCTCGCGCATACCGGCGGCCAGGGCCGCGTGGAACCCGGGCAGCTGTTGCGGTACCCGAAACCCGCTCCCTTCCAAGCGAGTTGCCCCCCGACCGGCCGCCTCGGCCTTCATCTCCCGCATCGAGCGCGGTGACACCGGCGAGCTTCCGACCGCCAGCCGACCGACCCGGGCAGCACCCATCGCCAAGGACCAGGTGCCTCCGGCTGCCCACCGCCCGGTACCCCTTACGGCCGAGTAACATCGGACCGGCGTGACCACCGAAGCAGGAGGGACGACATGACGAGGCGCTTCGGCACGCTCTCCTACACCCAGGCCGAGATGGCCCTCGAACTCGAGGAGGCGGCTGCCGCGGAGCACGGCGAGGAGCGCCTGGACCTCCTCGCATGCGCTGCCAAGAACTGGGCGGAGGGCGACGAGCACGCACGGGCACTGACCGTGTTCACCGAGGTGATCGCGAGCCGCCAGGAATACCCCGAACTGGACTGGGCGCTCCCGGTGTACGCGTACTCGCTGTTCGCCGTGGGGAGGAGTTCGCCGGCTACCTGCTCCGAGCCGGCCGGCTGGAACATGCCCTGGCCGGCTACGACGCGGCCGGACCGAACCGTACTCAGCGGCATGTCCCGCACCCAACGCTGGCGTCACCGCCGCAGCAAACACCGCTGACAGCGCAGGCACCCCTCCCCTCCCGCCTTCGCTCTCGACTGCGGGACGGCCCGGGGCAGGTCGCCACGGCGTCCGGAACAGATAGGTACAGGTACACCGGGGCCGAGAGGTTCGAGGTTGAAGGGAGAGCCGGTCGTGGAACTGGTCCGACAGGCGCTGGCCACGGCACGCGACGCCGGGACGACGGGCGAGTGGGGAGAGTACGAGACACTGCTGCGACGGGCGGCCGCCGACGGGCAGCGGTCGCTGCAGCTCGGCCTGGAGCTGATCGGCTCGGATGACCGGGTCGAGCGTGCGATGGGCTGCGACCTGCTGGGACACGCGAGCGACCGGGACGCGACGGTCCGCGCCGCCACGGTGGACGCGCTCGTCGCGCTTGCGGAGCATGAGACCGACCCTGACGTGCTGTGGTCCCTCGCGCGTGCGATCGAGCTGACGTACGACCAGCGCGCCGTGCCCGCCCTCGTCTCCCTCGCCGGGCATCCCGATGCCGAGATCCGCCGGCGGGCGGCCATCTCCTTCGCGGGGGTCGCCACCGACCGGCCGGACGGTCCGGACATCCGCGCGCTCGTCGAACTGACCCGCGACGATGACCCCGAGGTCCGCAGCTGGGCGACGTTCACGCTGGGGTTCCAGACCTGCACCGACAGCCCCGCGATCCGGTCCGCGCTCTGGGAGCGGACGGCCGACGAGCACGCGGACACCCGTGAGGAGGGCATCCGCGGACTCGCCCGACGGCACGACCCGCGCGCCGTCCCCCTGCTGGCCGAACTGCTCGACCACCCCGAGGGCGCACACCACCTCACGTTCAACGCGGCACAGATCCTGGGCAGCCCGAAACTGCTGCCGCACCTGCTGGACTACGACCCGGGCAGCGCCGGAGTCACCGAGGCCGTGCAGGCCTGCGACCCGGTGCACCGGGCACGGCTGGACGCCTCGGCCTGGGACCTCGTGCGCGAACTCCACCGGCTCCGGCCCGACTTGGGCGCCAGCGTGTACATGGAGCGCTTCGACCCCGGCCTGTCCCTCGGCCTCGCGACCCCCGCCGGGCCGGCGGCCTACTCCGTACCGGCGCTGCTCGACCGCGCGGACGGCGCCCCCGCACGCGCCGCCGAACTGGTCTCGTCCGACTTCCCCGCCGAGTCCGGCGGCTGAACCCCGGCTCTGGACGGCCCCGCTGATGCGGCTGCCGATCCCCCTCTCCGACAGGACGTGCCGCGACACCGAAAGCCACCGACGGCAGCGCGCCCACCCCCGATAGCCCTCCGACTCCGGCTGCTGGCCCTGCTCGCCGCCCTGGCCGCAGGAGGCGCCGCCTCCCTGGTCTGGCTGGTCGCCGGCCTGGCCGAGGCCAGGCGCTGACCACCGAGGACGGCGCCGGCGTCGTCCCGCTGCCCGTCGCGACGGTCCGGCACCGAGTACCCGGGCGCGCTGCCCGGTGGTTCGCCCGCACCCGGTGGCCGCGCCGTGCGGACCGCCTCACTCAACCTCCACCGAGCCGGTGAGCCGGAGTTTGCGCTGGGCGCGCTGGTAGAAGGTGGTTCCGCCGAGCCGGACCACCCGGGCGGCGGCGGGCAGCTGCACGATGTCGATCACATCGCCGGGGTGGGCCTCCCCCACCAGCTCACCGTCCGCCTCCACGGAGAGCTCGCCGCTGGTGGGCAGGATCTCCAGGGTGAGGTTCTCGCCGGCCGACAGGAACAACGCCCGGTTGAACGCCGAGTGCGGGGCGACCGGGACCACCAACATGCCCTCCGTGTTCGGGGAGACCAGTGGACCTCCGGCGGAGAAGCTGTACGCCGTGGACCCGGTCGGCGTCGCCGCGATCACCGCGTCGGCGACGTAGCGGACGAAGGGGCGTCCATCGACCCGCAGCGATACGGCCGCCGTGCGGCATCCGGGCCGGCGGACCAGCACGATGTCGTTGAAGGCCGTCGCCTCCCGGCCGGCGATGACGGTCCTCACCCCGGAACGGGGCTCGATGGTGAAGCGGTACTCGTCGATGGCCGTCAGTGCCTGCGGCAGTTCGGGGACGTCGATCTCGGCCAGGAACCCCAGGCGGCCGAGATTGACACCGAGGACCGGAGCGTGGCCGCGCGCGGCCATCCGCATCGCCCGCAGCATGGTGCCGTCCCCGCCCAGGCTGACGATGAAGTCCGAGTGCTGGGCCAGGTATTCGGGATCGACCGGGATCGCCAGACCGCCCAGCCGATCCAGCTCGTCCTTGGAGGCGATCACGGTGGCGCCGCGCCCCCGCGCCCAGTCGGCGATGGCCTCGAACACGCGCACGCAGTCGCGCTCGGGGTGCAGCACCACCCCGATGGTGCGGACGGCTCCCATGGGCGGCCCCTCCCGTCTCGGCCTGGCGGACGGCCCGTGCTCCCAGTGACGCACGCGGCGACAGCCGGGACAAGCCGGACGCCGAGCGCCCGGATGCTGGCCGGACCACCGGCGCCCGGCACGGGGCCGCTCTAGGCCTCGCCCACACCGGGCCCGAACCGGCAATGGCCATTCCTCCACCCGATGTCACGGACGGTAACGGTTCCACGGTTGGCCGACCGACACCGACCACCACCACACCACCCGCCAGGACCGATGAGCACCGCATCCGCGTCGGGCCACCTGCCCCGAGCGAGCCGCAGGGACCCCCGACCCTCTCGTCACGCTGCCCTGAGCCGCACCAACGCCCTCGTCCCGCCGCGCGAGATTGCGGGGTCCAACAGTCAGGCCCCGGTCCTGCGCGGTTGATCTGACGTCACGTCACATCGGCTACGGAGCGAGGCGCCTCCTCCGGATCGGGCTCCCGCAGTCACGAGAACACCACATCCGCCTGGGACTTCACCCATGCGCAGGCCGGCACTGATACCGCCGTCGCCAACGCACCCCCGGGACCCTGTCCCGACATCCGGTAACCACCGAGGCATCTGATCGCGAGTGGACCGGCGACCCTACCAGGACAGCCCGCCGCCGATTCAGGAATGTCAGGTTCACGACGTTGTCATGAACCTCTCATGACAGGAGCATGCCCGGTCATCTACGGTGATCCGCAGCCCGCCTGACGAACTGTCATTCGGGTCACCCCCACCATTCGCTTCTCCGTGTTCCGCCGCACCCCAAGGCGGCGGGCACGGCGTGCCCGCTGGGACCCAGCCGGGTAACCCCCAAGGAGCCTCTGCATGCGCATCGCCAGAGCGATCGGCATCGCCACCGCCGTTGCCCTCGCCGGTCTGACGACCACGACCACCGCCACGGCGGCGACGCCCGACGTCCAGCGTCCGGCCGCCGCCCACCACTCCCACCACCTGCGGCACGGCCTGGGCCTCGACCTCGCCGCGCTCAAGGCCCACCAGCGCGCCGCCCACCCCTCCGCGGTGGCCGCTGCGGACGCGCTCGCCCCGTTCGCCCGGGCCGGCGCCGCGCCGGCCAGCGCGGACCTGAGCGGGTACGCGCTCTCGCCCGGCGACCAGGGCCAGGTCGGCGCCTGTGTCACCTGGGCCACCGGCTACACGGGCTACGGGATCCTGATGAACGAGCAGAACATCAGCGGTGCCCCGATGGCCCCGATGTTCATCTACTCGCAGATCGCCCAGGGCAACGACACGGGCACCTACGCGAGCGTCGCGCTGCCCATGGAGCAGCAGCAGGGCATCGACACCAAGTCCGACTACTGGCAGGGCGACTCCGACTACACCACCCAGCCGGACGACAACGAGCGTGCCAACGCCGCGCAGTACAAGCTGTCCGGCTTCACCGAGCTGCCCACCAGCGGCTCGGCGGCGAGGAGCGCCATCGAGAACGCGATATCCCAGGGCATGCCGGTGCCGATCGGCTTCCAGGTGCACCAGAGCTTCATGGACCTGAACACCCAGTCGGCCTCGGACTACAGCTACCTGCCCGGTGACTCCGGCAGCGACCCGATCGTCGGCGGCCACGAGGTGACCGTCGTCGGCTACAACGGCCAGGGCGTGAAGATCGAGAACAGCTGGGGCAGCAGCTGGGGCGACGGCGGCTTCGTCACCGTGCCGTGGAGCTTCTTCGACACCGGCGACGTCCAGGAGGTCCACGCCATGGGCAAGCTCGTCCAGAGCTGATCCACCGGCCCGCCCGGGCGGGGCCCACTCGGCCCCGCCCACCGTCCGCCCGGCCCCGCCCACCGTCCGCCGCCCAGGTACCGAGCGGCGGACGGCTGAACGGTGCGCCCGACTCCCTGGCGCCGGGCGTCAGGCCAGGGCCAGGAAGAGCTTCTCGAGTTCAGCCTCGGTCATCGGCGGGGTGTCGCCGTCGGCGGCGGCCATGCACTGGCGCATGCCACTAGCGACGATCTTGAATCCGGCACGGTCCAGGGCGCGGGAGACGGCGGCCAGCTGGGTGACGACGTCCTTGCAGTCGCGACCGGCTTCTATCATCGCGATGACGCCCGCGAGTTGCCCCTGCGCACGGCGGAGTCGATTCAGTACCGCGCCGACCGCATCATCGTCGACCTGCATGGGGCACCTCCGCTGGACTGGTCCCGGTATCCGTTCAGCATACCTCAGGGGGTATTATGGCCGGGCGCTCGGACCGCGGGCCGGGCCCGCGGTCATCCCCCGAGTGCGGCCAGGGCGTCCTCGTTGGTGGGCCGGCCGGGCCGGTGCCGGTTGTAGGGCAGTCGGCCGAGGAACGCACCCATCGCACACGTGTTGGCGAGGGCGGAGAGGAGCAGACCGCCTTCCACGGCCGCCGCAAACCAGCGGGCTCCCGGCAGTGCGAGGTCGGCGAGCATGCCGAGCACGACCAGCGCACCGGCGGCGAGACGGACCTGGCGGTCCATGGCCCACACGGCGCGCGCTCCGGCCGGGCAAATGACACGTTTCAACGGGATCTCGCCACGAGTCGTGTGCCGTCGCTCAAAGCCGCTCGTCGGCCGCAACCCTGCGAGACCGGTGGCTGGGGATGGACGATCAACTGGGCCTGGCCCCCTTCGCGTTCCAGCGGAGTGACCGCCAGTCGGGCTGCATCGGCGGCCACCGCGGAGCCGAAGTCGCGGCGGATCATGTGCAGGCACAGGTCGAGCCCCGCCGAGGCCCCTGCGGAGGTGAGCAGCTGCCCGTTGTCGACGTAGAGGACGTCGGGGCGCACCTCGACCGCGGGGAAACACCGGGCCAGATCGGGGGCGGCAACCCAGTCGTGGTCGCCACCAGTCCGTCGAGCAGCCCGGTCAGGGCGAGGTCGAAGGCGCCGACGCAGATCGAGGCGATCCTGGTGCCCCGGGCCGCCGCCGCGCGCAACGCCTCCAGTACCTCCTCGTGCGTGTGTGGGGACCTGTCGTGCGGAAGGCGCGCCCCCACAGACCCTACTGCGCCCGACAGGGCACGGAGCAGGGTCCTCCCGGGCTGGGCCTGTCAGGGACCGCGCCCGGAGGGGCCCGGGACAGCGGCGATCCAGGCGGCCGAGGCGAGGTGCAGGGCGGCCAGTGTGCCGGCCCCGAGGGTCATGCCGGGGTCCGAAAACGCTCGCGGCCTGCGACGGCAGCTGCGGAACCAGGGGTAGTCCGGTGACGTCGCGGGTCGGGTAGAAGACCGTCAGCATCAGCTCCCGCACCGGGATCGCGGGATCCCAGGGGTCACGTCGGGAATCGTCGACGAGGTACACCGACTGGCACCCCACCGGGTGGCGGCCGGTCGGCGCGGGCAGGGTGGGCACGGCGCCGCCCGGGACCGGACCGGCAGCAGTGGGACGGTCCGCCGCCGTGGGACTGGAGTCTGCGTGGGCACGCCGGCTGCCGACGCTCAACACCAGCGCTGCGGAGCCCAGCAGCGCGGACCTGGTGACGGTGCGTCGGCTGATCGGGAAGTCGTGGGTCATGTCGTGCATGTTGTCCCGTCAGGCCCGGCGCGGGCGATCATTTAGGCTCGGGGCTCAAGGATGGCGCCCTGGACACTGTCGGGCCGACACGCAGGGGGCCCCGTGCTCCGGATCCACTTCACGCCGGACGACTTCGCCCGGGTCAGCCTCGCGCCCCGGCCCGCCCCGCTCCAGGAACTCAACGTGGCGCTGACGATGATGTGCCGCCAGGACGGCGACCTGCTCCACGGCCCTTGGCGGCGCAGAGTGCTGCGCGCCCTGCCGAAGGCGGTCCACCCGCTCGCGGATCTCGTCCCGGCCGGGCGGGCACCGAGCTTCCTGGACGTGGTGGCGGACTCCCTCCCGGAGGCCCTGGAACAGATCCGCTCGACCCCGGCCGAGGTGGTCAGCGCTGAACTGGAACGCGTCTACGCACCCACGCGAACGCCCACGCCGGCGTGGATCCACGACCTGCACCGAGGTGACGCCGATGCCTGGCGCCTCATCCACCGCGCGCAGCACACGGCATTCGAGGCGTTGCTCGGCCCGGTCTGGGCGCAGGTGCAGGACCTGCACCACGCCGAGTTCGTGCGCCGGGCCGTGCAACTCGCCGAAGGCGGCATCGGCTCGCTGCTGGCCGAGCTGCTGCCCGGGGCCCGCCTGCACGGCGGAACCTGGGAACTCCCAGGCAGGCCGCAGGAGGTCCACCTCGGTGGGCGCGGGCTGCTTCTCCTGCCCAGCTTCCACTGGTCCGGCGGGCCGCTGCTGTCCAACCTTCCGGACCGCCCGGTCGCGCTCACCTACCCGGCCGGTCCCGGCTTCCCGCTGCAGCCCGGCGGCTCCACCGGCCCGCAGGCGCTGATCAAGGTGATCGGGACCACCCGCACCGAGCTGCTGCACCTACTGGCCGAAGACCGCACCACAACCGACCTCGCCCGACACCTCCACGTGAGCGCCGCGACGGTCTCCGCCCACACAGCGGCCCTTCGCGGCGCCGGGCTGATCTCCACGACGCGCGCCGGGAAGGCGGTTCTGCACCGGCGCACCACGCTCGGCAGCCTGCTGCTGCGGCAGTGCACCTTTTAATCATGTCTTTCGCAGGTGCTTCGTTGAGGTGATTCGGCACGCCCCATCCCATACCCCTGGAGGTATCGATCGAAGGCCGCCGGACATCGGAAGCGTCACACGCGGACCGCTTGCCGGAAACCAATTACCCCCAGGGGTATATTTGGACGTGTAGCCACCAGCCCTTGCAGCCCGTCGAGGAGACACCCCCGTGATCTTCAGCCAGTACTACCTCGACTGCCTCTCCCAGGCCTCCTACCTGATCGCCGACGAGACCACCGGCCAGGCCGTCATCGTCGACCCCCGCCGGGACGTCGACGAATACCTCGCTGACGCCGCCGCACGCGGCCTGACCGTCGTCGGCGTCATCAACACCCACTTCCACGCCGACTTCCTCGCCGGCCACCTCGAACTCGCCGCCCATACCGGCGCCTGGATCGGCTACGGCCACCACGCCGAGACCGAGTACCCCATCCGCCACCTCACCGACGGCGAACGCATCTCCCTCGGCGACGTCACCCTGCAGATCATGGCGACCCCCGGCCACACCCCCGAGTCAATCAGCGTCCTGGTCTACGAGCGCGCCACCGACGAAGCCCCTTACGGCGTACTCACCGGCGACGCCCTGTTCATCGGCGACGTCGGCCGCCCCGACCTGCTCGCCTCGGCCGGCGTCACCGCCGAGGAACTCGGCGCCATGCTCTACGACAGCGTCCACCACAGGCTCATGGCCCTGCCCGACCAGGTCCGCGTCTTCCCCGCTCACGGTGCCGGCTCCGCCTGCGGCAAGAACCTCTCCACCGAGAAGCAGTCCACCATCGGCATGCAGCGCCTGACCAACTACGCTTGTCAGCCCATGGACCAGGACACCTTCGTCCGCATCGTCACCGCCGGCCAGTCCGCTGCCCCCGCCTACTTCGGCTACGACGCCGCCCTCAACCGGCAGGACCACCCGCTGCTCGACCGCACGAACGCCGCCCGCCCCCTGTGCCCCGAAGGCTTCATGGAGGTCCGCACCGCCGGCGCCGTCGTCCTCGACGCCCGCAACCCCCAGGACTTCGGCGCGGGACACATCCGCGGCGCCGTCAACGTCCCCATCGACGGCCGCTTCGCCGAACAGGCCGGCACCGTCCTCACCCCCGACAGCAACATCGCGATCATCGCCCCGCAGGACCGCGAGGACGAGGTCATCACCCGCCTCGCCCGTATCGGCTTCGACCACATCGCCGGCTATCTGCGCAACCCCGGCAACTCCCTGCCCGCCCTCGCCGACGATGTCACCCCCGCCAGCCGCCTCACCGCCGACCAGCTCCGCACCGCACTCGCCAGCGAGCAGCCCCCCACCGTCCTGGACGTGCGCACCTGCGGCGAGCGCGAAGCGGGATTCATCGAAGGGTCCCTGCACATCGCCCTGGCCGAACTCCCCCGCCGCCTGGACGAGATCCCCACCGACCGCCCCCTGGTCGTCCACTGCGCCAGCGGCCACCGCTCCTCCATCGCCGCCAGCCTGCTGCGCCACCACGGCCGCACCGACGTCTCCGACCTCCTCGGCGGCTACAACGCCTGGCACACCCTCACCCACCCCGCCCGCCCCTGAGCCCAGCCAACCCGGTGCCGGGACCACTGCCCCGGCCCACACCCCGCCCGGGCCACGGGCGGTCCCGAAGGCAGCGCCCGCCACGTGGCGCCAGGACGCCGTCCCACTCCTGGGGCCGCTACTGACCTTCTCCGTCAGCCCGCCCCCCAAGATCCGCGACGGAACGTACTACCGGGCAACACCACCAGTCACCACGGCGTCTTGACAGCGGCATCGGGATGTCCTGCCACCGGTTTCGCCGTAGGAGCATCCGGCTCCGGTCACCCGTGCTGGGCACCGGCTGCGGCGACCTCGTCGACTGGGCCGCCGCCGCGCTACACATCGCCCTCAAGATCATCAGACGTCCACGGACGCCCCGGGATTCGTCCACCTGTCCAGAAGACGGGTGACGGCGAGAAGCAGGCTGTTCGTGGACTACGGGCGAACGGCGATAAAATTACCCAAATCGGTGGCCTGGCTTCCGGGCCCAGGCTGCCACTCGACCTGTGTGACGCCGGGGAGCGGGACGGTGGCGAGGTCTCCTGAGGAACGCGGTGAGAAACGCGGAGTCCCGCACAGCACTGGTACGCGGGCCAAGTTGCTGCCCGTACTGCCTGCCCTGCTGCTGTTCATCGGCCTGCTCATCGGCCTCTTCACGCCCCGCGATGTCAGGCCGGATGCCTTCCTCGCCACGGCCATGGTTGCTGCCGCCGCGCTGCTACCCATGTGGGGAACCGTGCTCACCGCAGTGGGCGCGTGCGCCATCTTCGTCGGCCTCATGGTGGACTTCAATGCGCTGCGAGATGCGACCGCCTACTCTGAGCTGGCCACCCTCACGACGATTGCGGCATTCGCCGTCTTCCTCAACCGCCTGCTGGGCCGACGCGCCCATCAGCTGATTCAGGTCCGCTCGGTGGCTGAGGCCGCCCAGCTGGCGGTGCTGCATCCGGTACCGCGCCACCTCGGGCACGTCACGCTCGAGAGCCTCTACCTGGCCGCCGCAGCGGAGGCCCGGATCGGCGGCGACCTGTACGAGGCGATACGCACCCCGCACGGCGTACGGCTGCTCATCGGCGACGTACGCGGCAAGGGCCTGCTCGCGGTGCAGACGGCCGCGGCGCTACTGAGCGCCTTCCGCGAGGCCGCCCACGACGCGCCCGACCTGCCCCACCTCGCGCACCGCTTGGAGACGAGCATGAGCCGCTACGCCTCCCAGTACCCGGGGGTCCCAGGATCGGAGATCGCTGAACGTTTCATCACCGCGCTCCTCGCCGAGATCCCGGACGACGAACCGGTCGTCCGGACCGTCACCTGCGGCCACCCGCCCCCACTGCTGCTACACCGCGGCAGGGTCCGGAAGCTGCAGCCCGCCGCACCCTCGCCGCCGCTCAACCTGGGCATGCTGGTGAGCGACGGCTACCACATCGACCTCACCCCCTTTCACCCCGGAGACCAGCTCCTGCTGTACACCGACGGGGTCACCGAGACCCGCGATCGCTCCGGCGCCTTCTACCCCCTCGCCGAACGCATCCGCTCGTGGAGCGGCGAGGCGCCCCACCAGCTCCTCGACCACCTCCATCGCGACCTGATCGCCTACAGCGGAGGCGAGCTCGACGACGACATCGCTGCCCTCGTCGCCCGGCGGCGCCCAGGCCGCTGAGCCTGAGACGAGGCTCTGACCTGCGCGGGTTTCAGGCTCCGGAACTCGTTCGAGGCGCCGTCGGGTCCGAGCCGGAGGACAGCCGCGTTTCCGCGTCACCGGGATGTGGTCGGGATGTCGGGCAGGAGGCTGGTCTCGGCGTTGCCGGTGCAGATGAGGTCGAGGACGGCGGTGGCGACGTGGCGGCATGGACGGGGAAGCTCGCCGCGGCGGGGACGTGCGGGCGGCCACCGCTCCTCCATCGCCGCCAGCCTGCTGCGCCACCACGGTCACACTGACGTCCTCGACCTCCTCCGCGGCTACGGCGCCTGGGCGGCCACCGAACGCGACACCAGCGCCTGACCTCCGCCCGGCCTCCGCGGGGCGGCGAGCAGCAGGGCACCGGGCACATGTCCGGTGCCCTGCCGGCACTTCGGCGGGCCCGGTGGGCCGCCCCGACCGGCTGCGGTACCCACTTCTTTGTGGGTACTTGGCACCGGACGGCGCCCGGGCGAACCTGGTTGCAGGCGGCCGGCGCGGTCGCCGGTACCGGGCGACACGGAGGTGACAACACGTCAGGAGGCCGACTGGGCCTCCACCAGCTTCTCGAGCCGGCGGTGGCCCCAGTCCGCGAGGGGCGCCAACGCCTCGGAGAGCTCCCGGCCGAAGGCGGTCAGGGAGTAGACGGTCTTCAGCGGCAGCACATCGTGCACCTCCCGGTGCACCAGCCCGTCCGTCTCCATCTCGCGTAGCGCCTGGGTCAGCACCTTCTCGCTGAGGCCGGGCAGTCGCCGGCGTAGCTCGCCGGGGCGCTGCGGGCCGGACTCCAGCAGCCAGAGCAGAGCGGTCTTCCACTTGCCGTCGATCACGGCGATCGCGGCGGTCACTCCACAGACGTTCGTGTCCAGGGCACGGCTGCGCGTCATTTTCGTCCTTTCGATTGCTTTTTACCCACACCCGTACGGGAGTTGAGTCATGTCCATGCATTCCGAGCATTCTGCCGTCACCGTGATCGGCCTGGGACCGATGGGCCGCGCCCTGGCCGGTGCGTTCCTGGACGCGGGGCTGCGGACCACGGTCTGGAACCGGACGCCGGGCAGGGGCCGGGAGTTGATCGAGCGGGGCGCGGTCAGCGCTCGATCCGCAGCGGAGGCGGTGGCCGCGAGCGGGCTGGTCGTGGTCAGCGTGCTGAACTACGACGCGGCGGACGCCGTTCTGCGGCCCGACGCCGTCACCGATGCGCTGGGGGGACGCACCGTCGTGAACCTGACCGCCGACACCCCGGGCCGGGCCCGGGAGACGGCGAACTGGGCGGCCGAGCACGGCATCCGCTACCTGGACGGTGCGATCATGACGCCGACCACGACCATCGGAACGCCTGCGGCGGTGTTCATCCACGCCGGCCCCAAGGAGCTCTACCTGGAGCA
Source organism: Kitasatospora sp. NPDC032150 (assembly GCF_055579945.1). Lineage (NCBI taxonomy): Bacteria > Bacillati > Actinomycetota > Actinomycetes > Kitasatosporales > Streptomycetaceae > Kitasatospora > Kitasatospora sp. NPDC032150. The sequence goes on along the minus strand of NZ_JBVIMH010000003.1, from coordinate 368,072 downwards.
CCGGCCCGTGCTGGAGGCGCTCGGCGGCACCCACACCCACCTCGGTCAGGAGATCGGCCGGGCGGCGGCGTACGACATCGCGCTGCTCGACGTCTTCTGGACGGCGATGGCGGGCTATGCGCACGCCGTGGCGGTGGCCCGCGCGGAGGGTGTCACGGCGCGGGAGCTGGCGCCGTTCGCCAAGGGCATCGCCACGATCCTCCCGACGCTCTTCGAGCAGGACGCGGAGGATCTGGAGAACGGCAGCTTCGCCGCTGCGATCAACCCGCTCACCTCGGCGGTGTCGTCCATGGCCCATATCGTCCACACCTCCGAAACCCACGGCATCGACGCGGGCGTGATGCGCGCGGCCGAGGGCATGGTCCGCCGCGCCATCGGACTGGGCCACGGCGCGGACGGGTTCAGCCGGATCGCCGAGGTCCTCGGCCGTCGTTGAGGCAGCCGTCGAGGACCAGGTCCGGCGTCTGACCGCCGGGCAAGGATGGGGCCCCTCAGCGTTTGATGCCTGCTCATGGGCCCGCGTGGACCTTCGGTCGCTATGGGATCAGAGGGTCGTGTGGACCCGCTGGCAGGCCCCGGTGTCGAAGCTGAAGAACTCGTCGCAGCGCAGTTCCCCGGTGATGGACCGCGCCAGGACGCGCGCCTGCCTGTCGCCGGACGGCCGCCGCCACGGCGAGCGAGCCTGCGGGCCGAGAGCCGCTTCCAGGGCGGCGTGCTGGCCGAGCGGGCCGGCCTCATCGGCCCGGGCCCCACAGCCGTCTGCCACGGTCGGCCGGCGGCGGCCGGCTCGGACCTGGTAGGTCCTGTCCTGCAGTACCCCGGACCGGCCGCCTCGACCGCACCGCCACCCCGGACAGGCCCTGGCCCGCCTTGACACCGGCAGCAACCGGACGTAGAGGAAGAAGCATGGGTCGGCCCGAGCCGGCGGAGCGGGTGGGCCCGCCCGTCGGGAGCGGTACGGCGACGAGCCCGGATGCCGCGAGCGGTGCTCGCCGTCCCGAACGGGCTGCCGAGACCGCGGTGGCCGAGCTGATGACGGCGGAGCGCGAGGACGTGCTGGCGGCGGCCGCCGTCAAGGCGGTCAGGGAGACCGGCGCCCACGCCGGGAGCGTCTTCCTCCGCTCCCGGGACGGCCGTTCGATCGTGCTGGCCGCCGCCTGCGGTACGCCGCCCTCCCTGATCGGCGGCTGGCGACTCATCCCGGTGAACAGCCCGATCCCGGTGGCGGCGGCCTACCGGTCGGGACGGACGGTCCACCTGGCCAACGCAGACGAGACGATGCGCCGCTTCCCCCAGCTCGCGGTGGCCCTGCCGTACGCCTTCGGATCGGCGTCGGTACCGGTGCGGGCGGGGCCGGAGAGCCTGGGAGCGCTGGCGGTGGTATGGGCGGCACCACCCGGGCACCCGGGGCTCTCCAGACCCCAGCTCCGCCACCTGCGGGCCGTCGCGAACCGGCTCGGCACCGCCCTCGCCGCGCTACGGGCCCGCGGGGCCACCCTCGATTGCGGCACCAGGACCGTCCCGGTCGAGATCCCGGCGCCGTACGCACCGGCGGTACGGGTCGGTCTGTTCGACTGGCGGCTCGACACCGGGACCGTGGCCGCCGACGAGGAGCTGTGCGCGATCTTCGGGCTGGCGCCCGGCACCTTCGACGGGCGGGCCGACACGCTGGCTTCCCGGCTCCATCCCGGCGACCGGGCCTCGCTCCGGGCCGCCGCCCGCGCGGCCGTCACGTGCGGCCGTGTCCTCGCTCAGCGGCTGCGCATCCGTGCTGGCGACGGGTACCGCACCGTGGAGCTCTGGGGCCGGGTACCCGAGGCTCCCGGGGAGGAGGCACGGGCCCACCTGGTCGGCGGCGTACTCGACGCCGGGCCCGGCGGTGCGGCGGTCACCGCGGTGGAACGACTGCGGGACGGGCTGTTCGCCCTCGCCCCGGACGGGCGGATCACCTACGCCAACCACAGCCTGGAGCAGTTGCTCGGCGTGACCGGCCGGGACCTGCTCGGCCACTGCCTGTGGGACGTCCTGCCCTGGCTGTCCGATCCGGCCTTCGAGGACCGGCACCGGGCCGCGATGGTCTCGCAGCTGCCCACCGCCTTCCTGGCCTGCCGCCCGCCGGACCGGTGGCTCGCCTTCGTCCTCCACCCGGACGCGAACGGCGTGACCGGCCGAGTGGCGCCCTCGGGGCCGCCCCACCCGCCGGCGGCCCCGGTCGGGCCCGCTGTGGTGCCCGGAGAGGAACCCCGGTCCGTCCCTGCGCCCGTGTTCACCGCGTACACCCCACCCCCGACGACCCAGGCCGTACCCGCGCGGCTGGGCGCCATCTACCACGTGCTGCAGCTGGGCAGCGCGCTGACCGAGGCGGTCACCACCGGCGAGGTGTGCGATGTGGTCGCCGACCAGCTCCTGCCGGCCTTCGGCGGACAGCACCTGGCCATCTACGTGATCGACGACGGCCGGCTGCGCCTGCTCTTCCACACCAGCCGCCACGAGCACTTCCTGCACTGGCTGCAGGGCAGTCCGCTCGGCGCCCCACTGCCCGGGATGCGGACGCCGGGCTCCGGGCTGCCCCGGTTCATCGAGTCGCAGCAGGATCTCACCGGCAGCCCGCCGGCGATCTCCCTGGACCGCGCCGGGGCCTGGGCGTACCTGCCGCTGATCGCCTCCAACCGTCCCGTCGGCACCTGCATCCTCGGCTTCGACGAGATCCACCGCTTCACCCCCGAGGCCCGGAGCCTGCTCACCGCGCTCGGTGGGCTGATCGCCCAGGCACTCGAACGCGCCCGCCTCTACGACGCGAAGTCCGCCCTCGCCCACGGCCTGCAGACCGCACTGCTGCCGCACCGGCTACCCGTCCTGCCCGGTATCCGGACCACCGGCCGCTACCTGCCCGGTACCAGCGGGATGGACATCGGCGGCGACTGGTACGACGTCATCCCCACCGAGGGCACGGTCGCCCTGGTCGTCGGGGACGTCGAGGGCCACAGCGTGGCCGCCGCCGGCACCATGGGCCAACTCCGCAGCGCGGTGAGGGCGTTCGCCACGGCCGGCCACTCCCCCGGCGCCGTCCTGGCCGGGACCAACCGACTGCTGACCGACCTCGACCCCGGGCTGCTGGCCAGCTGCTGCTACATCCGCATCGACCCGCGCACCGACCGTGCCCACGCCGTCCGCGCCGGGCACTGCCCGCCGCTGCTGCGCCGCCCCGACGGCGGCACCGACGTGCTGGACCTGGCAGGCGGCCCGCTCCTCGGCGTCGACGTCGCCAGTACCTACCCCGAGACCCGCCTGGACCTTCCGCCTGGATCGATCCTCGCCCTCTACACCGACGGGCTCGTCGAGGAGCGCGGCAGCGACGTCGGTCTGGGCATCGACCACCTGCGGGCCTCACTCGCCCACGCCCGCGCCGGCAGCCTCGATGAACTCGCCGACCACCTGCTGCGCAAGGCCCGGCGTTCGCCGCTCCGCTCCGACGACATCGCCCTGCTGCTCACCGAGTACCGGCCCGGATGAGTTCCCGGGCCGATGGCGGCGCTCCCCTCCCGCACGGCCGTGAGGAAACCCGCGTGGGCCGGGCCGTCGACCGCCCGTCCGTACCGGGCCGCCACTTCACCCAGCGGATGGATCTCGGTCCGCCAGCCGTGCTCGGCAAGCCAGTCGGCGGTGCCCGGTCCGAGACCGCCCTTCCACAGCGAGGTGATGTGCGCGACGGACGGGTCGTCGACCACGGTGCGCCCACTGCGACCGCGCTCCGTCGAGAGCCTGCTGCCCGGAGCCGAGAGTTCGCCGACCGCGGCCAGCAGCCCGGCCGCCTCCGCAGCCGTCAGGTAGACCAGCAGCCCCTCGGCCAACCAGGCCGTCGGCACGGCCGGGTCGAAGCCCGCCTGGCGCAGCCGCGCGGTCCAGCCGCCGTCGAGCAGGTCGGCGGGCGGCGCGGTGCGGTCACAACGGGCAACGGCCGCCCGCCGCGGCGTCCACAGGTCCGAACGAGGTGGTCCACCCCGGATGCGGATAGGGTGGTGTTCGACGGATCTTCCCTGGTCGGCTCCGTTTCGGGCCGTCAGGGGCCGAGGTACGTGAAACGCGCCCGGGGCTCCCACGCAGGTCCGCGGGTCCGGGTGGCCAGTACCCATGGAGCGGAGCGCGCGTTCCAGCGCGATCCCCGGAGCCTGGTCGGCGTGCGGCAGCGTCACCAAGTCCGGCAGCCGCCTTCCGGAGCATGCCGGCCGGACCGACGTGTTCCGGTCGGTGCGTGCTCTTCCCTCGCGGTGAACGGAGAGGGTGACGACTCGTGCGGATGGCGGTGCCGGCTCGGCGGCGGACGCGGCCCTGGATGACGGGTGTGCTGGCGGCGGCCGTGGCCCTGGTCGCCGGCTGCAGCGGGGACGGCGGCGACCGGACGGGTGGCCAGGCGGCCGGGGGCGGCCACGGCACCGTTCAGGTGCTGTACTGCGGGTCGCTGCAGAACCTGATGGAACACGACCTCGGCCCGAAGTTCAGTGCCACGACGGGCTACCGGTATCAGGGGGTCGGCGGGGGCTCCACCGAGCTCGCCAACCAGATCAAGGGCAAGGTGCGCCGGGCCGACGTCTTCGTCAGCGCCAGTCCGAAGGTCAACGACTCCCTGACGGGAGCGGCCAACGGCGACTGGGTGTCGTGGTACGTGACGTTCGGCAGCGCACCGGTGATGATCGCCTACAACCCGCACAGCCCGTTCGCCGCCGAGCTCAAGACGAAACCCTGGTACCAGGTGATCACCGCACCGGGCTTCCGGCTGGGCCGGACCGACCCCGAGCTCGACCCCAAGGGAGAGCTGGCCGTACAGGCCCTCCAGCAGGCGTCCGTGATCTACCGGGATCCCGGCCTGGCCTCCTCGGTGGAGAAGTCCTCCCAGGTCTTCCCGGAACAAGAACTCGACGGACGACTGGAGGCGGGACAGCTGGACGCCGCCTTCTTCTACAGCAACGAAGCGGTCGAGCAGCACGTACCCGCGGTCGACCTCGGCGAGGTGAAGGTCGCCGCCCACTTCACCGTGACGGTGGTCCACCGCGCGCCCGACCCCGCGGGGGCCACTGCCTTCGTTCAGTACCTGCTGGGTGACCGGGGCAGGGCGAGCCTGGCCGCGCACGGCGTGACCCTCTCACCGCCCACCGTCTCCGGCGACCGAGCGGCGGTCCCGGCGTCGCTGCGTTCCGAACTGGCGCAGCCGGGGACCACCGGCTGACGGCGCGCGGGCCCGAGGAAGGAGCCGGACGGTGAGTCCACGACCGACGCAGCCCCGCGACCAGGTGCGCTTCCTGGGCACACCACTCCCCTGGCTCGGCGCCCTCCTCCTGCTGTACCTGCTGGCACCGCTGGGGGCCTTCCTCGCGCGGGCGACCAGCGCGCCTCCCGGTGTGCTGACCGCGCCCGGCATCGGCGACGCGTTGACCGTCTCACTGGCGACCGCGACCATCGCCACCGCGATCATCACCGTCCTGGGGGTCCCCCTGGCCTACCTGCTCGCCCAGGTCCACGGCCGGCTCGCCACCCTGCTGGGGATCGCGGTGCAGCTTCCACTGGCCCTGCCACCGCTGATGAGCGGCATCCTGCTGCTGTACGTCGTCGGACCCTACGCCCCACTCGGACGGCTCTTCGGCGGGCGGCTCACCGACCACGCGGCCGGGATCGTGCTGGCACAGGTCTTCGTGGCGGCCCCCTTCCTCATCGTCGCCGCGCGCTCGGCCTTCGCCGCCCTCGACCCGGATCTCGCGGACGTGGCCGCCACTCTCGGCCACGGACGCCTCTCCCGGTTCGCCCGGGTCGCCCTGCCCGGCGCCGCCGCGGGCATCCGGGCCGGGCTGCTGATGGCCTGGCTGCGCGCCTTCGGCGAGTTCGGAGCCACCGTGGTCCTCGCCTACCACCCCTACTCGCTGCCGGTGTACACCTATGTCCAGTTCGGCAGCACCGGGCTCACCACCACCCTGCTGCCCGTCGCGGTGAGCCTCATCGCCGCTCTGGCCGTGTTGGCCGTCAGCCACTACACCACGCACCTGCGGTTACACCGCCGCAGCAGCGCCACGCTGCCACCGCCCCGGGCCCCGCGCGCCCGGACCAGCTCACGCCTCACCTTCGACCTGCACGCCCGGGCCGGGACCTTCCAGCTGCGGATCGCACACGCCGCCCAGGGCCGCCACCTGGCCATCCTCGGCCCGTCGGGGGCCGGCAAGTCCCTGACGCTGCGCCTGGTGGCCGGACTCGCCACTCCCCAGGCCGGCTATGTCCGCCTCGACGACGACGACCTCACGGCGCTGCCACCCGAACGCCGGGGCGTCGGCTACGTGCCGCAGGACGCCAGCCTGCTGCCACACCTGGCGGTCTGGGAGCAGATCACCTTCGGCCCCGACACGGACCCCGCCCTGGCCGTCTACTGGCTGCGCCAGCTCCACCTGGACGGTCTTGAGCACCGCCTGCCCCACGAGCTCTCCGGCGGCCAGCGCCGGCGCGTCGCCCTGGCCCGCGCCCTCGCGCGGGACCCGCGGCTGCTCCTGCTCGACGAGCCGTTCACCGGCCTGGACACCCCGGTGCGCGACGAACTGCGCTGGGAGCTGCGCCGACTGCAGCAGGGAACCGCTCCCACGACCGTGATCATCACTCACGATCCGCAGGACGCAGCCCTCCTCGCAGACGAGATCCTCATCGTCGCCCACGGTCGGCTGCTGCAGGCCGGAGACCAGCGGGAGGTCTTCGCCCACCCAACCACCCCGGAGGCCGCGCATCTGCTCGGCATCCGCAACCTGCACACCGGGCGCCTCGCCGACCCGCGCACCCTCATGGTCGACGGCACCCGCATCACCGTGGCCGCCACCGACCTGCCCGCGGGCACACCCGTCACCTGGTGCATCCGACCCGAGGACGTCCGCCTCACCGACATCGGCGGCCACCCCGCGACCATCCTCGACACCGTGCAGGTCGGCGCCGTCACCGAGATGCACGCCGTACTGGCCAACGGACACTCCCTGAGCATCGCCGTCACCGCACCGGCCGTACCCGCGGCCACCGGCGACTGCCGAATCCACCTGCCCCCCGAGGCCATCACCGTCTGGCCGACTCCGCCCCGCAGTCGGTGGTGACGAAGCCCGGGTGCGCGTTCGCCGCCCGGACTGCCCGGCACCGGGGCGTGCACGGCAGCGTTCCGCGAGCAGGTGCCCGGCCCGCTGGAGCGGTAGCACCCTCGCACGGACCGTCCCGCGCCCCGGCTCGGTGCCGTGGCGATGGAGTTGGCAGGCCGAACCGTGTCCGGACCCGTCCGTCGGGCTCGCTGTCCCACGGCACCACATCCGTCCCAAGGCCACCCCTGCCCAGGGCTCGGCACGGGTCAGCCGCCTCCCCACCGCCCGGGTCGCCGTGCTCGGCGGTGCGTGACGGTCCATCGAGGACGCAACTGAGCGTCACGATGACGCCGCCGTACTACTTCGAGGACATCGTGCGCTCGGTCGTCAAGAAGCTCGGCGGGCCCGAGAACTGGGCGCTCCCGTACTGGAACTACACCCGAGTGGCGAACCGCGATCCACTGAACGACGCCTCGAAGGAGTGCCGCAGGCTTCCGGAGGCGTTCCGAACCCCACAGATCCCGCACCACACACTGGACATCGAAGTCGACGACCCGCTGTACGACGTGATCAAGCGGAGCAGCACGGCCAACCAGGGGTACGGTGTCGCCTGGGAGCTGGTCAATCCCACCGACGCCATGCGCTCCGTGAGGTTCCCCGGTGTGCGACCGGATCACTTCGCCGGAGACGACAGCGCCTCTTGGCGGTCCGATGTCCGTGAGTCATCGGACCGCCGAGGGCCGGCGTTCTTCCCTGGGACGCCTACCGCGCACGATTCGGCCCCACCCGGTGACCCACCAGGAGACGGCGTACTGGGGCGGGCGGCTGTCGGTCAGTCCGCGGTGGCGATGAGCGGCTGGAGCAGGATGTCCGGCTTGGCGCGCTGGAAGGAGTTCAGGTGCCACTTGTCGGCGAAGACGGCCAGCAGCACGCCGTCCGAGCGGCGGGTGAGGACTTCGGCGTTGGTGAGACGGTCCTTGGCCAGCGCGTCGGAGCCGGCGGCGTCGGTGACGCGGGCCAGTCGGTACGGGAGGTGGTCGAGGGTGATCGGGGAGGAGAACTCGTGCTCCATCCTGTGCAGCACGACGTCGAACTGCATCGGACCGACCGCCGCCATCACCGGCGCCTGGTCACCGCGCCGGTCGGAGACCAACACCTGGACGACGCCTTCCTCGTCCAGCTGCGAGACGCCCCTGCGGAACTGCTTGGAGCGACTGATGTCCTTCGGACGGGCCACCGCGAAGTACTCGGGGGCGAAGGCCGGCAGTCCGGGGAACTCCGCCTTCCCGCCCGTGTAGAGGGTGTCACCCACGCGCAGCGCGCTCGCGTTGATCAGGCCGACCACGTCGCCGGGGTACGCCTTGTCGACGACCGTGCGCTCGGCCCCGAACACGGTGTGCGCGTACTTGGTGGTCAGGGAGCGACCGCTGGCCGCCCGGGTCACGTTCATGCCGCGCTCGAACACGCCGGAGCAGACCCTGATGAACGCGATCCGGTCGCGGTGCGCGGGGTCCATGTTCGCCTGGATCTTGAACACGAGGCCCGAGAACTCCTCTCCGACCTCGCGGACGCCGCCGTTGGCGAGCGGACGCGGCCCGGGCGACGGGGCCAGGTCGACCACGGCGTCCAGGAGGAGCTTCACACCGATGTTGGTCAGCGCCGCACCGAAGAAGACCGGGCTGATCTTGCCCTCCTCGAATGCCTGCTGGTCGTAGCCGGGACCGGAGGAGAGCACCAGCTCCAGTTCCTCCAGCGCGGTCTCCCACGCCTCGCCCTCCTGCTCGGCGGCCTGCCCGGCGGTGAGCTTCTCCTCGATCGCCGCGTGCGTCCCGGCGGGCACCTTGGTGTAGCGGAGCATCTGCTCGGTGTTCCCAGCCTCGACCAGACCGCGCAGGTCGCCCGCGTTTCCGACCGGCCATACCACCGGCACCGGGGTGATGCCCAGGTGGGTCTCGATGTCCTCCAGCAGGGTCAGGGCGTCACGGCCTCGGCGGTCCCACTTGTTGATGAAGGTGATCACCGGGACACCACGGTGACGGCAGACCGCGAAGAGCTTGCGGGTCTGCTCCTCGAGGCCCTTGGCTGCGTCGACGAGCATGATCGCGCAGTCGACGGCCGCCAGCACCCGGTAGGTGTCCTCCGAGAAGTCGGCGTGACCGGGCGTGTCGACCAGGTTCATCACATGGCCGCGGTGGTCGAACTGGAGGGCCGCCGAGGTCACCGAGATGCCTCGCTCGCGTTCCAGCTCCATCCAGTCGCTGGTCACGCCGCGCCGCCCGCCCTTGGCGTGGACCGCGCCGGCCGAGGTGATCGCCCGCGCGTGCAGAGCCAGGGCTTCCGTGAGCGTGGACTTGCCGGCGTCCGGGTGGCTGATCACGGCGAAGGTCCGGCGGCGGCCGGCCTCGCTAAGGACGTGCAGGACGGGGGCGGACTGTTCGCTACTCACGTCTTCCTCGGATGCGGGGAGGTATCAGGCCGGTGAAGCCCCGCATACCTGCTGGACCGAGCCTCTTGATTCCACAGGCTGAACGGCGATTCTAGCCGGACCGACGGCGTTTCCCACCACGGGCCCCGGACGACCGCGACCTCCCGCCCGTCCGACCCCGGGTCCGGGTCCGGGTATGGGGACGGGGACCCCGGCCCGGCCGGGCTCACGTCACCGCTTGACCGCGACTCCCGCGTAGGCCGGAGCCACCTCCTGCCAGCCTCGGTGCAGCTGCCCCTGCGGCCGCCACAGCGGCAGCTGCACCCGTCCGGGATCGACCCGGTCAAGAGGTGGCGATGGCCTCCAGCACCGGCATCCGGGCCGCCTTCGTCGCGGGCAGGACGGCCGCGGCGAGCCCCGCCACCGCCGATCCGGCGAGCACGGCGAGGATGGTGGTCCAGGGGATGCTGAGTGCGGTGATCCCGTACAGCGTCAGCACCTTCTGCCCGGCGATGCCCCACGCCAGTCCGAGGCCGAGGCCGAGCACGGCGTACACGAGGTAGAGGACGGTGTCGACCTGGCCGGTGGTCTGCTTCTTGTAGTCGGCCTGGCTCTCCGCGCTGACCTGCGGGTAGCCCGCCTCGCGCCGCCGCGGGCACCTGCTGTCCTCAAGTGCCCTGATCGTCCTGCTCATCGCACCGGCCTGTGTGCCGCGGAGGCATCGCACGACCTCGAATCGCTCTTGGAGCTGACCAAGAGAGCGGTGTCCCGCGGCTGAACCCGTCGCGGCCCCCGGGCAGTTGGCACCGCGCCGGTGGTCAGCGGGCGCCGATCTGCCGGGCGGTCGGCCACCGGCCTTCACCCACGGGTGCGCTCAGTCCCGGTGCCCCGGCCCCGGCCGCCGCGCCCAGTCGCCGATCTGCCACACCAGCGGCTCCAACTCGGCCCCGGCCTCGGTCAGTCGGTACTCGGGGCGGCCCTCGAGTGGACCGCCCTGCACCGGGACCTGGCCGCGGTCTTCACCGAGTGGAACCAGGATCGCCTGGACGAACCCCACGAGACAGTACCCGTTCTTCAAGATGGCCAGCTCCGGCGGATATTACATTCCCCGTGACTTCGTGAATCTCAGCTCCAATTCGCTTCCGCAGTGCTACGTAGCGGCGCGGCGAAGCCATCGAGGGCGATCCGTCGACCGGACACCCGCCGTCCGCCCGTGCATCGTGCGGGCCCGCGGCGGCCGATGCGGACGGGGCTCCGTCCACCGGGATCCCCGGTCCTGGACGTCTCCGTCCTGCGGCGGCGTTCAGGCCGTGGACCCGCCGCGCCGCCCGGTGGCGGCGCGGCAGGGCCGGGTCAGACCGCGGTACCGAGTGCGGCGACGAAGCCAGCGGCGTCGGCCTTGGTGGCCGGCGGGAAGAGCACCTTCAGACCCCGCTCCTGGCCGTCGATCTCCAGCTGCGTGGCCCGGCCGAGGCCGAGCAGCGCCTTGGCGACCGGGGTCGCGGTGACCAGCTCGCGCGGCAGGACCATCAGCAGCTTCTTCGGCTTGCCGGTCAGGCCGTCCACCTCGAAGAAGAGGATGCGCTGATCGGTCATCGCCAGGTACATCGGGCGCGGGCTCGCCGTCGCGATCACCGTGCCGGCGGTGAGGACGCCGACCACCGCGGCGGTCGCGAGCTTGCGCTTCACGGAGACGGAGCCGACCTTGACGAGGGTCGCCAGCTCGACCTGCTCGCCGGCGGTGAGCAGGGGGTTGACGACCTCGAGCAGCTGCTGCCGACGCTTGTTGTTCATGTTGTTCCTTGGGTCGGTGATCGCACTGATGTCCGATCAGGCGTCGGAAGCGTAGGCAGACCAAACACAACCGGAGGGAACGGTTCCGTAAAAACTTGACACAAGGCGGCGCTATTGCCCGGTTCTGACCTGATTTCATCCGAACTATTCTTCGGGCCGGGGCCTCTACGATCACCGCCATGCGCCCCGTCTTCGACCCGGCTGCCGTCGTCCCCGAGCTCACACGGCTTCAGCACGCCGCCGTGGCCGGTGACTGGCAGGCCATCGACACCCTGTTCGCCGAGGAACCCGACCCCTACGGCACCGTCGTCCTCGCCGACACCCTCACCGAGATCGCGGGCGTCGAGCAGCTGCTCGGCCGGGTGCTGGAGTACCAGCCGCACAACCTGCTCGCCACCACGCTGCTCGCCGGCCGGCACATCCACCTCGCCTGGGACGCCCGGACGGCCGCCTGGGCCAAGGACGTCACCCCGGCGCAGTGGAAGGCCTTCCACGCCCACCTCAACCAGGCCGAACAGCTGCTCATCCGGGTCGTCGCGCACGATCCGGGCCATGCCCTCGCCTGGACGCTGCGGATCACCACCGCGATGGGCCTCTCGCTGGGCCTGAGCGAGTCCGAGCGCCGCTACCGCAACCTCGCCAAGGCCAGCCCTTCCCCGTACGGCGGCCAGCGCAGGCGCCTCCAGCAGCTGCTGCCCAAGTGGGGCGGCAGCTGGGAGGCGGCGCACGGCTTCGCCCAGGAGTGCTTCCGCGAGGCGCCGGCCGGCAGCCTGGGCGGCGCGATGGTCGCGCTGTACCACGTCGAACGGTGGAGCAGTTTCGCCGCCAAGGACCGGCCCGAGTACCTGCGCCGCCCCCAGGTGCGCCAGGAGCTCGCCGAAGCCGCCGCCGGCTCGGTGCTGCACCCCGCCTGCCGGGCCCGCCACGGGTTCGTCACCACCCACAGCATGTTCGCCATGCTCGCCTCGCTCGCCGACGACCAGCGGGCCGCCGCGGCGCACTTCCGCGCCATGGGCCCGTACGGCCACACCTACCCCTGGGCGCTCCTCGGCGGCGACGCCGAGGCCGTCTTCACCGAACACCGCGACCGCGCCCTGGCACAGGGCTGACGTGCTCCCCACTGCCGGAGGCTCCACCGTGATCCACCAGTTCGAGGTCGACGGCGTTCCCGCCGTCTTCGTCCAGCGCCCCGGACGGTTCGCCGCCGGCCTGGTCTTCCGGGTCGGCTGGGCCGACGAGACCCTGGCCCGGCACGGCGTCACCCACCTCGTGGAGCACCTCGCGCTGTACCGCAGCGGTGTCGCCGACCACCACCTCAACGGCGCCACCGGCCCGCTGCACACCCACTTCCACCTGGAGGGCACCGAAGCGGACGTCAGCTCCTTCCTGCTCAGCGTCTGCCAGTCCCTGACCGCCCTTCCGATGGAGCGTCTGGAGACCGAGAAGGACATCCTGCGCACCGAGGAGGCCGGCCGTTCGCCGGGCGCCGCCGAGGCCACCGGCCAGTGGCGGTACGGCGCGCAGGGCCACGGCCTGTGCAGCTACCCGGAGTGGGGGCTGCACGGCGTCGACGACCGGGCCGTGCAGCACTGGGCCGACACCTGGTTCACCCAGGGCAACGCCGCGCTCTGGGTGGCCGGCGAGCGGCTGCCCCAGGGGCTGCGCCTGCCGCTGCGGCCCGGCCGGCGGATGCCGGTCCCCGCCGCCACCTCCGCGCTTCCCGTCACGCCCGCGTACTTCTCCGGTGGCAAGGGGCAGGTGCTCTTCGAGACCGTCCTGCCGCGGTCCACCGCCACCGCACTGTACGCGGCCTGCCTCGACCGCGAGCTCTTCCGCGTCCTGCGGCAGGAGGGCGGCTACTCGTACACCGCCACCGCCGCCCAGGCACACCGCGGCGACGGCTGGTCCACCGTGCTCGCCCTCGCCGACGCACTGCCCGAGCAGCAGGACGCCGTGCTCGGCGGCTTCATCGACGTGCTCGCCCGCCTCGCCGCCGTGGGCGTGCCGCAGCACGAGCTCGACGCGCTGCGCAGGCGGGTCGACGAGGAGTACACCCAGCCCGACGCCGAGGCCGGCCGGCTCTCCGGCCTCGCCGCCGACCTGCTCAGCGGACTGCCGCCGCGCACCATCGAGGACCTGCGCGCCGAACTCTGGTCCGCCACCGCGGAAGAGGTCCACGCCGTCGCCCAACAGGCCCACGCGGCAGGGCTGTTGCGGGTGCCGAACGGCCGTCACGCGGACTGGGCCGGGTACACCGCCGCGCCGACCACCTCGTCGGTGGCCGTCGCCGGCAAGCGCCACCGCTCCCGCGAGAAGGGGGCCCCGGACCTGGTGCTCGGCGCCGAGGGAGTCAGCCTGGTGGACGACGAGGGCGCCGTCACCGTGCGGTACGACGCCTGCGCCGCCGTGCTCAACTGGCCCGACGGCGGCCGCCGGCTGATCGGCACCGACGGCATCACCATCCAGCTCGACCCCGGCTGCTTCGACGTCGACGTGCAGTCCCTCGCCATGGTCGACGCCGCCGTGCCCGCCCACGCCCTGGTCCGGATGCCGCCCCGTCAGCAGCGCCCGGCCACCGCCGGGCGCGCCACCGCTCAGGCCGTGAAGGCCGCACCGGCCGGACCGCCCCTCACCAAGGTGCAGCGCTTCATGCTGGCGGTGTTCACCGCCGCCGCCTGGGTCTGGGGCGTCATCCTCGCTTTCGCGGTGGCGGGGGCGGCCGGCGACACCTCGATGCTCACCGACCCGGCCACATACGTCCTCTACGGCGTGATGGGCGCGGTGGAGGCCGCGCTGATCCGCTCCGTGCTGCGGCGACGGCGGCTCAGGAAGGCCTCCGGGAACTGACTCCTCGCGGCGGAGGCCGCCGTCCCGACCGTCTCGACGGCCCTCCGCAGAGCCGGCACCGGCCCCGCGGAGGGGCCGGTCAGGTCCGGAACAGGGCGACCTTCAGAGCGTCGTGCCGCCCCGCCTCGGCGAACATCTCGTAGGCGTCCTGTATGTCGTCCAGCCCGAAGCGGTGGGTGACCAGGTCCGCCACATCCAGCCGGTGGCCCGCGAGCATGTCGAGGAGCAGCGGTGTGCTGCTGGTGTCGACGAGTCCGGTGGTGATGGTGATGTTCCTGATCCACAGGTCTTCGAGGTGGAGCGTGGCCGGTCTGCCGTGGACGCCCACGTTGGCGACCCGGCCGCCGGGGCGCACCACCCGGGTGCAGAGTTCGAAGGTCTCCGGATTTCCGACGGCCTCGATGGCCGCGTCCGCGCCGAGTCCGTCGGGGGTGAGGGCCAAGATGGTGCGTTCGTCGGCCTTGGCGGCGTCCACGGTGGCGTCGGCGCCGGCCCGTTTGGCGGCGGCGAGGCGGCTCGGGGCGAGGTCGACGGCGATGATCCGGGCCGGGCTGTAGAGACGGGCGGTGATGATCACGGCGAGCCCGATGGGCCCGGCCCCGACGATCACGACCGTGTCGCCCGGCTCGACGCCGGCGTTGCGGACACCGACCTCGAAGGCCGTGGGCAGGATGTCGGCGAGCAGTAGTGCGCTCTCGTCGGGGACGCCGCCGGGGAGCCGGTACAGCGAGTTGTCGGCGAACGGGGTGCGGACGTACTCGGCCTGGGTGCCGTCGACCCGGTGGCCGAGGATCCAGCCTCCACCGCCGGTGCACTGACCGTAGACGGCGCGGCGGCAGTAGGCGCAGCGGCCGCAGGCGGAGATGCAGGAGACCAGGACGCGGTCGCCGTCGGCCACGGTCCGTACGCCCTGGCCGGTCTCGACGACGGTGCCGACGGCTTCGTGGCCGAGGATCCGGCCGTCGGTCACCTCGGGGACGTCGCCCTTGAGGATGTGCAGGTCGGTGCCGCAGATGGTGACCGCGTCCACCCGGACGACGGCGTCCTCCGGCACCCGGACCACCGGGTCGGGCACCTCGCCCCAGATGCGGCAGCCAGGTCCGTGATAGGTCAGCGCCTTCATGCCCCGATCACCTCCGTCGGCCATCGAGCAGGCGGCGTACCGCCCCTTCGGTTCCAGGGTTCCCCCGGGTGGCGATGCGTGCCACGGCTCGGCCGCCCCCGGGACTGGACCGCCGGCCCGCGGCGCGCAGGACGCGCCACCGATGTGGCGGCCGGGCCTGGCGCCGGTGTCCTGGGCGCGCGCAGACCCCGGCGCCGCGCCCGTCCCCACCACCGCTGTCGCCGGGCTCGAAGACCGCTCGCAACCGCGCCACGGCAGGCTCCGGCGGCGGCCCGACCCGGCGTCCGTCACTCCAGGGCGACCCCACCCCACTACCTCCCCTTCCGATTATGTCTGCCGCCGATGTAATATCAGGATATGAGATGCCTCGGCGGCAGCCTGCTGCCGCCGAGGCCCCCTGACCTCCGACCCACAGGGCACTCGCCGAGAGGAACGCCGATGGCGGTCCGCTCACGCCGCCCCGACACCCAAGCGACCGCGCCGATGATCCGTACGCTTCTCACCGTCGAACGCCCGCGGCCCGAGGCCGTCCGCAGCCATGCGGGAGCGTGGCGGTTCGCAGTGCTCACCGTCTGCTTCGGCGCCTTCATGGGCCAGCTCGACGCCAGCATCGTCACCCTCACCTACCAGGCGCTGCGCGACGAGTTCCACACCACGCTCGCCGCCGTGCAGTGGGTCTCGCTCGCCTACCTGCTCACGCTCGTCGCCCTGCTGGTACCGATCGGCCGGTTCTCCGACATGCACGGCCGCAAGCTCATGTACCTGTACGGGTTCGCCGTCTTCACCCTCGCCTCCGCCGCCTGCGGCCTGGCTCCGACCCTGGCGACCCTGGTCGGTTTCCGCCTCGTGCAGGCCGTCGGCGCCGCGCTCATGCAGGCCAACAGCGTCGCCCTGGTCACCACCAGCGCCCCACCGGGCAGGATGCGCGCCGCCCTCGGCATCCAGGCCGCCGGCCAGGCGATCGGCCTCGCCCTCGGACCGACCGTCGGCGGTGCCATCGTCGCCACCCTCGGCTGGCGCTGGGTGTTCTGGATCAACGTCCCGGTCGGAGTCCTCTCCCTGATCGCCGGGCAGTACCTGCTGCCCCGCACCCGCGAACGCGCCCGAATCTCCCGTACCGACGCCGCCGGCGTCGCCCTGCTGGCCGGCGCCACCACCTCCGCCCTGCTCGCCCTGTCCGTCGTCTCCGGACTCGGCACACCGGCATGGACCGCCGCCGCCCTGGGCGCCGCCGCGGTCGTCGCCGGCTGGGCCTTCCTGCGCCGCCAGGCCCGGCACCGTGATCCGCTGATCGACCTGGCCGTGCTGCGCCGAGGCCCGGTCGGATCCGGCCTGCTCGGCGGACTGTGCGGGTACCTGGTGCTGTTCGGACCGCTGGTGCTCGTGCCCGTCGAACTCGCCCGCCGACAGGTCTCGTCCATCACCGCCGGACTGGTCCTCACCGCCCTGCCGGTCGGGTTCGCACTGGCCGCGACCTTGGCCGAGCGTGCGCTGCCACTGGGCTGGGACGACCGCAGGCGCAGCCGAGCGGGCGCGGCGGGATGCGTCGCGGCGCTGGTGCTGCTCGTCCTGCTGCCGGTCGACGCCGCGCTGCTTCCGGTGCCGCTCCTTTTGCTCGGCCTGGCGCTCGGGGTGTTCATCCCGGCCAACAACGCCGTGGTGATGCACGCGCTGCCGCGCAGCGCCGCCGGAACCGGCGGCGGCATGGTCAACATGACCCGCGGCCTGGGCACCGCCCTCGGTGTCGCCGCGGTCACTCTGGCCCTCCATCTGGCCCCCGCCGGCTCCGGCTTCGTGGCGGCCTCGGCCGTCCTGCTCGCCTTCGCGGCCCTCGCGGTCGCCACCACCACGCCGGCACGGCTCACCGCGGTGGACTCCTGAGCGGGGACGGCGACTTCCAGTCCCTCCGCGAGCACTGCGGACGGCTACCGCCACGGGTCTTCACACCGCGTACCCCGTCCAGCGGAGCGGGGTGTCGTCGGCTCGGCCACGGGTGCCGCCCCGGCTGCCGACAGGGCGTGGGGGCGCGGGCCGGGGCGATCACGGGCTCGGCGCAACCGCCTACGACGGCCGGGTTCGCGGCACACCGCACGGAAGGCCGCCTCCCGGTCACGCACAGCCGAGGACGGCCGGCCGGGTATGCCCGACGTCACCGGCTCCCGGTCGCGGGGCGGACCGCGAGCAGCCACTGTGGAGACACGGCCAGCGCGTGGAGCTCGCCCGCACCTGCCGGCCCGGAGCCTCGCGACGCAGCACAGACGGAGGAGAAGGCACCATGCAGGCACGTGCCCAGATCGGCGTCACCGGGTTGGCGGTGATGGGCCGTAACCTGGCCCGGAACTTCGCCCACCACGGATACACGGTCGCCGTCCACAACCGCACACCCGCCCGTACCCGGGAGCTCATCGAGGAGTTCAACCACGAGGGGGCCTTCGTTCCCGCCGAGTCGATCGAGGAGTTCGTCGCGGCTCTGGAGCGCCCCCGGCGAATGATGATCATGGTGAAGGCCGGCGAGGCGACCGACGCCGTCATCGACGAGTTCGCCCCGCTGCTCGAACCCGGCGACATGATCATCGATGGCGGGAACGCCCACTTCGCCGACACCCGCCGCCGCGAGGCCGCGCTGCGCGAGCGCGGCATCCACTTCGTCGGCACCGGTGTCTCCGGCGGCGAGGAGGGAGCCCTCAACGGCCCCTCGATCATGCCCGGCGGCTCGGTGGACTCGTACGCCGTCCTGGGGCCGATGCTGGAGACCATCAGCGCGCACGTCGACGGCGAGCCGTGCTGCACCCACATCGGCTCCGACGGCGCCGGCCACTTCGTCAAGATGGTCCACAACGGCATCGAGTACGCCGACATGCAGCTCATCTCCGAGGCGTACGACCTGCTGCGCCAGGTCACCGACCACACCCCCGCCGAGATCGCCGAGATCTTCCACGGCTGGAACGAGGGGCGGCTGGACTCCTACCTGATCGAGATCACCGCCGACGTCCTCGCCCACACCGACGCGGCCACCGGGCAGCCCTTCATCGACGTCGTCGCGGACGCCGCCGGCCAGAAGGGCACCGGCCGCTGGACCGTGCAGACCGCACTCGACCTCGGCTCCCCGGTCACCGCCATCGCCCAGGCCACCTTCGCCCGCGTCGCCTCCAGCCGCGGTGAACTGCGCACCGCCTACCGCTCCATGCCCGGAGGAACCCGCCCGCCGGTGCGCCACGACGAGGCCGACCGCTTCGTCTCGCAGGTCGAGCATGCGCTGTACGCGTCCAAGGTCATCGCCTACGACCAGGGCTGGACGATGATCAGGGACGCAGCCGCCGAGTACGGCTGGGACATCGACCTCGGCGCGGTCGCCAGGATCTGGCGCGGCGGATGCATCATCCGTGCCGCCTTCCTCGACCGGATCCGGGCCGCCCACGCCGCCAATCCCGGCCTGGTGAGCCTGCTGGCGGAGGAGACCTTCGCCGCGGAGATCGCCGATGCCCAGGTTCCCTGGCGGGAGGTCGTCGCCTCCGCCGCCCACCGCGGCGTCCCCGTACCCGCCTTCTCGGCCGCCCTGGCCTATTACGACACCCTGCGCGCCGAACGCCTTCCCGCCGCCCTCATCCAGGGCCAGCGCGACTACTTCGGCGCCCACACCTACCAACGCACCGACCGCCCTGGCACCTTCCACACCCACTGGGCGCAAGCCGACCGCCCCGAAACCGAGGTGTGACGACACGGCCGTGGTCCCGGAGACCGGATGGGCCACATCGCTCCGATGCTCCCCGGGGGCGGCGGTTGTTCCCGACGCTCGATCACCTCGACTGCGGGACACGGGATGCCGTCCCGTCCGATCGGGCAGGACGGCATCCACGCGTGCGTCACCGGGTCAGTCGGCCGCGTACACCCGCTCTCCGCCCACGTAGGTCTGGAGCACGCCGGCCCGGCCGATCTCCTCGGGCGGGGCGGTGAAGATGTCGCGGTCGAGGACCACCAGGTCGGCGAGGTGGCCGACTTGGAGGGTGCCGGTGTCGTCGAGGCCGTTGACGTGGGCCGAGCCGGCCGTGTAGGCGGTGACGGCGGTGGTGAGGTCGAGGCGCTGCTCGGGGAGGAAGACCCGGCCGTCGGTGGCTCCGGGTTCCATCCGGTTGACGGCGACGTGGAGGCCGGCCAGCGGGTCGGGGCTGCTGACGGGCCAGTCGCTGCCGGCCGCGAGAGTGGCACCGGCGCGGAGCAGGGAGGCGAAGGGGTACTGCCAGCCGGCGCGTTCCGGGCCGAGGAAGGGGATGGTCAGCTCGTCCATCTGCGGCTCGTGGGCGGCCCAGAGCGGCTGGATGTTGGCGATGGCGCCGAGCCGGGCGAACCTCGGCAGGTCGTCGGGGTGGACGACCTGCAGGTGGGCGAGGTGGTGCCGAGTGGCGCGGCGGCCGTTGGCCGTGCGCGCCGCCTCGACGGCGTCCAGCGCCTCGCGTACCGCGCGGTCCCCGAGGGCGTGGAAGTGCACCTGGAAGTCGAGTGCGTCGAGTCGGGTTACATGGCCGCGCAGCGCCATCGGATCGACGAAGCTCAGACCGGTGTTGCTGGTCGCGCAGCCGCAGGCGTCCAGGTAGGGGCTGGTCATGGCGGCGGTGAAGTTCTCCGCGATGCCGTCCTGCATGATCTTGACCGCACCTACCCGGAACCGGCCGTGGGTCAACTCGGCGCGCCGGCCGACCAGTTCGGGGATCTGCTCGGCGCCGCGGTCGCGCTCCCACCAGAGCGCGCCGGTGACGCGAGCGGTCAGGCTGCCCGCGCGGGCGGCGGTCAGGTAGGCGTCCGACGGGTCGGCCTGGCCGTTGAAGACTCCGAGCAGGGCGTCCTGCCAGCCGGTGATGCCGAGGGAGTGCAGCAGTTGCTGGGCGCGCAGTAGGCCGGCCAGCCGGTCGGCGGCGGTGCGCTGCGGCATCACCCGGGCGACCAGGCCGGTGGCGCCCTCCTGGAGGACGCCGCTCGGCGAGCCGTCGTCCTCCCGCTCGATCCGGCCGTCGACCGGGTCGGGGGTGTCCCTGGTGATGCCGGCCAGTTCGAGCGCGCGGCTGTTGACCCAGGCGCCGTGGTGGTCGCGGTTCGGAAGGTAGACCGGGCGGTCGGGGACCACGGAGTCGAGCAGCCGGCGGGTCGGCAGCCCGCCGGCGAAGCTCGCCATCGACCAGCCGCCGCCGGTGATCCAGGTCCGCTCCGGGTGGCTGTCGGCGAACTCCCGGATGCGCCGCAGGTACTCGT
Organism: Kitasatospora sp. NPDC032150; assembly: GCF_055579945.1. Taxonomy (NCBI): domain Bacteria; kingdom Bacillati; phylum Actinomycetota; class Actinomycetes; order Kitasatosporales; family Streptomycetaceae; genus Kitasatospora; species Kitasatospora sp. NPDC032150. The sequence goes on along the minus strand of NZ_JBVIMH010000003.1, from coordinate 347,548 downwards.
CGACGCCGACCGTTCCGGTCAGGTCGCACTCGGCCAGCTCCAGGCCACCGTAGACGGCGTGGACGTGCGAGTCCTGGAAGCCGGGCAGCAGCAACTTGCCGGCTAGATCGACCACTTCGGTCTTCGGGCCGATCGACTCGCGGACTTCGTCGTGGCCGACGGCCGAGATCCGCTCGCCGGTGACGGCGAGGCTGCTGGCTCGGGTACGAGCGGGGTCCCCGGTGTGGACGGGGCCGTTGGTGAAGACGAGGTCGGCCTTGGTCATCGTGACTCCTTCGTGGATACCCCCGGCTTCAGCCGGGGGAGGAAACGAAGCTCCCGCGTAGCGGGACAGGGAGAGCCAGACCGCCGTCTAGGCGGTATGGCGTTTACCCGCACCAGGTCACAAGTCGGCGGTGTATCTTGCGATCCATGCAGGCCACTTACGTGAAGCGGGCATACAAGTTCCGCTTCTACCCGACCGATGCGCAGGCAGCCGAGCTGTCGCGCACGTTCGGGTGTGTGCGCAAGGTCTACAACCTGGCATTGCAGGCCCGTACCGAGGCGTGGTCGCTTCGGGGTGAGCGAATCAACTACAACGCCACCTCGGCGATGCTGACGGCGTGGAAGAAGACCGAGGAGTTGGCGTTCCTCAACGAGGTCTCCTGCGTTCCGCTCCAGCAGACCCTGCGTCACCTGCAAGGTGCCTGCACCAACTTCTTCGCGAAGCGGGCCGGGTATCCCCGCTTCAAGGCGAGGAAGAAGTCCCGTGACTCCGCCGAGTACACCGCGTCCGCGTTCCGTTTCCGTGATGGGGCGCTGACGCTGGCGAAGATGGCGGAGCCGCTGGACATCCGCTGGTCGCGGCCTCTCCCGCAGGGGCAGGCTCCGTCTACGGTGACCGTCTCCCGGGATGGTGCGGGGCGCTGGTTCGTCTCGATGCTGTGCGAAGATGCGACGGTCAGGCCCCTTGCGCCGGTGGATGCGGTGGTGGGCATCGATGCGGGCATCACCTCGCTGGTGACTCTCTCCACCGGGGAGAAGGTCACCAATCCGAAGCACGAGCGCCGCGACCGGGAACGCCTGGCCAGGGCGCAGCGGGAGTTGTCCCGCAAGGCCGGGGGTTCGGCCAATCGGGAGAAGGCCCGGAGGAAGGTCGCCCGCGTCCACGCGCGGATCGCCGACCGGCGCAGGGATTTCCTGCACAAGCTCACCACTCGACTCGTCCGCGAAAACCAAGTGGTCGTGATCGAGGATCTGACGGTCCGCAACCTGCTCCGGAACCGGAAGCTGTCCCGCGCCATCTCGGACGCCTCGTGGCGCGAGCTGCGGACCATGCTGGAGTACAAGTGCCGCTGGTACGGCCGTGACCTGGTGACCATCGACCGGTGGTTCCCCAGCTCCAAGCTGTGCTCGGCCTGCGGAGCGATCCGCGACAAGATGCCCCTCAACGTCCGTGAATGGGCGTGCGACTGCGGCGCGGTCCACGACCGGGACGTGAACGCGGCACGCAACATCCTGGCCGCCGGACTGGCGGTTGCAGCCTGTGGAGACGGTGGAAGACCTCAACGGAACACTCCGGGCGGGCAGTCGTCGACGAAGCAGGAAGTCGTCCCACCGCAGCGCTCACGCGCAGCGGCTCAGCCGCGAGGCTGAGGGGAATCCCCCTCGTTCACGAGGGGGAGGAAGTCAAGAGTGGTGCTCCAGAGTGGGTCGGCAGTCCGGGCGGGGACCGGGGAGGTACGGGTGTCGGGCGGCAGGTCAGTCGGTCATTGCCACGGTGCCCTCGCCGGACTGCCGCGTGAAGTACGGCGCGCGGCGCCGCCAGCGGGACCAGGCGGCGGCCACCAGGCCGGTGGCGATCATCAGCGCGACCACCAGCAGCTCGAACCAGCCGTTGTCGGCGGAGAGTTCGAAGTGATCGGCCGACCGGTAGAAGGTCCAGGCGAGGTACCCGCCGACGGCGAGCAGGACGAGGGCACCGAGCGCCGGGGCGACCACCACCCGCAGCGCCTCGGCGGGTGCGCTGCGCAGCAGCGTGCGGAACCGCACGGCGGCCGCGGCGGCGGTTAGGGCGTAGTACAGGGCGACGGCGATACCGATGGCGTTGACCGATGCGGAGATCAGCGAGCTGACGGTGGGGATGGCCAGGGAGAGCAGGGCGAGCAGCACGGCGATCGCGGTGATCAGCAGGGTGCCCGCCGCGGGGGTCAGGTAGCGGGGGTGGATCCGGGTCCACACCCGGCCGAGCGTGCCGTCGCGGCCCATCGCGTACATTCCGCGCGCGGTGGGGATGACGGAGGCCTGGAGCGAGGCCGCCGCCGAGAAGGTCAGGGCGACCAACGGCAGTGCCGCGAGCGGCTGGTGGGAGAGTTTGTCGCCGAAGTAGGTCAGGCCCTGCGCGCCGTTGTCGGCCAGTTCGCCCATCGGGAGGACCCGTTGGAAGGCCGTTCCGGCGAAGACGAAGAGCGCCATCATGACCGTGAGGGCGACGAAGCCGCCACGTGAAGCGTCGCGCGGGTCGCGGACCTCCTCGCCGACGCTGAAGACCGACTCGAAGCCCCAGTAGCAGAACACCGCGAGCACCATGCCCTGGGCGAGGGCGTGCGCCGAGGGGATGGCGAAGGGGTCGAACCACTCCGCCGAGAACGGCTGGTCGCCGGCGAACAGGCCGTAGCCGCAGAAGCCGAGCAGCACGGCGTACTCGAAGACCAGCAGGTACTTCTGGAGCCGGGCGGCGAGGTCGAGTCCGCGGACGGCGACCAGCGCGGCGGCGATCAGGACGGCCAGTCCGATCAGGGTCGACTGGAGGGTGGAGTCCGGGTCGAGCTCCAAGCCGCCGATGCGGTGGACGCTTGCCTCGCCGAGGAGTTGGATGACGGCGGACCCGGTCACCGTGGTGGTGTAGGCCATGAAGACGACGGTGCCGACGACGTTGAGCCAGCCGGTCAGAAAGCCCAGCCAGGGGCTGAGGAAGCGGCCCACCCACCGGTAGCTGCTGCCTGCGTCGGGCTCGACGAGGTTGAGGCGCCCGTACGCACCGGCGATGGCCAGCACCGGCAGGAAGGCCAGCAGCATGATCGCCGGCAGGTGCAGGCCGACCACACCGGCCATCAGCCCGAGTCCGATGCCGATGCTGGTCGTGGCGGCCGTGCTCGACGCGGCGATCACCACCGCGCCGCCGACCCCGAGCGATCTGCGCATGGCCTCCTGGCCGGTCCCGGTGGTCGCTCTCGGGCCGCTTCCCGTGTCCTGGACTCTCGTTGCCAAGGGATCACCACCGTACTCGTGGGGGAGATACGGCCGAATGGCCGGTTGGCTGGCCATGAAAGCCCTCGCGCACTTCACACGTCAATGGCGTTGTCATAAAGTGATGGGCCATGGCCGAACGTGTGGTAACCGAGCCGCAGCGCCGACGCAGAAGACCGACCAAGCAGGGCACCGTGCTCTCCGAAGAGCTGATCGTCGAGACCGCGTTGCGGCTGGTCGGCCGGCACGGCGCCGAGGCGCTGACGGTACGTCGACTGGGCGCCGCACTCGGCGCCGACCCGAGTGCGATCTACCGGTACTTCCGCAACACCGACGACCTGCTGCTCGCCCTCGCCGACGAGCTGATCGGGCGTGCCCAGCACGGCTGGCAGCCGACCGGCGACTGGCGCACCGACCTGCGCGAGATCGGACTGCGCATCCACACCCGGTACCGGGCACACCCTCAGGCGGCGCTGCTGGCGGCCCACCGGACCACGGGGCGCACCCACGAGGCCCGGGCCGTCGAGGCGATTCTCGGCGTGCTCCGCAGGGCGGGCTTCCCGGACCCGGACGCGGTCCGGATCTACCACGCCTTCGTGGACCAGAGCCTCGGGTTCGCGGCCCTGGACGCGGCCGCCCTGGCCCTGCCCACCGCGGCTCAGGCGGCCGACGATCGGGTCTGGCAGGCGAGTTACGGGCGACTGGAGGCGAGCACCCACCCCAACATCGCGGCCACCGCCCACCTGCTGGCCGCCGACATGCGCCGCAGCGGCTACCCGTTCGCGCTGGAGCTGCTGCTCGACGCCATCGCCGCCCGCCTGCCACGAGCGGCCGGCAAGGACGTCTGAGCCGCCGGAGCCGGTCGACGGGTGACTCGCGACCGGCTCTCCGCCGCCCGGCCGGACACGGCCCATCGACTGCCGCGCTGCGGCGCACCCCGGCCCGGCCCAACTCGCGCCAGGCCCACAGCGAGAACGGCAGGACGACCGTCGGCGCGGTTACCGCGCGGCGAGCCGCCGCGCCCTCCCTCTCCCCCGTGGCCGGGCGGACGGCCCGAGCCGCCCGGCCGCCGGGAGTCCGCGGAGACGTCAGGCCCCCGCCGCCAGGGACAGGCCGGTGAACAGCATCGTCGCGGCGACCAGGGCGTCCAGGAGCCGCCAGGAGGAGGCCCTGCGGAAGAAGCCCGCGAGCAGTCGGGCACCGAAGCCCAGCGCGGCGAACCAGCAGAGGCTGGCCAGTGCGGCACCGAGCGCGAACTGCCAGCGCAGCGTGCCGTGGGTGGCCGCGACGGCACCGAGCAGGAGCACCGTGTCGAGGTAGACGTGCGGGTTGAGCCAGGTCATCGCGAGACAGCTGAGCACCGCGCGGCGCCGGGAGCTGACGGCCGGTCCGCCGCCCTCCAGAGTGGAGGCCCTCAGGGCGCGGCGCGCGGCGATCACGGCGTAGCAGAGCAGGAAGGCCGCGCCCACCACGCGCACCGCCGTCAGCCCCGTCGGCCACGCCGTGACCAGTGCACCGAGTCCGGCCACGCCGCAGGCGATCAGCAGCGCGTCGGATGCCGCGCAGATCACGACCACCGGCAGCACCGCCTCCCGGCGGACGCCCTGGCGAAGGACGAAGGCGTTCTGCGCCCCGATGGCGACTATGAGTGACATGCCGGTCCCGAATCCGGCCACGGCGGCAGTGAGCGTGTTTCCCATGGGCGCCACCGTAGGCAGCGGATTCTGCATAAGGCCAGCTAAAGATTTTTACGTACCATTAGCACCCATGAAGAGCGAGCTGCCCCACGACCTCGTCCGGACCCTGCTCGCGGTGGTCGACGAGGGCACCTTCGACGCCGCCGCCGCGGCCCTGCACGTCACGCCCTCCGCGGTGAGCCAGCGGATCAAGGCGCTGGAGCAGCGCACCGGTCGGGTGCTGCTGACCCGTACCCGACCGGTCCGGGCCACCGAGTCCGGGCAGATCGTGGTGCGCTTCGGCCGTCAGCTCACCCGTCTGGAAGGCGATGCGCGTACCGCGCTCGGGATGGCCGAGGGCGGGGAGGGCGGCGAGCCGTCGGGGCCCTCCTGGCTGCCGATCGCGGTCAACGCGGACTCGCTGGCGACCTGGTTCGTACCGGCGCTGGCCTCGCTCGCGCGGGACGCGCGGATCCACGTCGACCTGCGCCGCGAGGACGAGGCGCACACCACCGCCCTGCTGCGCGCCGGCGAGGTGATGGCGGCGGTCACCTCCTCACCCGATCCGGTGGCCGGCTGCTCGGTGCGCCGGCTCGGAGCGATGGCCTACCTCCCGGTCGCCGCACCGCAGTTCGCCGCCCGCTGGCTCGACGGGGACCCGGCCCTGCTGCTGCCGGACGCCCCCGTGGTCTGCTTCGACCGTCGCGACGAGCTGCAGGACGCCTTCGCCCGCGAGCTGACCGACGGTCAGAGTGCAAGCCTTCTGCGGCACTACGTTCCGTCCAGTGAGGGCTTCGCGGACGCGGTGACGGCCGGCCTGGGCTGGGGCCTCGTCCCGCGCGGCCAGGCCGAACCCCGGCTTCGCACCGGTGCGCTGGTCGAGTTCCTCCCGGGCCGCACGGTCGAGGTCCCGCTCCACTGGCAGCAGTGGCGTCTCGACTCGCCCGCGCTGGCGGCCGTCGCCGCGGCGGTGGCCGCGGAAGCGGCGCTGGCGCTGGGGTAGGACCGTCAGGCGGGCAGGCCCAGGATGGCGGGGTCCTCGGCGAGTTCCGCCAGCAGGGCGTCCAGCTTCGTCCGGTCGACCGAGGACATCAGGAAGACGTGCACGTAAGAGCGGCGGGTCGACTCGTCGCCCGGGACCATCAGCACGTCCTGTGAGGACAGCGACCACTTCGCCACCAACTCGGGGCTGGGCTTGCGGAAGCGCACCGTGATCGCGCCCGGGGTGCGCGCCGGCCAGAGCTCGACGCCCAGCTCCTGCTCCATCTCCTGCAGACGCCGTTCCAGGTAGCCGGCCAGCTCCTGGGCGCTGCGGATCCGGTCCACCTGGTCCTGGTAGGAGTGCCGGGACAGGTGGTCCCAGATGACCAGGGGTGAGAACCCGTTCCTGGAGCCGGCGAAGGTGGTGTCCGGAGCGCCCGTGTAGTCCGGCTGGGACGGCGGCGAGATCTGGTACTTCACCTTCGTCATGTAGATGCCGCACGGCCACGGCGCACCGGGCCACTTGTGGCCGCTCATCGCGATCGAGGAGACCATGTCGAGGTCGCCGAACTCCCGGGTGGGCAGCGTGAGGCCGAAGTCGTACTGCGGCAGCTCCGCCTCGGGGGCCCAGCCGAAGGCCGCCGGGTCCTGGGAGGCCATCCGCATGAACGGCGCGTAGCCGGCGCCGAGGGCGCCGTCCACGTGGATCCAGAAGCCCCGGCGCAGGTCCACCAGCGGCTCACCGGTCTTCGAGTCGGTGCCGTAGACCACCTCGCGCTGGATCAGGCCGTGCTCCTCGAAGATCGGCAGCAGGCGCTCGCAGACCCCGCGGACGTCGTCGTGGGCGCCCTTGAAGGTGCTGCCGAGGTTGAGGTTGACGAAGACCGGGTGCCCGTTCGCGGCGAAGAACTCGACCAGCACCGCGAGGGCGTCGACGTCTATCTCGCCCGTACCGTCCCAGGACCAGCCCGAGGGGCCGGGGCTGGAGGGCACCTCGGTGGGCCACTCGCGGCGCCCCGTGGCGGGGTCGACCAGCGGGCACTCGTCCGGGTACAGCTCCAGACCGACGGCGTGGAAGGTCTCGACGCCCAGCACCCGGACCGCCTTGGCGAAGGAGTAGTGGGTGTCCTCGGAGTAGAACGCCACCGGGCGGTGGGCGTTGGGGTTGCTCCGGTCGGGGCGGGCCTTGACGTATCGCAGGGCGTCGAACGGGGCTGTCGGCGGCTGGATCAGCGCCTTGCCGCTCAGGTAGTCCCGGGCGTTCCAGAGCGCGTACATGTTGCCCTCGGTCGAGCCCATGGACAGCATGTAGCCCCAGTACGACTCGGGGTCGGCCGGGTCGTACCGCCGCTCGGCGTTCCACAGCTTCGCGTAGTAGTCGAGCACCGAGCGCTCGATGACCTTGGTGTTCGGCTTGTAGCCGCCGCTCTGGAACGGGTCGCCGAGGTTGTTGATGTTGTTCGGCATGAACCGGGCCAGATCCAGCGCGCAGCCCTGCATGTCCTGGGTGGCCTGGTAGCCGACCAGGTGCCGGCGCTTCCGGGTCAAGTACTCGTCCACCGTGTCGAGGGCGCGCAGCCGCTGGGCGTCGTCCAGGCCGCTCGCCGGGAGCTCGAAGTCGCGGTCGTCCAGCTCGGACCCCGGGTCGACGGCGGGCACGGCGGCGAAGGTGGCGGTCGGGCTCATGGGCACGGAACTCCGGGGTCACTGGTCGGCCGGTCCACAGCACGGTGGAACGGCGGAGGGGCGTTCGCCGCTCGCGGCAAGGATGGAACTTCTCGACGTTCTGCGAAAGGTCCTCCGAACGAAATTCGGTGCAGGCGCGTGTTGTCTTGCAAATCGACGGTATCTGCGGGGATCCTGAGGGGCGTGCCGAATAATCCGCAGAACCGGCGGGCGTCCATCGACGACGTGGACCGGGCGATCATCCGCGCCCTCGCCGACAACGCCCGGATGCCGAACAACGCGCTCGCCGAGGCGGTGGGCATCGCCCCCTCGACCTGCCTGGCCCGGGTGCGCGCGCTGCAGGACCGCGGGATCATCCGCGGTTTCCGGGCGGAGGTGGACCCCGCCGCGATCGGACTGCCGTTGCAGGCGATGATCTCGGTCCGGCTCCGGGCGCACACCCGGGAGCAGAACGAGAGCTTCCGGAGCACGGCCCCCGAGCTGCCCGGCGTCCTGGCGGTGTTCCACATGGCGGGATCCGACGACTACCTGCTCCACGTCGGCGTCGCCGGCCCCGAGGCCCTGCGCGACTTCGTCGTGGACAACCTCACCACCCACCCGGCGGTGGCCCAGACCCGGACCAACCTGATCTTCGAGCAGATAGCGGGCCGCCGGTACCTGGCGTCGGGGCGGTGACCGCGAGACGAGCGAGTGGCGATCGGGACGGAAATCGGGACGGAGATCGAGGCGGAGACCGCCACGGCCGGCGAGATCGCCTGCCCCCCACCGGAGCATGACTCCTGCGAGTTCCCCCCTGCGGCCGCACCCGCTCAGTCCGGGCCGGCACACCAGCCGAGCCAGCGCCGGACGGCCACCTCGATGACGGTGCCGTCCGGCGGCAGGTCCGCGTACTGCGGGTACCTGACGGTCAACAGGCCGACAGCGGCGGCGTGTTCGGCCGCCTCAGGGTCCGGCAGCAGGCGGGCCTCGCCGTCGGCCCGGGCCCACCACAGCAGCCGCCAGTCCTCGTCCCAGTGCTCCACCAGCAGGCAGACGGCCGGGTTCGCCGCGATGTTCGCCAACCGCTTCAGCCGCGGGGTGCGTTTGGGCTTGCGGTCGACGGCGGTCACCACCCGGTCGCCGGCGACGGCGAAGGTGACCGGGACCAGATGCGGACGGCCGTCCCGGTCCACGGTGGCCAGCACGGCGACCCTGGCGGCCGCGAAGCGCCGCCGGGTCTCCCCTGCCGTCAGTTCGGGCACGGGCCGGTCAGCGGCGCGCGGCGGCGAGCTCGGCGAACCGGTCGAGCAACGGCATGGTCTGCTCCTCGGGCACTGTCGGGAGTTGGAACAGCACGCCTGCGACATCGAGTTTCAGGAACTCGTCGACCTGCTCCTCCTGGTGTCGCGTCAGGTACACCAGCACCTGCTTCTCGGGGCCTGCCACGTCTCGCAACTCCGCGATCCGCTGGGCCAGTTGCCCGGGTGACAGGCCGACCACCAGCCAGCCGACACCGTACTCGACGATCCGCCGGAAGGTGTGCGGGCTGTTCCCGCCGACCCAGATCGGCGGGTGCGGCTGCTGCACCGGCTTGGGCCAGCAGTACGACGGTTCGATGTGCACCAGCTCTCCGTCGAAGGAGGCCACCTCCTTGGTCCACAACTCCCGCATGGCGCGCACCCGTTCGTCCAACAGCTGGCCGCGGGTGTGTGGATCGGTGCCGTGGTTGCGCATCTCCTCCAGGTTCCAGCCGGCGCCGATGCCGAAGTCGGCCCGCCCACCGGAGATCAGGTCGAGGGTGGCGACCTCCTTGGCGGTGGTGATCGGGTCGCGCTCGACCACCAGAGCGATCCCGGTACCCAACCGCAGCCTGCTGGTGACGGCCGCGACGGCGGCCAGGGTCAGGAACGGGTCCAGCGTGCCGTAGTACATCCGTGGCAGCTCGCCGCCACCGGGGTACGGCGTCTCCCGGCTGGCCGGGATGTGGGTGTGCTCGGCCAGGAACAGCGAGTCCAGCCCGCGTTCCTCCAGCGCACGGCCGAGCGCGACCGGTGCGATGCCCTCGTCGGTGACGAACGTCGAGACCCCGAAATGCATCGGCGCCATCCTTTCAACTGGGTTCCCTCACCACCCGCACCCGACCGGGGTGGCGGCACCTCCCGGCGATGCCGAAGGCATGCCGCGCTCGGCGTCGATCCGGGATCCTGAGGTACGGCGACAGCACTCCCGGGCCGTCCGTGCACTCCGTCGCGGGACGGTCGTCCCGGCGGCCTGGCGCACCACGACGGCCGGCGCGCCCGTCAACCCGCAATCGGCAGTCTCGTCGGAGCTGCCGTCCATCGCCACCAGGTACTCGCCCCGCGCGGCCGACCGGGTGAAACCGGAGCGGGCCACGGGCGTTCTCACCCCTCCGCAGCCCCTCCTGAGTTCGACTCCCGGGCCCACCCACGAGGAACGAGTGGACGCGCGAGCCGGCCGCGGCCGTCACCGCCCGGGCCCGCTCCGACGCCCGCGCCCGCTCGGCGTTGGAGCGGCTGCTGCTCGGCGGGTGAAGTCCCGTGCCCACCGGGCCCCGCCGAGGAGTCGGCGGACCGGCAGCCGGTGGCAACCGACGGATCCGCTGATCCGCGCCGTCGTCCGGGGCGTCAACAGGGCACGGTGTCCCCAAGGGTGACGGCCGTGCGTGTCTGCGTCCAACGCCCGCCAGCCATGCCGCCGCCACCGCCACCGCGCGGGACACGGGCCGTCCTCGCCGGTCCCCATAATCGCCTGGTGATCACCTCCTACGACGAAGCGATCCGCCGGTTAACCGTCCGGCCCGGTCTCGCCCTCGCCGCCCGTCCGTTCCTGTTGTTGCCGCTGCTGCGAGCCGGGTGCCTTTCGCACGTACTCAGCGTCGAGGCGGCGGATCAGGCCTGGGAGGGCCAGTTCCACGCCGAGTTCCACTCCCTGGAGGAGCTCACCCGGGTCCGTGACAACACGGTCACCTCGGCGGGGATCGACGACCTGCTGCGCCGGCTCCCCGGCTCCGACGGCGGCACCTGGCGGGGACGCGAACTCGGTCTGATCTCCTATCTGGCTCTGAAGCCGCGCTGGCAGAGCGCACTGGAGGACTTGGGCGCCCGTCTGGTGCTCCCGTACTCCCCGCCCGCCGTTCGCGTCCTGTCCGACAAGATCGCGCAGCGTGAGTGGTTCCGATCGATCGGAGCGCGGACGCCGCTCGACACCGTCGTCGGCGACCTCGACCACCTGGTGCTGCGCCGCCGGTTCGGCCACAGGTACGTCGTGCAGTCGCCCAGGGGTTCCAACGGCCGGGGCACGTACCTCGTCACCGGAGCGGAGGACCTCGGCCGGATCGGTTCCACCGGCCCCTGGCTGGTGAGCCAGTACACCGAGGGAGTCCCGGTCAACATCCACGGGCTGGTCTCGGCGGACGACGCGGTCTCGGTACTGCGCGCCTCCGTTCAGCTGACCCGGACCGACGGCATCGGCGCACCGTTCGGCGCCTACTCCGGCTGCGACTTCGAGGCGCCCGCGCTGCTGCCCCCGCTCGCGCTCTCCCGTGCCCGTGACGTGGTGGAGCGGATCGGCCGGCAGCTCGCCGGCCTGGGATACCGGGGCCTGTTCGGCGCGGACTTCGTCCTGTGCGGGGATCAGCCGCTGCTGCTGGAGGCCAACTGCCGCATGCAGGGGTCGACCTGGCTGCTGGGTGAGCTCGAACTGGCGGAGAACGGGCTACCCAGCTCGCTGCGGCACATACTGGAACGGTACGGCCTCACCACCCGGGCCGATGCCGGCCTGGACCCGGCCGGCGGCTGCCAGCTGGTGATCCGGCACACCGGAGCTCCCGCCCGGGTCCTGGCGGCACCTACCGGCGGCGTGCACCGACTCAAGGACGGCGAGCTGCACCGCTGCGGCGACGGCTTCGGCCTGCTGGAATGCGGACCGGACGACTGCGTCCTGCTCCAACTGCCAAGCGCGGGCACAGTACTGCACCCCGGCGCACCACTGGCCCGCCTCGTCGCCCGCTACTCACTGACCACACCCGACGGGAGGACTCTCCGCTCCTGCGGACGCCAACTGGTGGACGCGCTGCACGCGCAGTTCACACTCGAGCCGTGCTGAGCGCGCCGCCTCCGCTGTACGTCCGCGCGGCCGTACCGACCGACCTGGATCGACTGGCCGCACTGCGCACCGAGGCCGCCACCTGGATCGCCCGGCAGCACGGCTCGCGCCAGTGGTCCGATCCCTTCGACGCCACCCGCAGTCTCGTCTGGATCGAGCGGGGCGCCACCGTGGTGGCGCTGCTGGAGCCCGACGGTGAGCCGGTGGCCACCGTCACGGACCGGCCGACCGGGAGCCGCCTGCTCTGGACACCGCGGGAGCTGGCGGACCCCGCACGCTACTTCAGCCGTTTCGTCGTCGACCGCCGCTACGCCGGCCGGGACATCGGCGCACGCCTGACCGACTGGACGCGGTGGCGAGCCGCAGGCGCGGGCGCCGAACTGGTCCGCGCCAACGCCTGGAGCGACAACCCGGGGCTGCACGCCTACTACCGCGCCTACGGCTGGCGGTGGGTCAGAACGGTCAGCGGCAACCGATCAGGGGCGCTCTTCGAGATGGCCGTGTGCCCTACCCCACCGTGCTCCGTCCATGAGCTGGGCGAGATCCCGCTGCTCCGGTGAACCGTGAGCTGCCACCGGCCTGTTCCGAAGTCCCTGTGCGCAACATGCGGTGCGCGGGCGGGGCCCGGGTTCCCATCTTGCCCGCGTGTTCCCCACCGGGCGCACGCGGCCCGGCCCGCCCCCGTTGGAAGGACGAGACCGGCGAACGCGCGAGCGGCGGCCTCGCTCCGTTCGTCACCATCCGCCCGGGCGTGCCGGGCGGTTGAGCGGGTGCCGGGTGAAGAACCCCCACATTCAGGCGAGGCCCAGGAACGCGGCGAGGACAGGGATTCGCAACACGGTCGGCATCTCCGTCTGTGGACTGGTCGGTACGGGTCACTGGGCATCGCCCGCAACAGCATCCACCACGCCCCGGAGCAGGCGACGTATTGCCCGGCCCGCGCTCAGCGGGTGTCGGGCACGGGCCGGGCCTCCCCGCTCAGCCGACTGCCCGACCGGAGCCGCTTCTCGACCGACCGCCCGTCCGTCTACCGCGGGGCAGGCTCCCTCGGGTCGGCATGGTCGAGGTTCTCCTCGACCCAGGTCCGCAGGAGGTTGAGGGGGACGGCGGCACTGCTGCCGAGAGCGGTGAGGGAGTACTCGACGTGGAGGGGGACGGCGGGGTAGACGGTGCGGTCGACGAGGCCGAAGTCCTCGAGCCGGCGCAGGGTCTGGGTCAGGACTTTCGGGCTGATGCCCTGCAGTCTGCGCTGGAGTTCTCCGAACCGCTGCGGCCCCTCTTCGAGTGCGCCGATGGCCAGGGCGGACCACTTGTTGGCCAGTAGATCGAGCAGGGGCCGGCAGGGGCACTGAGCAGCGTAGACATCGTGGTGCGCGTGCTGGCCCGTCGGGCATCCGGTCGTCATCCGGACTCTCCTCACCAGGTTGCTTTCCAAAGGGAAGTAGTAGCCCTTGATGGTAACTGCACCCCCGGGGATAGCTTCGGCTCCGTCAGCGAGAAGGCCTCCGAAGGCCTTTTGTACGGTGCGATTCGAGGAGATGACGCATGTCCGCACCCATGATGCGCGCGGTGGTTCAGGACGGTTTCGGCGGCCCGGAGGTGCTTCGGGTCCAGGAGGTGCCGCGGCCCGAGCCGCTGCCGACTGAGGTGCTGGTGCGCGTGCACGCGGCCGGCATCAATCCGGTGGACTGGAAGACCCGGGGCGGGACCGGCATGGCGGGGGTGCTGGGCGAGCCGCCCTTCGTGCTGGGCTGGGACGTCTCCGGCGTGGTGGAGGCGGTGGGCTTCGGCGTGACCACGCTGAAGGTGGGCGACGAGGTGTACGGGATGCCGTGGTTCCCGCGCGCGGCCGGCGGCTACGGCGAGTACGTCACCGCTCCCGCCCGCCAGTTCGCCCGCAAGCCGGCCACCGTGGGCCACGAGCAGGCCGCCGCCGTACCGCTCGCGGCGCTCACCGCCTGGCAGGCCCTGGTGGACACCGCCGATCTCCGCGCCGGGCAGCGGGTGCTGATCACCGCCGCCGCCGGCGGCGTCGGCCACTTCGCGGTCCAGTTCGCCAAGCACCTGGGCGCGTACGTGATCGCCACCGCGAGCGGTGCCCGCCACGAGTGGCTCAATCGGCTCGGCGCCGACGAGGTCATCGACTACACGGCCGTCCGCTTCGAGGACGTCGCGCGGGACGTCGACGTCGTCGTCGATCTGGTCGGCGACGCCCACGACAGGACGGGGACGCGCTCGCTGGAGGTGCTGCGTCCGGATGGTCTGCTCGTCGCCGTCCCGGCCGGTGTCTCGCCCGAACTGGCCGAGGCGGCACGGGCTCGCGGGATCCGGGTCACCCCCTTCCTGGTGGAGCCGGACGGCCCCGCGCTGAGCCGGATCGCGGTACTGATCGACGCCGGGCAGGTGGCGGTGGAGGTCGAGGAGGTCTTCCCGCTGGAGAAGGCCGCCGATGCCCACCTCCGGGGCGAGGGCGGGCGCACCCGCGGCAAGCTCGTCCTCCGGGTCACCGCCTGATCCTCCGCCCGCTGCCAGCGTTTACCGGCTCGAGCTTGGACAGGAGGCACACCCGCACGGCCGCGACGAACGCATAGGCCGCTCTGATCCGCACCCCCGCGCCGTTGGTCACCCTCTGCAGCGCAACCACACGGTCGATCCTGCCGCCCGCCGAGTCACCACCAGTTGTCGGCAACAGGTACACACCGCGTGAAGTTGACTCGCCGCTACCGCCGTTATGGCGGATGACATCGGTCATCGTCGGTCACGTTGAGCTGAAGGGCCCCGAACCCCGAACCCCGCGCCTCATCGGCCCGGACGTGGGTCCGGGGCTATGCGGGTCAGCCGCACCCGTGCAACCCCAAGAGCTCCGACGGCCGTCCTGATGAGAATTCAGATAGCCACCCGGCCCTCGACTCGGGATCATCTGCCGGTCCGGTCGGATGGCCGGTGGTCGGCCTGCGCGGCGGGAGGTACCAGTGCCGCACTGGACCGACCGCCCACCCAGGACGAGAGCATCGCGCCGGTGAAGCCCACCGTCACGCAGGCGAGCGCCGCCAGGGCGGAGAAGGGGCTTTCGGCGGCGTCCTCGCCACCGGTGGTCAGGACGTGCGCCATGTCGCGGCCGTTGTCGGCCAGCCAGGCCAATCCCACCGCGGATGCCACCGACATCAGCAGTAACCCCAGCCGCAGCGGGCCCGGCGGCACGTCCCACGCGCGGCGGCCGATCAGGAGGCTGAACACTCCCAGGCACCAGATGCCGTACGCGGTGAACAGCACGATGTACCCGACCAGGATCAGCCGGCCCGTGTCCTGCACCGTCACCTCGTCCCCGACCCGGGTGACGCCGGCGGAGAGGTAGGCGACGATCTCCAGCACCACCGTGACGCCGAGCAGCACGGTCTGGCGCCGTACTCCGGTCCGCGCCCGCCCAGGGGCGTTCAGGGAGTGCGCCATCATCGCCAGCGAGCCCGCCGAAACCAGCTTCAACTGGTCGCCGACCAGCGTGAGTAGGTCGGGCAGGGGACCTAAGTGACGGACCGCCATCGCCGTCGCCGGGGCCGTGACCGCCATCGCCGTACCTATGCTCAGGCCGAAGGCAGCGGCGAAGCGCATCGCGGGATCCTTTCGGTGGTGGCGGTCGAGCCGGGCTTTCAACACGGTTCCGGTGATGGCGAGTCCGCAGGCGAGATAGGCGGCCACGTTCGCCAGCCGATCACCCATGCCGAGTGCTGCCTCGTCGCGACGCACGGCCGGGCGCCGTCCGCCGCTGGCGCGGCTCCGTCGTGTCGGCGGCGATGGACCGGTATCGCTCCGAGCCCGTCTGGCCCACTTTCCCTCCCCAGCTTTTCGGTCACGCTCGCGTGATCCTAGATGCCAGGGAGGAGGGGCGAAACCCCGTGATCACCGAGGTCGCTTCGGAGGCGAACTCCCGGTGGTCGACCGGCCCTGCCGGGCCGGCGCCGGTCTGGTTCGGGCCGCGCGAGAAGGACCCCCTGACGGCCCCATGGGCAGTCAGAGGGTCTGGTGGCTCGGCGGATCTCACGGTTCCACGCTGTCCGCGTCACCGTCGGATTCCGCTGACGAGCAGCCGCCCGGTGGGGTGGCAGGCGGCAGGGTCGTCAGCTCAGTGCCCCGCCGTAGTTGGGGAGCTCGAAGCCCTTCTCGTAGTGGCCGCCCTTGAAGTCGGTGTCGTTGTTACCGATGTTGGCGACGAGGGTGTAGCCCTGCTTCTCGAAGGACTCTCGGCACGAGAGCTTGACGTCGGCCTTGCCTGCGCCGCTCTTGGTCTTCATGCACAGGCCGTCGACGGTGTACCCGGCGTCACGGAGCTCCTTGGTGGTGGACTGGCGGGAACTTTCGCTGCGGTAGGTGGCGAACAGGACCGCCGCGCCGTGCTGATGGGCGTACTGGGTGACGGCAAGGACGGGCTTGACGGGCTTTCCGGGGTCGTAGTGGCTGGCGAGGGACGTGTTGTCGATGTCGAGGACCAGCGCCAGGTGGTCGCCGGGCTTGCTCCCGGCCAGCCGCTGCTGGACGTAGCTCATGAGGGGCTTGGCGACGGCGTTGACGTCGGACTCCCACTGGCTCTTGCCGGGCAGGCTGGAGGACGCCTGAGCAGCGGGGGCGAGGACGGTGGCGAACACGGCTGTGCCGGCGATCAGGCCGATGGCGAGCTTCTTGAGCATTACTTGTCTCCTGTGGGGAAAGCGGACCGTGGTTCGAGGCTGGGGTTCCTCTTGTGTGCCGGGGGCAGCGGCAGGTCCGGAAGACGAACGCCCCGGGGGGGAGGTGATGTGTTCGTTGTGGTTCTGTGCGGACTCCCGCCGTCGGTCACGGTGCGGGCCGGCCTCTGCTCAGGAGTGCTTCCAGCTGTCGGTGAAGGCGCTTCCGGTGCTGGAGAGCGGGCCCGGGACCGCATCGGTGACACCGCCGTGCACCATGGTCACCGGCTTGGCGCCGGCAGCGGCGAGTGTGCGGCCGTCGATGCTGGCGCCGGTGAAGGCGACGCTACCGAAGTCAGCCAGGGGTACGCGGGATCCCCTTCGTTTGGGCGCCTCGGCGATCACCTCGGCGCTGCCGTTGGTGGCGCCCCTGTAGTGGGCGAGCTGGTGGGTCTCGCTCCAACCGAGGGTCTGATCGGTGAGCTTGACGGTGTAGTCGTCGGACGCGGCGTCGAACACGACCGACGCGGTCATGGTGTCGCCGGCCCGCACGGTGTCGCGGTAGGCCGACTCCGGGTCCGGATAGTCCTCGTACCAGGCGAAGTAGCGCGGGGTGCCGTTCACGGTGTCGCAGTCGGCCTGGGTACCGGTCTGTTCCACCGTGGAGGTGCCCATACCGTCGAGCCCGACCCAGATGGACACCGCGCCGGTGTGCTCGCAGGTCACCCGGGGCTGGATCCAGGTCGCGGCGACGCTGTGGTACGTCGAGCCGGTGGAGGCGTAGCCGGACCAGTTACCGGAGACGGTACCCGCGAAGTCGCGGCCGGCGTACTCGGCCGTCCCGGAGCTGGTGGCTGCGGCTGCGGCCGGGACCTGTACGCCGAGGGCCAGCAGGGCCGCGGCCGCGATGGCCGCGGTGACCGGTCTCCGGGCCTGCACAGCTGGCGAGTTGGATATGACGGGCATGAAGTCTCCTTGTCGTGGGGGCGCTTCGGCGGGCGGTGGCTTCGACGGGCCGGCCGCCAGGGGGATCCGGAGGGACCCGCCGGGTTCTGGCCACCGAGCGTTCCCTGAGCTGGGGCTGACGTCAACGGAACTTCGGAAGCGGCGGGTTGTCTGGCAACGCGGCAACCGCTGGCCCATCCTCTGACCTGCGGCGACGTGGTCGGGCGCTCCGCCGGCCGAACAATTCTGTGGATTCGCCAGAAGCACTTGGGCCGGACGGTGACGGCCGCCACGCGGTAGGCGAATCCACAGAGTTGGCGCCGGTGCCGCCCTGCCCTCCGTGCGACGTTCCGGACACCTGCTCCGGCCGGCCACACCGCTCAGTCCAGTGCTCGATACCGGCGTTGCGGCCGGCCCCGTTGCCCGTAGCGCAGCTCCACCTCGACAACGCCGCTCTGGACCAGGTGCTCCAGATAGCGGCCCGCGGTGGGCCGGCTGATGCCGAGCCTGTCGGCCAGTTCGGCGGCCGACAGGTCGGGGCCGCTCCGCAGGGTCTCCCGGACCGCGTCCAGGGTCGGCTCGCTCAGTCCCTTGGGCAACTGCTCCGCGGGGGCGTGCAGGGTGCCGAAGAGCCGGTCGATCTGCGGCTGCGAGACCAGCCCTTCCACGGCCAGGTCCCGTTGGAGGGCCTGGTACCGGCGCAACAGCTGGCTCAGCGCCGCCAGCCGTACCGGTTTCACCAAATAGTGAAGGGCTCCGCTGCGGATGGCGGCCCGGACGGCGTACAGGTCGGATCTGCTGGTCACCACGATCACGTCGGTGCCGGTGCAGCCGCCGCGCAGCTCCGCGGCCAGGTCGAGACCGTTGCCGTCCGGAAGACTGATGTCGATCAGGGCCAGCTGCGGTCGGCGCTGCGCGGCCACCGCCCGGGCGGCCATAACCGAGGCGGCGACGCCCACCACGGTGAAGCCGGGCACATGTGCGACGAAGCGGGTCAGGGCGGCAGACGCCACCGGATCGTCCTCGACGATAAGAGTCGCGATCAAGTCCGCCCCGCTCCTGCTGAACACGTGCACCACCCAGCCCGACCTCGGCCGGTCAGCGGCTGGCAGGTCCATGCCCACCGGCCCTGGCCCGGTCCGCATCGGCCCACCATAATGCTGCGACACCGGACGGGGCGCGGCCCGGCCGGTTGGCGAGAGGTGCGGATGGAGAGACGAACCGGTCGCCCGGCCATGCTGCTGGGCCCCCGGCGGCCGGTGCTGAGCCTGGCGGCGCTGTACGTGGCGTTCGGGCTGCTGCCCCTGCTGACGCTGGCCCAGTTCTGCCTGTCGTCGGCACAGGACGCAGTACGGCACCAGGTCAGCACCGGGCTCACCACCACCGCGACCACCAGCGCCGTGGTCACCGCTGACCGGCTGTCAGCACTCGGTGATCTGGTCACCGCTTCGGCGAACGACCCGGCACTGGCCGCCTACCTGTCCGACCCGAGGCACATCACCGAGGGCGAGTCGCCGATGCAGGAGGTCAAGCAGCTGCGCAGTTCCCAGCCGGGGGTGGCCGAGGTGCTGCTGTGCGACCTCGGCGGTCTTCCGCTGGCCGACTCGGCGGACCTGGGCTACCTACGCGATCCGACCGCGACCGACTGGTTCCGGGCCGAGGTGGCGAGTCCGCGCACCTATCTGTCCGCCGGATACGCACCGGAGACGCGGGGCACCGGGCGGGCGGTGGTGATCGCCGCACCCGTGCGCGACCGGACGGGCCGGCCCGGCGCCGTGCTCGCCGCCGCATATCGCCTGGACGCGCTGCAGACCTTCACCGACCAGATCGCCGCGGCACAGGGTATCGGCCTGGTGATCACCGACCAGACGGGCGCGCCCGTCGCGTCGTCGGCGTCCGACCGGCCGTCCGCCCGGCCCTCGGACGGTCACGGCCAGGTCCTGACCGCGACCCGGCCGGTGCCCGGCTTCGGCTGGATCGCGACCGCGACGGTGCCCGAGAGGCAGGCCCTGGCCCCGCTGCTCGCGCTGCGCTCGGCCGTGGTCGGCGCGGTCCTGTTGCTCGGCACGGTCCTGCTGATCGGCCTGGCCGCCCAGATCAGGCTGGCCTGGGCGCGCAGCCGGGCCGAGGACGCCCTGCAGGCGGCCCGGGACGAGGCACTGCTGCTCTCCGAGCGGAAGTCCACCCTCCTGGCGGAGGTGAGCCACGAGATCAGGACCCCGATGAACGGCATCGTCGGCATGACGGGGCTGCTGGAGGCCACCGGGCTGGACGAGCTCCAACGCCGCTATACCGCTGCCACTCGGAGCTCGGCCGCGGCCCTGCTCACCATCGTGGATGACCTGTTGGACCTGTCCAGGATCGAGGCAAATAGATTGACGCTCCGTCATGTCGCCTTCGATCCCGAGTGGTTGTGCGCCGAGGTGCTCGACCTGATGGCACCGCAGGCGACGGAGCAGGGGCTCCGGCTGGACGCGAGGATTGCGCCCGAGGTACCGGACCGGCTGGCCGGCGATGCCGGGCGGATCAGGCAGGTGCTGGTCAACCTGGTGGGTAACGCCGTGAAGTACGCTCCGCTCGGGCGGGTGGACGTGCTGGTCGATCTGGTCGCCGATGCAGCCGGGCCGGGTGGGTACGTGGTGCGGTTCGAGGTCCGCGACACCGGGGACGGGCTGACGCCGGACCAGCAGGAGCGGATCTTCGACCACTACACGCGGTGCGCCGGAGCGGGACAGGCGGTGGAGGGCGCGGGACTGGGGCTGGCCATCAGCAGGGAGCTGGTCGCCGCCATGGGCGGGCGCATGGGCGTGGAGAGCACGCCCGGGCAGGGCAGCCGGTTCTGGTTCACGCTCGGGCTGGCGCCGGTCCCCGGGCCTGGCGGGGTCGAGTTGCCGCCCTTCCTGGATGCGGTGGGCGGGGCCGTCCTGGTCGCCGATGACGACGAGGTCTGCCGGCAGGTGGCCCGGGACGTGCTGGAGGGGGCCGGCTTCACCGTCGACCTCGTACCGGACGGTGAGCAGGCGGTGGCCGCCATCCGGAGGGCCGAGTATGACCTGGTGCTGATGGACCTGCGGATGCCGGGGCTGGACGGGCTCGCCGCCACCCGGGCGATCCGCGCCGGACGGCACCACGCCTCACCGCCCGTGGTCGCGGTGACCGGGGAACGCGAACCGGAGGTGCTCGAGGCCTGCCGGGAGGCCGGCATCCAGGCGGTGGTGGGCAAGCCGGTCGACTGGCCGGCGCTGGTCGGGGCTCTGCGGGGCGCCGGCGCCTCGGAGCGCGGCGACCGGGCACCGGTCACCGCTGCGACGGCCGGCGGTTCGCCGTTCCCGGTTCCGCCACCGGCCTGGCGGATCGAATGGGACAGCGAGGTGGTGGCCGATCTGGCGGAGTGCGGGGCCTTCCCAGCCGCGGCAGAGGCGTTCGGCATCACCGCACCCGGACTCGCGCAGGCGGTGGCCGCCGCCGTCCGGGCAGCGGACCTGCCCGCCCTAGGTGCCGCGGCGCACCGGTTGGCAGGGGCTGCGGCCACCATCGGCGCCCGCTCACTGGCGGCCCGGTGCCGTCGGATCGAGCGGCTGGCCGAGACGGGCGGCCCACCACCCCCGGGGACGGCCGCGGGCCTGGCCGACGAGGTGGCGGCAGCGATCGTCGAGCTCAACTCCCTGCACTCATCAGCCGGTTCGGTCTGACCAGCCGATCCGCGCAGGTGTCGTCCCACTCCCAGTACAGGCCGTGCACTCCGGGGGCGACGTCGGGGACGACCAGGCACGCCTGACCCGTCGAGGAGATCCGCACCTCCTGGACCGTCCGGGCCGGCGCGTCGTGGTGCGGCCGCCAGGCCGCGGTGCAGCCGGCCGGCAGCATGCCGACGTCGAAGTTCACCCGAAGCGCCAGGTTTCGGCCGGGGACGCACACCTTCCGCTCGTACTCCGTGGCTACGTGCGAGGACGGGTACGCATAGCTGTACTCGACGATCGTGCTGCCGCCCGGCGGTATCGGGAGGTCGAAGAGCAACTCGGCGGCAGTGATGCCGTGTTCGCGGTCGATGCGACGCCGGCCGAGTCGGCAGCCGACCAGTCCGAACAGATCGGCGTCGGCCGACGTCTCCGACTCGGCCCGGGTTACCAGGATCAGCCGGTCCGCGCCCCGGTCGAGCGCTCGCACGATCTGCAGGACGTCGACCCTGCGCTCCTCGCGCTCGGGCCCGATGTGCACGTCGATGCGCGTGTGGAGAGTCTCCACCCGCGTGTTGGCCCGCGGGTCGAGGTCGGCGAGGACCCGCTCGACGGCCTGATCGCCGTAGGTCCGGCGGTGGTCCAGCGAGCCGGGAACGTGGTCGATCCACCGGCCGCGCGGCCGGCGCGGGCCGAGCAGCACGATCAACGAGTGGCGCTCCAGCTCCAGGACCTCCTCCAGCGCGCGTACGGCGTCCAGCGAGGCAGCCCGCTCGGGTCTGCTGCGGCCGCGCTGCCAGTAGCTGAGGCTGGACACGCTCACCTGGATGCCGCGGCGGGCCAACCGGCGCTGGACGGCCTCCAGGCTCAGGCCCTGCTCGCGGATCGCCGTCCGCAGCGCCAGATCGAAGGGGCCGGAGCGGAGCACCTGGGCGAGCTCCGTCCCCATGACCGAACCTGCCCCGCTCAAGGATTGATTGCGCATCCTGCACCTGCTCCCACCGGGACCGCACCGTGTCGGCAGTCGCTCCGAGCTGCGGAATCTACCGGGCGAACCCGCTGAGATCAGATATCTGTGCATATTTATCACCGTCGGCACCGGCCCACTCGGGTGCGGCCACGGCGCCGGGGCTCGGCACAAGGGCCGGTCTCTCGAAGACCACCAACACGTCGCGGCGATCTGCCGGATTCCGGCCGTACCAGCCCGTGCCGCAGGGCTGCCTCCTACGCGGCGGCGTCGGTGGCGCACCAGCTGACCGGGAGGGTGAGCGGTGACTTGCTCGGGGATTCGTCGTCCCAGGTGGGGTGGTGGCCGTCGGGCACACGCAGGTCCGGGAAGCGGTCCAGCAGCGCCTGGAGTCCCACGGTCATCTGGGCCCGGGCCAGGTGCGCGCCGATGCAGTTGTGCGCGCCCCGGCCGAAGGTGAGGTGCGGGTTGTCCGCTCGGCACAGGTCCAGCCGGTCGGCGGCGGCGAACACCCGCTCGTCGCGGTTGGCGGAGGCGAGGACGGGCAGTACGGCGTCGCCCGCGCGGATCCTCCTACCGTGCAACTCGATGTCCTCGACGGCCTGGAGGACCACGACACCGTTCATCACCGGTACGTACCGCAGGAGTTCCTCCACCGCATCGGGCATCACTCCGCGGTCGTCACGCAGTCGGGCGTACTGGCCGGGCACGGTCAGCAGCGCCACCACGGCGTCCCCCAGGAACATGGTGCTCGTCCGGTAGCCGGCGACCAGCATCGAGAGTCCGAAGTTGACCACGCTCTCCCCGTCCAGACTGCCGCGCCCGCACGCGCGGACCAGCTCGGTGAGGATGTCGTCGGCGGGCTCGCGCCGCTTGCGTTCGAGCAACGACCGGATGTACTCGCGCAGTTGGGAGGTGACCTGGCGGCCCTCGTCCAGGGTGAGAATCGCCCCGAGGGCGGCGTCCGCCCTGGGCAGGAAGTACTCGCGGTCCTCGTAGGGGATGCCCACCATCTCACACATGGCCAGCAGCGGGAAGGGCTCCAGGAAGCCGCCGACCAGGTCACCGGGCTGCCCGCCGGCCACGAACTCGTCCAGCAGCCGGTCGGCCGACCGGCGCAGCCGCGGCAGCCGGCGCCGGACGGACCGGACGCTGAACGGCTCGGCCAGGGCCCGGCGCAGGGCCGCGTGCCGGGGGCCGTCCAGTTCCATCATCGTGATCAGGCCCGGCTCGTCGTCGGCGGCCCGGTCGGGCCGGGGCGGCCAGTCGTTGATGGTCGGCCTGATCAGCCGGGGGTCCGCGATCAGGTCCCGGACGTCCTCGTAGCGGGTGGCGTACCAGGCGGTGGCGCCGGCCGGCAGCCGGACCTGCGCCAGTGGGCACTGGCGGCGCAGCCACCCGTACTGCTCGGGCGGCCCCATGGTGCCCGGCGGCGGGAGGGGCAGGTCGATGACGGGCCACTCGACGGCGGGTTCCGGCGGTGTGCTGCTCACTGATGGTGCTCCCCTGGGCGGGTGGGAGGCGGCCGGGTCGGCCTCACCAGCTGACCGGGAGGGTCAGCGGTGACTTGGTCACGGATTCGTCGTCCCAGCTGGGTTCCTGTCCTTCGGCCAGGTGAAGTCGCGGGAAGACGTCGAGCAACGCCTCCAGACCCACGGTCAGTTCGGCGCGTGCCAGATGGGCGCCGAGGCAGTTGTGGGTCCCCCGGCCGAAGGCGAGATGGCCCCCGTGGCCCGTGATCGCGCCGGTCCGGCTCGGGTCGAGCCGGTCGGCGTCGGCGAAGACCCGCTCGTCCCGGTTGGCGGAGGCCGGCACGGGGATGACGGCGTCCCCCTTGCGGATCGTCCGCCCGTGCAGCTCGATGTCCTCGGTCGCCAGGAGGATCACGGTGCCGTTCATCACCGGCATGTAGCGCAGGAACTCCTCCACTGCGCCGGGCATCGACTCCCGGTCGTCGCGCAGGCGGGCCCACAGGTCCGGCCGCTCCAGCAGGGTGTGCACCGAGTCGGCCAGGAAGAAGCTGCTGATGCCGAAGCCGACGGTGAGCATGGACAGCCCGAACGCCATCACGTCGTCGTGGGTCAGCGCTCCGTCGTCGCACTGGCGGACCAGCTGCGTCAGGACGTCGCCGCCGGGCCGGTTCCGCTTGCGGGCGATCAGTTCGGCCACGTACCCGCGCAGCAGATCGGTGACCCGGCGCCCCTCCTGCGAGGTCACCATCCCGCCGAGGGCCGCCTCCAGCACCGGAAGGAACCGGTCCCGGTCCTCGAAGGGGATGCCCACCAGGTCGCACAGCACCAGCAGGGGGAAGGGGTCGGTGAAGCCGGCGACCAGATCGCCGGGTGGGCCGTCCTCCTGGAATTCCTGCAGGAGTCGTTCGGCGAGCCGGCGGATGCGCGGCAGGTGGTCCCGCACGGCCCGGGAGCTGAACGGGTGGGCCAGGGCCCGGCGCAGGGCCGCGTGCCGGGGGCCGTCGAGTTCGGCGATCGTGACCAGGCGCGGCCCGTCGTCCGCGGGCTGTCCGGGGCGCGACGGCCAGTCGTTGATGGTCGGCCTGATCAATCGGGGGTCCGCGAGCAGCGTCCGGACGTCCTCGTACCGGGTGGCGTACCAGGCGGTCGCGTCCATCGGCATCCTGACCTTGGCCAGCGGGCAGCTCTCGCGCAGCCACGCGGCCTCCGCGGGCGGCCCCATGGTGCCCGGCGGCGGGAGCGGGAAGTCCAGGACGTCCGGCTCGGGTCCGCTTCCCCGCGCACCGGGTGGTTGTGCGGTCATGCGCGCTCCCCTTCCCGGGGCTGCTCCGGCTACGGGCGCTCGATGTAGCCGGTGGCGTAGAAGTACTCCAGGTAGCGGTCCAGCAGTTCCGCGTCGACCGGAGGGCAGCGCAGACCCGAAGCGGCCAGGTCACGCTCGACGTTGGCCCGCCCCACGGTCGGGAAGGTGCCTTCGAAGTACATCTCCTTGACGGACATGTCGGCCTGCCTGCAGCGGTCCACGCACAGTGAGACGAACGGGGCCGTGGGGCTCGTGGGGTGCTGTGCGACATGGCGGACGAGTTCGCCAACCCACTCCTCGTAGGGGAGCCGGCGGATCCGGTGGCCCGCGGCGTCCATCCGGTCGAGCATGTCGCACAGGCTCGCCGGGCGGGGATTGGTCAGGTGGTAGGTCCGGCGGGTGGTGCGGTGCGTGGTGGCGATGTGCACCAGGGCGTCGGCGAGGTAGTCCACCGGGACGAAGTCCAGCGGCAGCGGGATGTCGGGGGCCAGCCCGGTCTCGCTGATCGTCTTGAACAGCGAGCAGATCGCGGTGTCGGTGTTGCAGGCGCCGGTCCGCCGGTCCCCGGTGATCTCGTACGGCCGGTAGACCGCCGCCGGCAGGCCCTGACCCGCGGCGTCGCGCAGCACCTCTTCGGCGACCCACTTGCTCTCGGCGTAGCCCATGGTGAGGCAGTCGGCGTGGTCGAGCGGCAGGTCCTCGTCGACGTGCCGCACGCCGGCGGTCCCGAAGCCGGCCAGCACCGCGACGGTGGAGAGGAAGTGCACCGGCACCCGGCGTCCGGCCGCCAGCCGTACCAGCTCCCTGGTGCCCTCCACATTGGCGCGGCGCAGCGCGTCGTACGGATAGAGGAAGTTGACCTGCGCGGCCGCGTGGACCACCAGGTCGAGGGTGTCGGCGAGCTCCTCGGCGTGGCCCGGTTCCAGACCGAGGCCGGGCTCGGCGAGGTCGGCGGGGAAGCACACGGTGCGGTCGGCGGTTTCGGCGGTGGCCAGGCCGAAGCGGGCCAGGTTCCGCGTCACCTTCTGCCGGGCGTGGGCACCGTCCCGGCTGCGCACCGGGCAGTGCACCCGGGCGTCGGTCCGGCGCAGCAGCCCGAGCAGCAGGAAGGCGCCGACGAATCCGGAGGCGCCGGTGAGCAGCACCTCCCCGGGATGCCGCCAGTCCGGGTGCGGTCCGCGCTGCGGCGGCAGGGTGAAGCCCAGCCGCGCTTCGGCACGGAAGTCCACCGGGCCCGTGTCGGCTCTCTCGCCGCCGTGCCGGTCCTTGACGGTGGCGACGGCGGCGGTGAACTCCTCCAGCGTGGGGTAGCGCAGCAGGCTGTGGACCAGGGTGCGGCCGTACCTGGCGTCGAGGTCGAAGGCGGTCAGCGTACGGGTGACGACCTCGGCCGCAAGCAGGGAGTCACCGCCGATGTCGAAGAAGCCGTCTCCCGGCGCCGGGTGCACACCCAGCACCAGCTGCCAGACCCGCGCCAGGGTGTCCTGCGGACCGGGACCGGGGCCGTCCACCGCGACCGGGGTGGCGGCCGGCTCGGTCGCCGCCAGCCTGCGCAGCCGGTGGCGGTCGACCTTGCCCCCCGCGGTCACCGGGAACCGCGCGACCTCGACCAGCCGCGCGGGCACCGCGGCCGCGGGCAGCCAGCCGGCGAGGGCGCTGCGGATGCGGTCCAGGGGCAGCGCCTGGCCGGGGCGGGCCGGTGTCACGTATCCGATAAGGGCGTCGCCGTCCCGTTCGACGACGGCCTCGCCCACCGCGTCGTCCGCCCGCAGCCGCGTCTCCACCTCGTCCGGCTCGATGCGGTGCCCGCGCAGTTTGATCTGCCTGTCCATCCGGGCCCGGTACTCCAGTACGCCGTCCGCGCGCCGGACCACCCGGTCACCGGTGCGGTAGAGCCGCGTACCGGGCTCGACGAGGTCGTCGACGAAGCGCTCGGCGGTCAGCTCGGGGTCGCCGAGGTACCCGAGTGCGAGCCCGTCTCCGCCGACGAGGAGTTCACCTTCCTCGCCCACGCCTGCGGGCGTGCCGTCCTCGCGCAGCACATGGCAGGTGGAGTTCTCCAACGGGTGGCCGATCGGCACGGCCGTCACCTCTGGAGGCAGGTCGTGCACCAGGTGTGCGGTCGAGACCACGCTGTTCTCGGTCGGACCGTAGAAGTTCACCACGGTGGTGTCCGGGCAGGCCGCCAGTATCGCGCGGGCCAGCTCCGCGTCCATCGCCTCCCCGCCGGCGGAGGCGAACCGCAGCGACCGCAGTGCCGACGGCCTGGTGCGCGCGATGTGGTGGAACACCCCGGTGGTGAGGTAGGCGATGCCGACCCGCTCGGTGAGCAGCAGTGACTCCAGGGCGGCCGGTGACAGCAGTTCCTCCTGCTCGGCGATCACGATGCAGGCTCCGGCCAGCAGCGCGGGCCAGATCTCGATCGAAGAGGCGTCCGAGGAGAGGCCGTAGGCGTGCAGCACCCGCTCACCGGGCCGCGGCCGCTGCCCGACCAGGTCGGAGGCGGCCAGCCGGACGACGCCGCGGTGCGGGATCGCCACCGGTTTGGGGCGACCGGTCGAGCCGGAGGTGAACATCACATAGGCGCAGTCCGCGGGGTGCACCCGGGCCTGCGGTACCGCGACCGGCGCGGTCGCCGCCAGGCCGCCCAGGTCGATGCGGGCACGCACGCGCCGGATGCGGCGGGCGCTGCCGGGCAGCGTGACGAGGGTGTGCACCCCGGCGTCCTCGGCCATCGCCTGCAGGCGCGCGGGCGGTGAGGTGTCGTCGAGCGGAACGTACGCCGCGCCGGCCTTGAGGATGCCCAGGAAGGCGACCAGTGCTTCCGGCGACCGGCCTCCGCACACGCCGACCTTGTCACCGTGCCGCACACCGGAGTCGTGCAGCCGGGCGGCCAGCGCATCGGAGCGGATCTTGAGTTCGCCGTAGCTGATGCTGCGACCGTGCTGTACGGAGGCGGTGTCCTGCGGGCGGCGCGCCGCCCGGGCGTCGAACAGCTCGTGCAGACAGCGGTCGCGTGGATAGCACCCCGTCCCGGCCTGCTGGGCCGCCGACTGATGCGTCAGTGTCTGAGTGTCCATCGGAAGATCACGCTCTCTGCCGCGCACGGACCACCTGGCACGGGAAGCTACGGTTCGAACTCCTCGGCGAAGGCGGCGAAGTCGGCGGTCCGCCATCTCCGGGGTCTCATGCGGATGAGGATGTCGTCGGCCAGTTGCCCTTGATTGGCCGCCAGGTACGCCTCCGCCGTGTCCGGGTCCAGGTACCGGCGGGCCAGCTCCTCGCGTTCGGCCGGCGGCAGCGGGTCCTCGACGGCCACCACCGGACCCTCCACGCTGACGTAGCGGTAGGGTGCCGTCTCGTCCTGCGCGCAGAGGCTGAACCGACCCGCGCCGTGGATGAGCCGCGCCTTCTGCGTTTCCCGCCCGGTCTGGATCGTCACCAGCCCACCGGGCCGGTAGGAGTACCAGAGCGGTACCAGCAACGGCCCACCGCCGTGGCGCGGATCGTCCACTCCCAGGATCCCCACGTGCAGGCCGGCGAGGAACTCCTCCCGGTCTTCGACCGACATCCTGAGATCCACTGGTACCGCCTCGATTCGGCAGGGAACGCATCCGGTGTTGACGTGGTGCGGAGAAGGACGGGCCGACGGGGTGACCTCCGGCCGGGCGCCGCGCCGGCGCCACCGCTGTGTGCGGGTCCTCCATCGCCCTCGGCCGGTGCGCCGGGCCGTCGAGGACCCGTGGCTCGTCCGGGGCAGGGACCGGTCCTCTTCCAACCTTTCATCACACCCGGGTGGCTCGCATCCGGGCGGGGGGCGAGGACGGGGTGCTTCCGCCTCCCGGGTGCTCGGTGGGAGCGGACCGCCGGTCATCGGCCGGGGTGGCCGACGGGACGCGTGGGCTACCGGGCCGTTCCCCCGCCGGAAAGCACAATGAGAGGTCCTGCCAGGTGCGAGGACAGGCCCTGACCGTCAGGTGGTTCACCAGGAGAAGGAAGAGGCACATGAGGGCAGCCATCCGAGCCGAGGGCCTGGTGAAGACCTTCGGCGACGTACGGGCCCTGGACGGGGTCGACCTGGACGTGCCGGAGGGGACGGTGCTGGGTCTGCTCGGCCCCAACGGCGCCGGCAAGAGCACCGCGGTGCGGGTGCTCACCACCCTGTTGCGGCCCGACGCGGGCCGCGCCCAGGTGGCGGGGGTGGACGTGCTCAGACACCCCGGCCGGGTCCGCAGCCTGATGGGTCTCTGCGGTCAGTACGCGGCGGTCGACGAGTACCTCACCGGCCGGGAGAACCTCCAGATGGTCGGCGAGCTCTACCAGATGCGGACCAGGGACGCCAAGGCGCGCGCCCGGGAGCTGCTGGAGTCGTTCGACCTCGCCGAGGCGGCTGACCGGCTGGCCAAGACCTACTCCGGCGGTATGCGCCGCCGGCTCGACCTGGCGGCCGCACTGGTGGTGCGGCCCCCGGTGATGTTCCTCGACGAACCCACCACCGGCCTGGATCCGCGCAACCGGCTGGCGCTCTGGAAGGTCATCGAAGCGCTGGTGACCGAGGGCACCACCCTGCTGCTCACCACCCAGTACCTCGAGGAGGCCGACCGGCTGGCGCACGACATCGCCGTGGTCGACCACGGCCGGGTGATCGCACGCGGCTGCGCCGACGACCTCAAGGCCAGGATCGGCGGCGAGCGGGTGGAAGTGGTGGTCCACGAGCGCGAGCTGATCGGTGCGGCCGTCGCGGCGCTCACCCCGTACGGGACGGGCCGGCTCAGTGTGGAGCAGCACACCCGGCGGATCACCGTACCGGTGCGCGGGGGCGCCAGGGTGCTCGCCGCCGTCATCCGCGAGCTGGACGGGCGGGACATCCTCATCGACGACATCGGCCTGGGCAGGCCCACCCTCGACGACGTCTTCCTCTTCCTCACCGGCCACGCGGCCGAGGAGACCGGCCCCGGAAAGGACGCGTGACCATGGCGGTCGTCACCGACGGAGCGGGGGGACAAGGGATCCCGCAGCCGCGCGGCGGACTCGTCCAGATGGCGCGCGACTCCTGGGTGGTCGCGAAGCGCAACCTGCGCCGGATGACCCGGATTCCCGAGATCGTGGTCTTCGGGCTGCTGCAGCCGGTGATGTTCGTACTTCTCTTCTCGTACGTGATGGGCGGCGCGATCAAGGTACCGGGCGGCGGCTACCGGGAGTTCCTGATGGCGGGGATCTTCGCCCAGACGGTCACCTTCGCGGTGGCGGGGGCCTCCGCCGGCATCGCGGAGGACATGACCAAGGGCCTGGTCGACCGCTTCCGCTCGCTGCCCATGGCGCGCTCGGCGGTGCTCGCCGGGCGGACCCTGGCCGACGTGGTGCAGAGTGCCTTCATCCTGCTGGTGCTGGCTGTCGTGGCGCTGCTGGTCGGCTGGCGGGCGCACCACGGGGTGCTCGCGGCGCTGGGTGCCTTCCTGCTGCTGCTCCTGCTCGGCTACGCCTTCTCCTGGATCGGGGCGCTGATCGGCCTGTCGGTGCGCAGCCCGGAGGCCGCCACCTCGGCGGGCCTGATCTGGCTCTTCCCGCTCACCTTTCTCTCCAACGCCTTCGTGCCGGTGAACACCATGCCGGGCTGGCTGCAGGCGATCGCCTACTGGAACCCGTTCAGCGCCACCGTCCAGGCGTGCCGGAACCTGTTCGGCAACCCCGGGGCCGACGGCGCGCCCGTCTGGCCGATGCGGCATCCGGTCGCGGCGTCCACGCTCTGGTCGCTGCTGATCCTGGGGCTGTTCTCCTGGCTGTCGGTGCGCAAGTACCGCGACGCGGCGGGGTGATCGACCGGCAGGTCGGCGTCGCGCCGCCGGGCCTGCCGGTGTCCGGTCCCCTGGTGTTCCAACCAGCCTCAGGGCGTGGAAGGCACCGCCTTCAGTACGCCGAGCAGCCGGGTGACCTCACCCGCCATGGCCGTTCGTCCGGCCCCGAGGTACCGGCGGGTGTCGACCAGTTCCGCGTTCTCGGCGAGGGCCCGCCGGACGGCGGTGGTGAAGACCTTGTTCAGGTGGGTGGCGATGTTGACTTTGGTCATGCCGTGCTCGATGGCGCGGCTCAGGTGCTCGTCGGCCACTCCGGAGGATCCGTGCAGGACCAGCGGCACCGGAACGGCCTTGCGCAGCACGGCGATGAGCTCGAAGTCGAGCGCGGCGTCGCGGGTGAGCATGGCGTGCGAGGTGCCGACGGCCACGGCGAGTGCGTCGACTCCGGTGGCGGCGACGAAGGCCGCGGCCTCGCCCGGGTCGGTCCGGACGCCCGGCGCGTGCACACCGTCCTTGCCGCCGACCTTCCCGAGTTCGGCCTCCACCCAGACACCCGCGGCGTGGCAGTGCGCGACCACCTCGGCGGTGGTGCGGACGTTCTCCTCGTAGTCCAGCGCGGAGGCGTCGAACATGACCGAGGAGAACCCCAGTTCCACGGCCTGGTGCGCGAGTTCCGGGCGGGTCGCGTGGTCGAGGTGGACGGCCACCGGCACCTCGGCGGCGCGGGCGACGGCCAGCACCGCGGAGCCGACGGGGGTGAGCGCGCCGTGGTAGCGGACGGCGTTCTCGCTCAGCTGCAGCACCACCGGCGATCCGGCGGTCTCGGCACCGGCCACGATGGCCTGGGCGTGTTCGAGCTGGATGACGTTGAACGCGCCGACCCCGCGCGCGGCGCTCGCGGCGGGGGTGACGATGGCGCCGGTACCGGTCAGGGGCATGGGGAACTCCTCAGGTACGAAAGGGGCGGACGTCCACCAGGGATCGAAGGCGCCGGTGGACGGCGGGGTCGAACTCGCCGGCCAGCGGCGCGGCGACGGCGGCCGTGGAGAGCGCCACCGCCTCGGCCAGCAGGTCCGGCCAGCGAGCACCGGCGACCAGCCCGAGGGTGAGGGCGGCCACCGCGGCGTCCCCGGCGCCGGTCGGATTGCCGGCCAGCAGCTCGGGCGGCTCGGCGCGCCAACCGCCGTGCGGCGTAAGGGCGATGAGGCCGCCGGGGCCTAGCGAGGCGACCACTGCCCCGGCACCGGCGGCGCGCAGGGCACGGGCGGCGGCGACCGGATCGGCAAGGCCGGTGACGGCGACCAGCTCTCCCGCGTTCGGCTTGATCAGCGCCGGCCCGGCGGGCAGCGCGGCGCGCAGGGCATCGCCGTCGGCGTCCACCACCGCAGGCACCCCGTGGGCGTGCGCTCGGCGGACCAGGACGGCGTACGCGTCCTCGGGTACGCCGCGCGGCAGGCTGCCGGAGTACACCACCGCCGCCGTACCGGGCAGCAGCGCGTCGAGGTGCTCCAGGAAGCGCGCCCATTCCCCGGGCCGGACCACCGGCCCGGGCTCCAGCAGGATCGTGGTGTCGCCGGCCTGCTCCTCCACCACGGCCACCGTGCGGCGGCTCTCCCCCTCGATCGGCAGCAGCTGGTCGGCCAGCCCGGCTTCGCTGAGGTCGCGGCGCAGCGCGGCACCGGTGAGGCCGCCGGCCAGGCCGGTCACGACGGTGGGCCGTCCGAGCGCGCGCAGGACCCGGGAGACGTTGACGCCCTTGCCACCGGCCCGTTCCGCCACGGCGCGGACCCGGTTGCCGTCGTGCCGGCGCAGTCGGTCCACGCGGTAGGTGACGTCGAGCGCGGCATTGAGCGTGACGGTGAGGATCACGCTCGGGTCTCCCCGTTCAGCGGGTCCTGGGCAGGCAGCGCCACACCCCGACCGCCGGAGCGGACGTCGTGGCCGAAGGCGCCCCGGCGGCCCGGGGGTCCGGCGAGTTGGCGTCGGACCGGTAACCGCCGCCGGCCGAGATCGGCGTCGAGCACCGAGCTTCCCGCCCCGCCGTCGGCGGTGCCCGGCACCGCGATGCCGGCAGCGGCCGGATCGAACCGCTCGACGTGGCTCATGACGGACCCTCCTGTGCGCACAATACTGCCAGCCGCCTGCTCGAAGCTGATCTCTTTATAGCGATATCGATCAACTGTGAGCAATACTGCGGCGCCGGATCGAGCACGTCTGCACGACGGGAGATTCGCGTGCGAGGCCCAACATCTGACGGCACGGCTGAGAAGTGGTGATGGGAACGCACCAACAGCGACGAGGCCGCTCGAAATCCTCGGCGCCCAGGAGCCGGATCGAGCTCGGCGAGGCCGTCAAGCGGCTGAACGTCTCCGCGGCGCCCCGAAGTCACCCCCATCGGTGAGCGCCGGCAGTCTGCTTGGATCTGGGCATGACGGATTGGTCGAAGCTCAGCGACGCGCACGGCACCGCCGAAGGCGTCCCAGCCCTGCTGGAGCGGTTCGAGGCGGATCCTCCGGGTGTCTCGGCTGTGCCCCCAGCTCGACACCGCGTTCTCGGCAAGTTTCGCGGCACTTCCCCGGCTTGCCGGGATCGCGGCCGGCCGGGAACCCGGGGAACGGCACTGGGTCCTGTCCGCCTGGGCCTGCTCGCGCGAGACGGAGCAGGCCGACTGGCAGGGCGAGACCGACCCCGAGCGGCTCACCCGCGCGTTCACCGCCCTACAGATCGTGACAGTTGGCACAGCCGACAACCGCTGCCCGGCATCGCGTCGGCTTCCGCCATGCCGCGCGCCCGCGGCGCCACCCGTATCACCGTGGACGTACCCCGAGGCCGGGTTCCGGAGCGGAGACGCCAAGCTCCTTCGCCAGAAAGACGCAGGGGTCTTCGATGTCGTGGACCTCACCGGCGTGGTCGGTGTAGGACCACCGGTCGAGGTAGCGGACCAGGGGCCGGTACCCGAGCCGCGCGTAGAGCGCCGCGGCCCGCGGGTTGCCGTCCTCGTCGACGCCGAGGCCGATCCGCCGCACGCCGCGTCCGGCTGCCAGCCGCTCGGCGCGACGGATCAGCGCGGTGCCGATGCCGCCGCCGCGCAGTGGTTCGGCGATGGAAAGGCCGTTGATCTCGGGGCAGTCGGGCACGGCCTGCCGTACCTCGGCGGCCGCGCACCCGTTCCAGCGGATCTCGGCGTTTCCGACCGGGCGGTCCTCCAGCCAGGCCACCAGGTAGGTGCCGGTACCGGATCCCTGGCGGGCGAAGCGCTGTGCGTGGAACGAAGTCCGGCCCGGCGACGGCAGATGCTCCTCGAGCAGCGCGACATCGGCTTGTCGACATTCGGTAATCAGCATGGCACTACCGTCCCGCTCCGGCCGGATCGGCGCCAGGCGTTTTCTCAGGTCACCCCGAGGCGGCCGGCCCGGCTTTTACGGGCCCTACCGGATGCCGCGGTGCGTGGTGGTCGCCCGGCGAGGTTCCGCCGCGGACCGGCCGTGCCGGCGCTTCGTCAGGACACCAGGGTCTGCTCCTCCAGTTCCTCCAGCGTCACGGTGCACAGGCCGCCGCGCTCGGTCTTCACGTCCGTCACCTTGAGCTGCGTGCCCGGCAGGAGGATGAACTCCTCCTCGTCGGTGAACGCGGAGAAGCTGCGGATGCCCGTGGCCCGGATGGGACGCACCTCGAAGAGCGTCCGCTTGCCGCGGCTGCCGAGGAACGCCCGTGCCACGCCAAGCTCGGACGTGCACGAGGACACGCCCCACCAGGTCACGGTCCGTCCGAGCGGGTACTGCGCACGCAGGTCCAGCGGCACCCCGCGCCACAGCGGCTCCGTGCGGGCGGGAAGCTGCGAGACCGCCGAGAACAGCAGTCGCAGGTACGGGAGGTACGGGACGAGCTTGGTCCGGTCCGGGGAGCGCAGGATCGCGTTGATCTCCCGGTAGAACGCGGACTGGCAGGTGTAGAGGTAGAGGGCGGAAATCGCGTCGGCGGACAGGCCGCCCGCCACTTCGTCCGCCCGCCTCCTGCCGAACTCGTGCGACCGCTGGACATGCCCGTCCAGACCGGACAGCAGCTCGGCGACCGGGCTCACGGCGTCGCGGAACTCCATGAGCGGGGTGTCGAACACACCGGTGATCGCGGGGAGGGCGAGCCCCTCGTCCTTGACGCCGGCGAGTCGCTCGAGATACAGCTGGTGCAGCTCCATGGTGGACGCGATGAACGCGCCCATGCGCTCGGCGAGGTCGCCGTCCGTCCCACCGGTCTCCGCCCCGTGCGCGTTCCACCCCTTGCTCGGCAGCCAGTCGATCTCATCGGCGCCCAGCGATGCGAGGGCGTCGTTCACCATCCCGAAGTGGTCGCCGTCGCAGAAGATGTCGCCCTGCGCCGCGGGATTGGCGTGGTCGATATGCCGGACCTCGACCTCGGGGTACTTCTTCTGGAGCTGGAGGACGACCTTCTTCAGATTCCGCGCGTGGGCCCCCCACCACGCGAAGACCACACCACGGTCCTCCTCGTCTGCGTTCTGCTTGGCCTTGAGGATCTCCTCGACGATCCGCTCGGCCGCCGGACGCCAGAACGCGGTGTGCCGGTCGGTTCCCGTCGCCCCGTCGCTGCTGGCTGTGAGTGCCGCGTTCAGCAGCAGCACACCCTGCGTGAGCATCGCCTGGAACCACTCCGGCGGCTGGACGGTGTCCTGCTTCTTCAGTAGCGCGCGTATGTCGGCGATCGGGGTCTTCTTGGGAATCCCGTACTTCCACATCGCCGCCGCCTTGATGATGCAGCGGATGCTGACGACCCTGCCGAACTGGCTGTCCTTCCAGTCGTGGAAGGTGTTGTCGAACATGGCGATGCCGGTGGCGCTCTCCGGCCGCGGGTACGGGTTCTGGCCGAAGATGACGACCTTCCACTTGTGCGGCGCATTGGGCTTGAGCGCCTGGAAGGTCAGTTCGCGGACCGGGACGACCTCCGGGCTGCGGCCCGGGCCGATGAACGCGGCCGCTTCGGGCTGCGCCTCGATGACCGGCTTCAGCAGCGGAAGCCACGGTTCACCGCCGCCCTTGAAGAGTTCCGCGAGCGCCAGCGGGTCGGTCGGGTCGGGCTGGGCGGGGGCGTTGGCATCGCTCATTGTGGCGGGACTCCAGATTGAACCGTGCTGATGAGAGCCCGTCAGCTTGCCTGGCGGACCCCGTAGTCATATCGCCCGGGTCTGACAGCCACCGGCACGGCCTGGTGAGCCGGGCGACGAACTCCCGCCGCCGGATTCGGTGCGGATCAGCGCCTGCCGGCCGTGCCTGCCTTGTCAGTGGGCGCCGGTAGCTTCCTGACCAGCAGAGAGACGGTATCTCGATTGGAGTGCACCATGACCAACGACCGCGTGCAGTCGCCGCTCAAGGTGGTGCTGACCGACATCAACGCGACGGTGGTGGAGGCGTGGCGAGCGGCCTTCGCCGACACCCCGGAGATCGAGATCCGCAAGGGCTCGATCCTCGATGAGAACGTCGATGCCTGGGTCAGCCCCACCAACTCCCGGGGCCGGATGGACGGCGGGGTCGACGCGGTCATCAAGCGGCACCTCGGAGCGGGTGTCCAACTGCGCGTCCAGCGGGCGATACGCGCCCAGTTCGCGGGGAAGCTCCCGGTGGGAAGCGCGGTGTGCGTGCCGTCCGGGGCGGTCAACCCGAAGTTCCTGATCTCGGCGCCGACGATGGAAGCGTCCTCGCAGAACGTGAGCGAGACTCTGAACGTGGCCCTGGCCTGCGCCGCCGCGTTCCAGGCGATCCACCAGCAGAACAGGAAGTCGCCCGGCAGCATCGAGTCGGTGGCGCTGGTCGGCATGGGCGCCCAGACCGGCCGGGTGCCGGCACAGGTGTGCGCCAACCTGATGTGGACGGGCTACACGCTGTTCAACGACTACTGCTTCGAGGACTACGACGACCTGCGCAGCACGATCATCGCGCAGCTCGACGACATCGAGAAGGCGCCCGCCGCGAAGCGGGTGCGCATCACGCCGCCCACGCGCCGCACTTCGCGGCGCTGACCGAGCCTTTCTCCGTCTGTCCTCCAGCGACTTCGGAACGCTGGATTGGATGGCGTTCCTCGCAGCGGTGGTCTCGACGTCGCCGTCGTGTCCTCGACCCAGGTCTCGTCGGCCAGCTCCTGCGCGCGCACCGGCGGGTACGGGGGTGCCGTCGCAGATGCTCTGCGTGGTCGCGGACGCCGGAGCCGCGCCCGGCAGGAGTAGCACGGCCAGCCCCAGGGCGGCGGCGCAGAGCCAGCTGGCCAGGGCTCGAACGGTGGTTCCCGGTGACGTCATCGTCACCTCCTCGCGTACTCCGGATCGCCGCAGGGCCGATCCGGGACAGGCAGGGCATGAGCCGATGTTCAGTCGATGCGTATTGCCTTTGACAGTAAAGCTGACGGCAAGTCAGGCTGCCGGTGCAGGACGCATAACACCGTATGACGAGAGGACCCGGTATGTCCCGCCCAGCACACATCGCCATGGTCAACATCCCGGCGCACGGCCACGTCAACCCCAGCCTGGAGGTGATCCGGGAGCTTGTCGCCCGCGGCCATCGGGTCAGCTACGTCAACGACCCGTCGTTCGCCGAGCAGATCGAGTCCACCGGCGCCCGGCTGGTGCCCTACGACACCACCCTGCCGTTCCTCAAGGGCGCGGTCGACCCCGAAACCAGCGTCAACGTGCACGGCCTCCTCCTGGAGGACGCGAAGACGATGCTGCCCCGTCTGCGGGAGGCGTTCCAGGACGACCGGCCCGACCTCGTCCTGTACGACTTCATGGCGTACGCGGGCCGGGTGCTGGCCGACGGCTGGGGCGTACCGGCCATGGCGATCTCGCCGTCCATGGTCGCCTGGGACGGCTTCGAGAACGAAATGGCGGACCGGTTCACGATGGCACGGGACGCCCTGGCGACGGAGCGGTACCAGGAGCGGTTCGCGGAGTGGCTGGTCGAGAACGGGCTTGAACTCCGCGACCCGTTCGCGTTCATGCTGCGCCCGGATCGCGCGATCGCGGTCATCCCGCGGGTGCTCCAGCCCAAGATCGACCTGGTGGACCCAGAGGTCTTCTCCTTCGCCGGGCCCTGCCTCGGCCCCCGCGAGTACCAAGGCGGCTGGACCCGTCCGGAGGGCGCGGAGAAGGTGCTGCTGATCTCGCTCGGTTCGGCCTTCACCCACCAGCCCGGCTTCTACCGCGAATGCCTGAAGGCCTTTGGCGACCTGCCCGGTTGGCACGTCGTGCTCCAGGTCGGCAAGGCGACCGACCTGGCCGAACTGGGGGACATTCCGGCCAACGTCGAAGTACACCGCTGGGTGCCGCAGTTCGCCGTGCTCCAGCAGGCCGACGCCTTCGTGACCCACGCCGGGATGGGCGGATGCAGCGAGGGCCTGTACTGCGGGCTGCCGATGGTCGCGGTGCCACAGGCCGCCGACCAGTTCGCCAACGCGGACCGGCTGGTCGAGCTGGGTGTCGGACGCCGGCTGGACACTGCGGACGCCACGGCCGAGGCGCTGCGTGCCGCGGTGCTGGAGCTGATCGGCGACCCGGCGGTGGCGGCCCGGCTGGCCGAGATCAGCCGCGAGGTGCGCGCGGGCGGCAGCTCGGCCAAGGCCGCCGACGTGATCGAGGCGGCCCTCGTCTGACCACGTGGTCGTCGCCGCCCCCATGGCCGGGGCGGCGACGACGTTTCAGCACGATAGGTGCGGCCCGACCCGCGCAGTAGGGCGCGGTCGGGCTCGGCGGCTGCTTCGGCCGGGACTCACGGGTCCCGGCTCACAGCCCCTTGCCCCGCGGCGGGACCGGGCCGCACGGCGAGCCGCCGGCGGGCCGATCATGGGAACGTCGGGCACCACCACGGCTTCGGGAACAGGACCCAGCACGGGTTGACGACCACGTGGACGGAGGTCCAGAGCACGGTGCCGTTCTGCTCGACGTTCATGTGACCGTCGTTGTAGATCGCGAGGTACGCACCGGCGTGGCCTGCCGTTCCGCTCGACCACAGCGGCGCATTGGCGGCGGAGTAGACGACCAGGTTGCCGTCGTTCTGCACGACCAGGACGTTGCCGTTCGGTATGACGCCGTTGGCCACCCACACCGGCTTGTTGTTGTGGTACAGCACGACGTTGCCGTCGTCCTGAACCCACAGGTCGGTGCTCCCGTCCGGCGAGTACCACGCGGTGTTCTTCGCCAGCGCGCTGTTCATGCCGATCTGGGTCGCCCCGCTGAGCGTCGCCGTCGTCAGGGCAGCTCGGTCGGTCTTCAACGGCTCGGCCGGTGCGGCGTTGGCCGTTCCGGTGGTCAGGGCGAGCCCGATCGCGGCGACGGCCGCGAGGGCCGAGGCACGCGTACGGAGACTGATCATGTGGCGAACCTTTCTGTCGAGCAAGTCGCCTTCGGGGAAGTGGATCTGGTGATGCGACCTGGCAGCCCCGAAGCTAGGAAGGCTCGATTCAGAGCCGGTCTACCGGTGGTACGGATCCGGTATGCCCCCGGGCCGGGCGGCGGGTTCCGGACGCGGATGGACAAGTCGGCCCGGAGCCATTCCCCCCCGTACCTCAACTCGCGGACGAGCCGGCGGGACCGCCGGCTCCCCAGCCGCGTCGCGGAGCTCCGGAACGGCTCCGCCGGGTTCGCCGGGTTCGCCGGGTTCGCCGGGTTCGCCCCGGAGTGTGACGCGCGCAGCAGACCGTGCACGGCGACTATGACTCGCCTCACATCCGATCGTCACGTTGTGCCATCACTGCTGGTCGACGGCGTGGTAGCCGGCCGCGATGGCCGAATTCGTCACTAAGCCGTCATTGCCGCCACCCCAGGTCCGGACACACGCTGTGACGGTGTCTCAGCGACGAGTTGTTGTGGTGGTCTATCCCGGTGCCCAGGCCCTGGACA
Organism: Kitasatospora sp. NPDC032150; assembly: GCF_055579945.1. NCBI lineage: Bacteria > Bacillati > Actinomycetota > Actinomycetes > Kitasatosporales > Streptomycetaceae > Kitasatospora > Kitasatospora sp. NPDC032150. The sequence continues at coordinate 308,160 of NZ_JBVIMH010000003.1, read as the reverse complement.
TCGCGGGGCCGGCCGAGGTGTTCGACACCGCCGGCCGGCAGCGTCCAGGTGGAGAGGGCGGCTACCGGGTCGAGTTCGTCTCGGCCGGCGCTCCACGGGTGCGGACCAGTGCGGGGATGGTGATCGAGGCGGAGCCGCTGGAAGCGGGTGAGGGGCCGATCGACACGCTCCTCGTGCCGGGCGGCTGGAGTCTCTACGAGGCGCTGGCCGACCGGGATCTGGTGTCCTGGATCCGGCGGGCGGCCACGCGCTCGCGCCGAGTGGTGTCGGTCTGCGGCGGTGCGTTCCTCCTCGCCGAGGCGGGACTGCTCGACGGGCGACGGGCCACCACCCACTGGGCGTACTGCGAGGAACTGGCCCGGCGGTACCCGAGCGTGACGGTGGAGCGGGAGCCGATCTTCGTCTGGGACGGCAACTACGTGACCTCGGCCGGAGTGGCCACCGGGATCGACATGACCCTCGCACTGGTGGAGGCCGACCACGGTGCGGCCTTCGCCCTGGAGGTGGCGCGCTTCCTGGTGCTCTTCTTCAAGCGGAACGGCGGCCAGTCGCAGTTCAGCACCATCCTGGACGCCCAGCTCGCCGACCGCCCGCCGATCCGCGCGGCCCAGGAGTGGATCCTGGAGAACCTCGAACAGCCGCTTCCCGTACCCGAGATAGCCGAGCGCGCCAACATGAGCGTGCGCAACTTCGCCCGGGTGTTCCGACGCGAGGTGGGCACGCCGCCCGGCCAGTACATCGAGCAGATGCGCATCGCCCGGGCCCGCAAGCTGCTGGAGTCCACCAAACTGACGGTGAGTCAGATAGCGGTCCGGTGCGGCTTCGCCTCCGCCGAGACGTTCTTCCGCTCCTTCGGCCGGACGCTGGAACTCACCCCGAACGAGTACCGCCGGCGCTTCCAGGCCGTCGCGCCGGCCGGCCTGGTCCTCGCGACCGTTCCGGAGGAGAGGAGTGCCACCGCGTGACCACCGACATCCGGGTGACCCAGCAGGCGGTCGCCATCGCTCCCGCGGCCACCGCCGTCCGCGTCGTCGACCACCTGGCGGCCGCTCTGGCCGGGGCCGGCGTCCGGCAGGTGTTCGGCATCGGCGGCGCGAACATCGAGGACCTGTACGACGCCCTGAACGCCACCGGCGGCACGGTGCGTACCGTGATCGCCAAACACGAGTTCTCCGCCGTCACCATGGCGGACGGACACACCCGCGCCACCGGCCGGATCGGAGTGGTCGCGGCCACCTCCGGCGGCGGCGCGATGAACCTGCTGCCCGGGCTGGCGGAGGCCCACGCCTCACGCGTACCGATGCTCGCCCTGGTCGGGCAGCCGCCCACCGCACTGGACGGGCGCGGCGCCTTCCAGGATTCCAGCGGGCGGGCCGGATCCCTCGACGCCCGTGCGGTGTTCGAGCCGGTCAGCCGGTTCTGCGCCCGGGTCGAGGCGGCCGACGACCTGCCTCGGCTGTTGGCGCGGGCGATGGCGGCGGCCGACAGGCATCCTCGGGGGCCCGCCGTCCTGCTGCTGCCCAAGGACGTGCAGCAGGCCACGCTGACATCCCCTCGGCCCGCGCCACCCGCACTCCCGGTCGAACCCGTCGAACCCGTCGAACCGGGAACGCCACCGCGGCAGCTGGACCTCGCGGCGGAGCGTCTCCGGGGTGCCGGGCCGGTGCTGATCATCGCCGGCGAGGGCGTCGTCACGGTCGGAGCGAAGGCCGAACTGGCCGAGTTGGCCCGGAGGTTGGGGTCCTGGGTCGCGGTCGTGCCGGACGCCAAGGACGTCTTCGACAACACCGACCGGCGGTTCGCCGGGGTGGCCGGGGTGATGGGGCACCCCAACGTCCTGGACTGCCTGCGGCGGGCCGGGCTCTGCCTGCTGGTCGGCACCCGGCTGCCCGTGATGGCCCGTAGCGGACTGGAGCAGGAGCTGGCCCGGACGCCCGTGATCTGCGTCGATCCCGAGCCTCCGTTCGTTCCGTGCACCCCCGGGCTCCACCTGTCCGGTGATCTGCGCGACACGCTGCGCGGGCTGGCCGCCCGGTTCGCGCCCGACAGCCGCCCGGCCCCCGGGCACGCCGGACCGGTCCCGCTGGCGACCCCGCCCACCGGCGGCGGCCTCTCCCACGCCGAGGCGGTGGCGGCAGTGGCGGACGCTCTCCCCCCGGACGCCCATGTCTTCGTGGACGCCGGGAACGCCGGCGCCAGCGCGATCCACCGCCTCCCGGCCCCGCGCCGGGGGCGGTTCGTGGTCGCCGTCGGCATGGGCGGCATGGGCTACACCTTCGGCGCCGGCATCGGAGCGGCGCTCGCCACCGGACGGCGCACCTACGTGCTCGCGGGCGACGGCGCGTTCTTCATGCACGGCATGGAGGTGCACACCGCCCTCGAGTACGCCGCGCCGGTCACCTTCGTGATCCTCAACAACAACGCCCACGCCATGTGCGCCACCCGCGAGCGGCTGTTCCAGGGCGCCCCGCACCCCGGCAACCTGTTCCTCCCCTCCGACATCGCCGCAGGCGTGGCGGGCCTGTTCCCCACCCTGGACGTCAGCCGGGCCGAGACCGGCGCGCAGCTGCGCCGGGCGCTGCTGCGCAGCAACGCGGGGAGCGGTCCGGCCCTGGTGGCGGTGGACCTCGACCCCGCCGAGATTCCCCCGTTCCTTCCCTTTCTGACCGCCGCCGGCCACTTGCCGGCCGAGCACGAGGAGTCCGTCCATGAGCGCTGTACCGTCCACGTCGGCTGAGGCTTCGGACCTGACCGGACCTTCGAGCCCGACCGAGGTTCGCGGGCTGACCGGGATCCCCGGGCTGACCAGGGTGGAGAACACCGATCCGGCCGTGCTGGCGGCCCGCTGCGCGGAGCTCACCCGCCCGGCCTACCCGCACCAGGAGGTCTACGGGCGCTACTGCACGATCCACGAGTACGTCGACTGCCCACCGGATGAGGCGTACGCGTACCTGAGGCAGGGTCACCACCTGGAGGAGTGGACCTTCAGCCTGCGGAACTTCGCGCCCGCCGGCACCGCCGGGCTGTGGGTCGGTGACGATCTGCTGGAGGCGCAGACCCGGATCTACTGCCGGGTGGAGACCAACGCCGAGGCCAGGACCGTGGACTTCCACTGCTCCTGGGACCAGGGCGAGAAGCTCTGGATGATCTACCTGATGCGGGTCGTGCCCGCCGAGCTGGTGCTGGACCGGCCCGGTTCCGTGATCACGTGGACGAACTGCCGGCACCCGTTCTACGACGCCAACCCCCGCCCCGACCTCGCCCCGCGCCCGGAGCGGGCTTGGGTGGGCGCGTACTGGGACCTGTTCTACGCCGGCCACACGGTGGAGATGGCCAACCTCAAAGCGATACTGGAGCACCGCCACCTGGGCGGTCTGCCGGTGAGCGTCCCGCCGCGCCCGGCGGGTGCCGCCACGGGTCCGGCGGTCGCGCAGTGAAGACGGTCAGCCTCACCGACGTCTCCGGCTACCTGCCCGGGGAACCCGTCCCGGCCGCCTTCTACACCGACCACCCGGGCGCGGAGGACCGGCTCAGGGACAGCCCGATGTTCCGGGTCCCGCCGCTGAGGCACCACGTGGCCGGGGAGAGCAATGTGGACCTGGTGGAACGAGCGGTGCAGCCGCTGATCGAGCGGCACGGCCGGACCGAGATCCGCTCCGTGGACGTTCTGCTGGTGCACAGTCAGCTACCCGACACCCCGTTCGTGGGCGCCGGCACCGAGGTCGCCCGCCGGCTCGGACTGAACCCGTCCTGGCTGATCGACGTCGCCAACGGGGGCTGCGCCTCGTTCGTGCACATGCTGGAGCTGGCCCGGCAGATCCTTCGCAGCACCGAGGCCAGGACGGCGCTGATCTGCAACGCGCAGACAGCCGCGGGCCAGCTCTTCACCCAGTCCGAGGTACGGCGTCTCGCCCAGGCCGCAATTCCCGGCGACGGCTGCGGAGTCGGCTACGTCACCACCTCCACGGCCTCACCCGTGCTCGAAGTCACTGCCCGTCACATCGGCGCGTACGGAGGTGACATGACCGCCCTACTGGACGACGGGCGCCGTTACTGGGAGCCAGGACGGTCCCAGCTGCGAATCGGCTTCACCGAGGAGAGCGTCAGTACGGTCCTGGAACGCGGAAACCGCCTGGTGCCCGAGATCGTCGCCGAGGTCTGCGGGCGGATCGCCGTCCCCACCGAGGAGATCGACCTATTGGTCACCAACCAGCCCAACCGCACCTTCCTGCACAACTGGCGCCAGTCGCTGGGACTTCCACCCGAGCGGCACCCCGACACCTTCGACAGCTGCGGCAACCTCTTCGGCGCCGCCATCCCCGTCACGCTGGACCGGGCGCTGCGGTCGGGGCAGGTGAAGAACGGCGACCTGGTGGTGCTGGGCGGCTTCGCACACGCGGGTGACTACGCGGGTGCGGCGGCGATCCGGTGGGGCACGGCGGCTTCCTGACGGTAGGGCAAATGGGTTCGTGCTCGTCGAGGTAGATGCCGGTGTGGATGTCCTCGCCACCCCACACGACGGAGTAGAAGCCGTCGACCTCGCTGTTCCCGTAGTACTGGCGCGCCGTCTCCTCGGCGCCCGCGGTGCTCTCCTCGCCCGCCGCACTCCCCGTGTCGTTCCGCTATCGAGTGACCACGTTACGTTGATTCTCCAGTGGATCGTCGACGGTGACCGGGTGCACGGCGGGATCTCACTGCGACACGGGAGAACAGCGTCCTGTGCAGGGGTTCTCGTTTGAGGCTCTGCCACAGGCCCTCGGCCAGGGCGTTGTCGCAACAGGAGCCGACCCGACCCATGCTGCGACGGATCCCGTACCGGTCGCCGTAGCGGTCGCACACGTCCGCGAACGCCGCCGAGGTGTACTGCCCAGGTTCAACCCCATCGCCGCACCAGCGCTGGTCGAGCCGGGCGCTGCACCAGGTCCGGCACCGGCGGCGCCACCGGGTCAGGGCCAGTGGTCCGCTTTCGGCGCCGCAGGTGGCGGCCGATGATGCCGTGCTCGCACACCAGCCGTGCCACCCGCTCGCGGTTCACGTGGTGTCCGGATCCTTGCAGATCGGCCTGCGCGCGCAGGACCCCGTAGGTCTCGCCGGAGGTGGAATGGATCTCTCGGATCTCTGCCGCCAGGGCCTGGTCGGCTGCCTGCCGGATGGCACGGGCGTCCGCGCCGGCCAGAGCTCACCGTGCTCGTCAGCCGGCTGAACCGGTTCTTCAGCATCCGTCAGGCACACTGCTCACCGACCGGCACCCCGCCGGCACGAGCCGCTAAACGGCGCGGTCGACGAGCCGCGCCCGGACCGAGCATGAGGATGGCCTGGTGACCCTGACGAGCGATGCTCCACAGGTGGATGGCGTGGGCCCCGGCGACGCCGGCAACGCTGAGGGAAACGCCCGGCTCACCGCCGTCACCGGTGCGGTGCTGGTGCTGCTGCTTGCCGTCCAGGGCTGGACCATCCTGTCCATCAGCCGGCTGGTGACGGTCCACTTCTTCGTCGGACTGTTGCTGACGGGGCCCGTCTGCCTGAAGCTCGCGAGCACCGGCTACCGGTTCGTCCGGTACTACACCGGCGCCCCCGCCTACCGCCGCCAGGGCCCTCCGCCGCTCGCACAACGGCTACTCGGCCCGCTGATGGTGGCCAGCACGCTCGGTGTCCTCGCCACCGGCCTGACCCTCGCACTGGTCGGACGCGACACCGGGCCCGTTCCCGTCCTGCTGCTGCACAAGGCCGCGTTCCTGTGCTGGGTCGGCGTCACCTCGCTGCACGTCATGTTGCACCTGCCCCACCTGGCCCGACTGCTCGGCGCCGACCTGCGCCGTCGTTCCGGCCAGCCCGGCCGCCCCGCCCCCGGCCGCGGCCGTCGCTGGTCGGCCCTGACACTCGCGCTGACCGCCGGCACGGCCCTCGCGTTCGCGGGCGTGCACCTCGCGGCCACCTGGCAGCGAGGGTGACCGAGGCCTGATGAAAGGACCGCTTCCTCGCCCCGCGGTGGGTAACACTCCTGCGGGCAGCTTCACGCAGGAGTTGCCCGTCCTGCGAAAGCCCGGGCCTTCTGGGCGGTAGCCGCGTGAAGCCGAGTTCCGGCGCAGACGACCGGAAGCGGACGGGGCCGCCTCCGTCGGGGAGCCGGTGCCGTCCGGGAACCGCTGAGCCGGACGGCACCGGCCTCGTGGAGTCCGAGGCGGTCTACCAGTGGCCGCGTGCCGGTACGGAGTTGAGCTTGACGCTGAGCGCCGACATGAAGGTCGGGAGCTTGTCCACCGCGGATTTGGGGACGGGGGTGACCTGGACGGTCTGCCGCACCACGTCTTGCAGGACGAGCTTGTAGCTGCCGCCTTCCTCGATGAGTTCGGCGGCATAGAGCAGTGTTTCCACCAGAGGTCCTTCGGCTGTCCGTCGTGCCACGATTCAGGCGCCGTTGAGCCAGGCGGTCCACGTCTTGGCGGCCTGCTGCTCGTCCGCGTCCTCGGCGAACAGGTGGTGGCCCAGCCAGATCGGCACGTTCCAAGTGCTGCCGTTGAAGAACCGGTACAGGGCGTCGGGGCCGCGCAGGCCGACGAAGTCGGTGCTGAGCCAGTCCACGACAACCTCCACGGAGCCGCCGTCCCTACCGGGGACGCGGAGCGGCAGCCGATCGCCGACGGCCGCGTCGTCGGCGAGGCCGAGGCGTCGGCGCAGCGTGGCGAAGTCGGCCGGGTCGGCGGTGGGTTCGGGGCGCTGGGCCCTGACGTAGACGGCGGGGCGGCCGGCGAAGTGCCGCAGGTACTCGGCGAGGCCGTGCTGGTAGAAGTCGACGTGCTTCTCGGCCGCGTCCGCCTTGGTGTCCCACTTCCAGGCGTCGTCGACGACGCCCGTGTGCACCCAGTGGATTCCCATGCGCAGGTGGCTCGTTCCGCCGTCGGCCGGCTCGATGTGGTAGCTGAGCGTGTTGGAGAACCCGCCGTCCTGGGTCGCCCGGACCGCGAAGTGCCGCGGCGGCTCCCACGCCACGACGGTGGAGTCGCCCCGGGTGGCCTTTCCGCCGACGCGCGGCTCGACCTCCATCGGGTAGAGCCAGCCGAGGTTGCCGGCGCCGGTGGCGACCGCCTCCCAGACCTGCTCGGACGTGGCGGGCAGGTGCTCCGCGTTCCACGGGTACGGCAGACCGCCGGCCAACGCAACCTGATCCGGTCTCCAACGGCCCCGCAGTGCCGCGGCCAGCCTTGAGGTGAACCCTTCACCGCGCTGGGTGAGAGTGCTAGCGTCGCTCGGATGTCGAGGATTCTGGTCACCGATCTGGACGGCACCTTACTCGGCGGCACCCCGGACGACCGGCGCCGACTGCGAGACGCTCTGGCCCGCCAGCCCGAGGTGACGCTGGTCTTCGCCACCGGCCGAGGACTGTCATCCACCCGTGAGGTACTGCGCGATCCGCTCGTCCCGCGACCTCGGTGGATCATCGCCGACGTCGGCGCCACCGTCATCGACGGCACCGACTTCACCCCCGTGGATCCCCTCCAGGAACACCTGCGCGCCGGCTGGCCGGGAGAGGACCGCGTACGCGCCGCGTTACGCCGCTTCCCCTCGCTCACCTACCAGCACGGCGTCGTCCAGGACGGCCGCTGCTCCTACCACCTCGTCCCGGGACAGCTCACCGACGAGCTCACCGCGGCCGTCGAAGCCCTCGGCTGCACCTGGGTGTACTCGGCCGACCGCTACTTCGACGTCCTGCCACCAACAGCCTCCAAGGGCAACGCCCTTCAAGCCCTGGCCGGGAAGCTGGGCTGGCAGCCCAAGGAGATCCTGGTCGCCGGCGACTCCCTCAACGACCTGTCACTGTTCCAACTCGGCACACACGCAGTGATCGTCGCCGGTGCCGAGCCCGCACTGCTCACCGCACTCGCCGCAGACCCCCTGGTCCACCGCCCCCGCCGAACCGGCGCGGCCGCGATCCACGCGGCGCTTCAGCACCTCGGCTGGGTCTCCCCCGCCCTTGACCGTCCCGCACGCCGGCACTCGCTCGTGGTGGCCTACCACCGCCCACCGCTGCACTGGAACGGCGAGAGCTGGCAGCCGCCCGCCAGCCCCAACGGCATCCTGCCCACCCTGACCAGCGCCTTCACCGAAGGCCTGCCAGGCATCTGGGTCACGGCCCTGGCCGGCGACGACCAGCAGACCACCCGCCCGCACCGAAGCGGACTGCCGCTCTCCCTCGTGCCGCTCAACACCGCCGAGTGGAGCGGCTACTTCCATCGCGCCTGCAAGGAAACGCTGTGGCCGGTGCTGATGTCCGAACCCGGCCGGTCGGTCTTCGACAGCCGCGCCTGGGCCGACTACCGCACGGTGAACGCACGCTTCGCCCAGCACATCAGCGCCGAGGCCGCACCCGGCGCCACCGTCTGGCTCCACGACTACAACCTCTGGCTCGTCCCCGGCCTGCTACGCAGCACCCGCCCCGACCTCAAGACCGGACTCTTCCACCACACCCCCTTCCCACCCCCGCAGATCTTCACCACCCTTCCGGTCGCCGCCGAACTTCGTACCTCCCTCGCCTGCCTGGACTGGGCCGGCTTCCACACCGACCTCTTCGCCGAGCACTTCCGCCGGACTCTGGCCGGCCTGCCGGGCATGCCGCACATCGCCGTCCATCCGCTCGGGATCGACCGGCCGGCCATCGAGAAATCCGCCCGCCTCCGCACACCACGGCGCCGCCCGGCCACCGACCGCGTGGTGCTCTCGGTCGAACGGCTCGACTACGCCAAGGCCCCGATCCAGAAGGTCGACGCCATCGACCGCCTCCTCACCCACCGGCCCGAGCTGCGCGGCCGGCTGACCTTCCGGCTCGTCTGCCCGCCACCCGAGCCGGGCATCACCGCCTACGACAGCACCCGCCAACACCTCGAACAGCGCATCACTGACATCAACACCACGTGGCAGCAAGGTAGTTGGCAGCCAGTCGACTACCTTCCCCACAACCTGTCCGCCACCGCGGTCATCAACGAGTACCTGGCCGCCGACGTGCTCTGGGTGACCTCCCTGCAGGACGGAATGAACCTGACCGCCAAGGAGTTCATCGCCGCCCAGGCCACCCTCCCCCATCACCACTCTCGCGAACCGGGAGCCCTGGTGCTCTCCCGCCACGCCGGCGCCGCCGCCGAACTCGGCGACGCGGCCCTGCTCACCGACCCACACTCACCCGACGACCTCAGTACCGTGCTGGCCCGGGCCCTCGCCCTCACCCCCACCGAACGCCGCGCCCGCATGAACAAGCTCTCCGAACTCCTCGGCCATGAACGGCCCGCCGACTGGGCAATCCGGATCGTCCACGCCATCCGGAACAGCGACGCCACCGTCATGCCACCCACGGGCGTGTGAGCGGTCTTGTGCAAGCCCCCTGTGGTCATTGGATGCCGAGCCGGTCCTCAAAGAAGTGTGAGACTGGTTCAGCGCCTCCTTCCAGCGTGCTGCGACGTGGTTGACGTCGCGCGCCTTCGGGCTGATCAACTCCCGGACCACGAGGTGGAGCACCTTCAACGCGGCCTGCCCGGACGGGAAATGGCCACTCGGAGATGTCGAGCACCATGAACCTCGAAGGCCAGCAGGAGCACCGGGACTGCCGCCTGGCCATGGTGAGCACCGGGTGGCGCGAAGAGCGCGGTGACTTCGTCCAGCTCGCACCGGGGCAGTCCAGCGGTGAACACGCGACACAGGAACATGCGAGCCCACCGGTTCCGACACCGGGCTCCACCTGTCGGGCGCGCCCGGCGGTCGCTTGGCAGCCCGGATGAGGGAACGCGTCACGGTTCGAGCAGTGTCGCGAACGCCGCCCGAGCGAAGTCGATGAGGTCGAGCGCGGTGCGCTGGCGCTCCGGCAGGCGGGTGTAGGTGAGCCGGATCGCACGGAGGGCTCCCACCCCGGCACGGGCCAGGACGGCCGCGCGCAGCAGGGTGTCGACATCCTCCGGGTCCGCACCGTCGGCGGCCAGACGGTGCAGGAACGCGGATGCGACGGATTCCTCCAGGTCGAAGAGGAGGCGGAACTCGCCGCGCCCCGTCGTGGGCCTGGGGAACGGCCGGGGTCCGGCGAGGAGGATCGCGGGGGCCATCTCGTCCCGGCTGGCGAGGTCCAGAACGGCGTCGCGCAGGGCGACCAGGGGCGGCTCCGCCGCAGGGCGGGCGCGGATCGCCTCGCCCAGGAGCGGCACGAGGTCCTTGACCTGCTGCAGGATCAGGCTCTCCTTGGAGGGGAAGTAGCGGAAGAAGGTCCGTTCGCCGACACCTGCGGCCACCGCGATGTCACGGACCGTCGTCGCCTCGTAGCCGTTCTCCCGGAAGAGGCGCGCCGCCGCCTGCACCAGCGACTCATGGGTGCGCCGCTTGTTCTCTTCCCTGCGTCCCGGGCCGATTGCTGTCGTCACTCCTGGATTGTCTCAGACCTCAGGATGAGTTGGCAGTCCTGCCACTTTTGCTAATGTGGCAGGACTGCCAGTTTTCTTGATGCGGCAGGACCGCCGCTTTCCCTCGGCCGTCCCGTTTCCGGACCACGGAGTCCCACGCACTACGGAGCCCTCATGCCCACGTACCTGCACCGCCTCGGGCGCCTCGCCTTCCGCCACAGACGACGTGTGCTGGCCCTCTGGCTGGCACTGGTCGCGGGAGCGGTGGCCTGCGCAGTGGCCTTCGGTGGCACCGGCAAGCTCGACAACACCTTCTCCCTCCCGGGCTCCGAATCGAAGCAGGCCCTGGACCGGATGAAGACGGACTTCCCCACCTCCTCCGGCACCAGCGCTCAGATCGTGTTCACCGTGGCGAGCGGGCAGAAGGTGACCGACCCCGCGGAGACCGCCGCGGTCCGCGCCGCCCTGAACGCTGCCGCGTCCGCGCCGCAGGTCGCCAAGGTCGTCAGCCCGTTCGACGCGCACACCGTCTCCGCCGACCGCACCACCGCCGTCGCCCAGGTCCAGTACGAGGTCCCGCAGAGCGGCCTGCGGGCAGGCGCGCTGGACTCGCTCAAGTCCGCCGTGGCCGACGCCGCGCAGCACGGAATGGAGGTGCAGGTCGGCGGCGCCGCCTTCGGCAACGACGCCGCCACGAAGTCCCACAGCGACCTCATCGGCGTCGGTGTCGCCCTGATCGTCCTCGCGCTCACCTTCGGCTCGCTGCTCGCCGCCGGGATGCCGATGGTCACCGCGGTCTTCGGCGTCGCGACCGCGATATTCGGACTGCTCTCGCTCACCGGGGTACTCGCGATCTCCTCGACCGCCCAGAGCCTGGCGCTGATGATCGGCCTCGCCGTCGGCATCGACTACGCGCTGTTCATCGTCAGTCGGCACCGCTCCCAGCTCGCGCACGGCATGGACCCCGAGGAGTCGGCCGCGCTGGCGGTGGGCACGGCGGGCAGTGCCGTGGTGTTCGCCGGACTGACCGTGGTCATCGCCATGGTCGGCCTCACCGTCGTCGGCATCCCCTACCTGACCGCCATGGGCCTGGCCGCCGCAGGCACCGTACTGACCGCCGTGCTGGTCGCCACCACCCTGCTGCCCGCGCTCCTCGGCTTCGCCGGCCGGCGGCTGACCCCTCGGGCGGGCTCCCGCGCCATGCGCCGCGAGCAGGCCGTCGGCGGTGCCGACGACGACACCGGACGCAAGCCCTCGAACGGCGCCGAGCGCTGGTTCCACCTGGTCACCCGCCGACCGCTGCTGACCCTGGTGGCCGTGGTCGCCGCCCTCGGCGCACTCGCCTGGCCCACCCAGAACCTGCGCCTCGCACTGCCCGACAACGGCACCGCGCCCGCCTCCTCCTCCCAACGCCTCGCCTACGACCGGATCAACCAGAAGTTCGGCCCCGGCCTCAACGGCCCCCTCCTCGTCCTGGCCGACACCAGCCACAGCACCGACCCGACCACGGCCGCACAGCAGATCAGCACCACCATCCGCGCCCTGCCGGACGTCGCCGCCATCGGCAAGCCCGTCACCAACCCGGCCACCCACACCACACTCATCCAGGTCGTCCCGGACAGTGCCCCCAGCGACCAGGCGACCAGGACCCTCGTCACCACCATCCGCGCACAGCGCGGCGCCATCCGGCAGCAGACCGGCGCCACCGTCCAGGTCACCGGCAGCACCGCCGTGAGCATCGACGTCGCGGCCAAACTCAACTCCGCCCTGATCCCCTTCACCGCCGTCGTCGTCGGACTCTCGCTGCTCCTGCTGCTCCTGGTCTTCCGCTCACTGGTGGTCCCGCTCAAGGCCGCCGCCGGATTCCTCCTCTCCATCAGCGCAACGCTCGGTGCCGTGGTCAGCGTGTTCCAACTCGGCCACCTCGCAGGGCTGATCGGCGTCGACACCACCGGACCGGTCAGCAGCTTCCTGCCGATCATCCTGCTCGCGGTGCTGTTCGGACTCGCGATGGACTACGAGGTCTTCCTGGTCTCCCGGATGCGCGAAGCGTACGTTCGGGCCAGGATCCCGCTCCGGGCCGTGCACAGCGGGGCACGGTACAGCGGACGGGTCGTCACCGCCGCGGCCCTGATCATGATCGCGGTCTTCGCCGCCTTCCTCGGCTCGGAGAGCCTGATGCTCAAGCAGATCGCCTTCGCCCTGGCCGTCGGTGTCCTGCTCGACGCGTTCGTGATCCGGATGACCCTCGTCCCGGCCGTCCTGGCCCTCACCGGGCACGCGGCCTGGTGGCTGCCCGGGCCGCTGGCGCGGTGGCTGCCGGACCTCGACATCGAGGGCGAGCGACTCCAGCACGCCCACGCCGCGCGCACCGCGGCGGACGACGGCCGGCACCTACCGACGCTGTCGGTCGTGCGTTGACGGCGCACCGGATGCCGGGATGGCCCGACCCGAGCCATCCCGGCATCCGGGCATTAGTGGCCTCGCAGCGAGGTCGCCGGAGTCGTCCCGGCAGACTCCTGTCCGCCGATGGCGGTCCGGCGCAGGGTTTGTCCTGCTGACCCGGACAAGCGGGCCGAGTACGACCGCTACGGTACCTCCGACCTTTCCGGGACCTCCCTCGAGGACCTGCTGGCCGGTCTCGACCTCGGCGACCTCTTCGGCCGCGTCGGAATGCCCGGATTCGGCGCGGGCGGCGGGCTATTCGAGCGCCTCTTCGGCGGGCGCGAGAAACGGGGACCCGTGCGTGGCGCCGACACCCGGCATCGAGACTCTCGACCTACCGGCTCTGCGGCTTTCCCGCACATCGCCTACGTGCTGGCTCAACTTGCCGCGCTGATCGCGATCGCGAGGTTCCCGGTTCTCCATCGGCCCCGATATTCGGACCGTGAAGCCGCCTTGAGGTGCTGGCTGTTGCACACGACCCGATTGCCCTGCGCGACCGGCGCCACAGCGCGCGGCATCGCGTCGGCCCTCCGGTCCGACGGTTGTTCGTGCGCTACCCAGGTGACGGTGCCGGGTCCCGAGCGTGTCCACAAGGTCGTTGCCGCCCGTGGGGCGCAGCCTTTGATGGCAACCCGGGCGGAAGGAGTCAACGTCATGGGCACCGACGAGACCGGGGCCGGGCGTGTTCCGGATCAACCGGTGCCTCCCGGCCTGAAGCCGTTCTGGGACAGGAGCGTGCGCGACTTCGTGCGGCTCGACGAACCACGGATCGACGCGCCCGTGCAGGAGCGCCACCGGATCTACTCGCTGCTCCTCATGGGGATCGTCCTCGACCGCTGGAACGGCAACAAGTACGGCGAGGTCGGTGACTACGGGCAGTGGCGGGCGAACCAGCTGCTGGCGAAGTCACCCGACGTCTACCGGGGCGGCACCTATCAGGGACACAACATCGCCGCGCTCGCGGTGGACGCCGAGGGCCGTGTCATCGACTACGACTTCAACCACAACGACGTCTTCGACAGCTCCGTCGAACACGCGGAGTCCCGGCTGGTGCGCCGGATGTTCGCACTGAACCAGGTCTACGACCCGTGGCAGCTCGACGAGGGCAACGCCCGGCACGAGGTCGGCGTTCCACGGCGCCAGGAGCGCCGGATGTTCGCGACCGCGATCACCGACCGGGCCGCGCACGCCACCGCGAGGAGCCGCGAGCAGGTCTCCTCCGGCTACTCCACGCTGCTCAGCGACGTGACGGTGTACACGTCCCTGGAGTCCTGCGCGCAGTGCACCGGCATCATGTGCTTGGCGTCGGTGAAGGAGGTCGTCTACCTCCAACCGGACGACGGCCAGTTCCTGATCGGCAACATCATGCGCCGGGCCACCAAGGCTCAGGCGATGGGCTTCACCTCGCCTCGCCCCATCGCCGGTGACGAGATCGGTTTCAGCTACTACCACGATCTGGCGGAGGGTAACGAGGACTTCGGACGCAAAGTGGTCGACGAGCTCTTCTACACGGACGGAGTCAAGCCCGTCCGGACCCCGTCGGTTACCTCCTACCTGTGCACCGACAACGCGTACCGCGTCTACGCACGGGCTGCTTCGGAATTCAGTGCCCTGAACGTACTGGAGTATCCCGACTACCGCACCGACCTCACATCGGCCATGACCAACCGACAGGTACTCGCCCTGGCGAAGGACTTTCTCCTGTATGTGAAATCGGTGAAGAACCGCGGTACGGCCCATCGCGTCTGAGGGGATCGGCCGTTCCGCAATGCGGACGCGCGACGGGCGCGGCCACAGGCGGTCGTACAGCTCGTCGGCCGCGGGCAGGAACGCTCAGGTTGGCGATTAGCCAGACGCAGGGCGGCGTCAGGTGCTTCGTGGTCAACCGGCCCGTGCAGCCTGGTACGCGGCGAAGACGCGTCCTCGGAGCGCCCGGTCTTCGACCGACTCAGGGTCTACGGGGCAGCCGCTCTGCGGACGCCGGGACGTTGAACATCCTGAGCGCGAGCGGCGAGGGCGTCGGGTCCGAGAGTTCCGGCGCGACTGCCGACTGACCGGTACTCGCCCCGGCGGCAAAGGAGTGCAGCAGGCCTATATGCCGTTCGAGCAGCCAGGCTTTGGTTTCACGGGGAGCGAAACTGCCGAGGATGCTGTTCAGGGTGAGGGTGACAAGCTCCTTCCAGCCGAAGTCAAGAAAGGTGGCGGCCGCATAGAATTCGTCGGTGAGTTGCGCGCCCCAGACGCCGGGATTGTCCGTGTTCAGGCAGCACCTCACTCCCTGCTCGGCGAAGCTCCGCAGCGGGTGCTCGGCGAGGTCGGGTGCATGCCCGAGCATGTGATTACTGAGGAGGCTTGCTTCGACGGTGATGCCCCTGTCACGAAGTCCGAGGACAGAGCCCTGCTCGTTGACGGCTTGAAGGGCGTGGCCGATTCGCTGTATCGGGAGTTCCAGGGCCGGGCTGACGCGTTGATCCGGCGTCGATCCCTCGCCTGCGTGGACGGCGATGCCCAGGTGCGGGTATCGGCGGTGCAGCTCCCAGTAGAGTTCTCGAAGCCGGACAAGATCGCGGCCTGCCTCCCGTTCGGCGCCGGACAGGTGGACACCGACCCAGAGGTCGTTGTTCCGGTCGGCGAAGCGAAAACTCGTCCGCAACCTGGACTCGACGTCCGGCGCCGTGCGCAGCACATTCACGATGAACCGTACCTCGACCCCCGTGCGGCGAGCCTCCGGGCTGGCCAGGGCGATCCGGTACCTGTCGGCCATCTCGGCCGGCGGCACCGGGCCGTCGTCTCCGTTGTAGCCGAAGGGGCCGGTCTGTATCTCCAGGTAGTGCACGCCCTCGCGCGCAGCACGCTGCATGACGGTCAGGAGCAGGCCCGTGATGAGATCCGGATCCTTGCGCATCCACTTGAGTTGCCTGGTGACGCGGGTGAAGAAGGCATCCGGGTCCGGTTGCTCCATGTGGACACGTGACACCCATGATTCTCGCTGCCGACGGGAGAGCCGGTGAATCGGCGTGTACGTGCTCCGGCAGCAGGGCCGAAGTCCTCGGTACTGCCTTTCACAGATCGAGTCGACGTCGTCGGGCCCGTCATCCCGACAGCACGGGGGCCCCGTTCGGAAGAAGACCCTCGCGGAGGCGTTGCCGAGACTCAGCGCGGCCCAGTCGTCGGGCCGTCCACATCCTGACAGGTGCACGTGGAGTTCCGCGCCCTTGGGCATGGCAAGAAGAAACCCATAGAGCAGCGGTGGCGAGCCGGCCTGCTTGATCCTTGCGAATTCCGGCCCACCGGTGGAGAGCACCTCGCAAAGACGCCTACTGGCTTCCGGTGATATCACGTGTGCCCCTTTGAATACGGTTTGCCAAGAACACCGGCGACAGCGTCACGCGCCGGGCGGAGCAGATTTCGTGCGGTACCGATCCGGTCCGTCCGAAAGGCGCTGGCGCACGGACCCCCTTCTCCCCGCCGGCGGATCCCCGCCAGTGCGGTTCGCCCGTCCGGACGCTTCGCCTCTTCACAGCAGAGCTTCCAGAGCGCTCAGGGCCGTGATTCCGGCGCTGTTCAGTGAGCGGACTCGCTTCTTGCGGTGCGTGACCAGTTCCCGTGCCCAGCCCTTTCCCAACCAGTCGCATGTCGCGACGTAGAGTCCAGGGAGCATCGTCTGGATCTCCTGTTGCCTCCAGAACCCGCCCGCGGCGTGACGCGCGTCCGCGTCCCCGAGGTCGAGCAGTTGGTACAGCAGGTTCCCGACTCTGCTGCTCGACTGGATGCAGCCGGCGATGTCGCTGGTGCAGGCGCCACTTCCGAGGAGCAGCGGAAGGACTGCCGCAGCGATCTCGTTCTCGTCGAGCAGGTGCCCGTCGGCGAGGGCTCCACCCGTCGGAAGGCGCCATGTGAGCTGGACCACCGGGCCGGTCTTGCCGGGCAGTGCGCGCCGTTGCCGAAAGCACTTGAAGTAGTCGTGGAGCACCGCGGCCGAACCGAACGCGCTGACGGCCGCCCCGCGGGCCGTGCCGTCGAGTGCCGAGGCCAGTGCGGGGAGTCCGAGGTGCTGAGCGAGGGCGACGGGTGCTCGGCGTATCGCGTACGCGTGGCACAGGGCAAGATGGCTGCCCACGTCGAACTGGTGGAGGTCGCGCGTCTGCCGGATGCGGGGGAACCTGCCGGTGCGCAGCAGCCGGGGCGGGATGACGTCGGAATTCGCCGCCAGTTCTCGCTGTATGTAGTCGAGGCATCGTGTGGCGGCCTCCAGGGTCGGCCTGATCGACTCGTCGTCGACCTCGACGCCCAGAACTCCGTCGTACCGCAGGAGGTCTGCAATGTGGTGTTGGTCTCCCAGGTCGTCGTCGAGGAGCAGTCGGTACAGGTCCTCCTCGACCGGGCCCCACAGCGCGGAGGAATTCATGACGGTCCCTCCTCCTGCATGATCGATCTCAGGTAGTCGGTCTGCTGCCTGACGAACTCCTGTTGACGGGGGAACGACTTCCAGAACCTCAGGCTCTGGACAATCCCGCAGAGATCGAGCAGCACCGAGTCCAAGGGCTCGGCGTAGGCATCCCGGAGCTCGTTCCACCTGTGGGGGAAGCGCTGGCGCAGGATCGCGAGCTCCCATTCGCGGGGCCCTGACTGTGCCGCCTCCCAGTCGATGACGCCTGCCAGGCCGTGGGCGTCGACTAGGAGGTTCTCCGTGTGGATGTCCTTGTGCAGGGTGACGAGGGACGGCTCGTCGTACTGGTCCCGCAGTCGACGGGCGTACGAGACCGCTTCTGAGATCAGGGCGGCCTGCCCGCTGTCTCGGACGGTCAGGCGCAGAGCCCTCTCGTACTCCTCCAGCGCTCCGTAGGCATAGGCGCTGAACCCCTTGCCGCCGACCTCACCCTCGAATTCCGTCACAACCTCGTGGTTCACACAGTCGTGGAGATCCCTGAGGAACACCGCCAGCGCTGCCGCCACCGGCCTGGTGAGCGTCTGCGGATGCGAGCCCGGGAGCCTGCCGTACACATCGATGCGCCCGACCTCGGCGTCCGCCCACGAGGTCACATGTGTCGGGATCCTGGTCCGGCTCCGCTCCGGCAGGTTGACTGCCAGCAGGCGGAGAATCGTCGCTTCCTTGGCGGGAGCCTGGCGGCCGTCAGCCAATAGGGGGACGAACTTGTAGATGTACCTTGTTCCGACGTAGACGGAGTTGACATGGCCTTGCCGTGACCGCGCCGGTGTGGTGTCGCCATGCTGCTCGGCTGTACGGCGGACGGCGTCAGCGACACGTCGCTCGTCCACCTGCCGGTGCTCCTTGACCATCTGGGTCCTCTCCCGAGTCTCTCGTCAAGACCAGTGGTAGCAGTCTTGGGGCTGCCGGTCGTCGACGCCCGGACGGCGGCCGGGCGGACCCTCCGCTCCACAGCCGTCGGACTCTCCCCGCGGACCGGAGACGACGTCACGGACCACGGTGTGCGCGAGGTCGAGGAACGCCTCCACCCAGTCGCGCACCGGGTGGTGGAATCGATAGCAGGCCAGTTCGGCGAGGGACGCCGTCGTCGACCGGGTCAGCGCCGGCCGGGGCGAGCCGAGCGCGGCCAGCAGCTCGAATCGGTGGCGATCGGGTGTGGCCTCCAGGTGCCTGGCGAAAACGTCTACGGCGCTCCGGGGTGCCAGGCGTTCCGCAGCCGGTGCGGCGCCGTCGCGGCACCGGAGTTCGATGACGACGTGGGCGGGCGTTCGCACGGCCGCCCGGCCTCCCAGCGCGCACAGCTCGGCCGGGAGCAGGAAGCGCTTCTCGGGGTGGGGGTTGGCCGGATGCGCACGGGCCGCGGCAGCCAGGGCGGCGGCCGTGAGCGCGGGGCGGTGCTCTGCGAGAGAGCCTGTCCGGATGCCGATCGACCGTGGTCCGCCGATCATGTGCCAGCCCGGTGAACCGGTCCGCGCTCCGTCCACCAACAGCACGTCGTCGTTGGAGATCAGGCTTCCACCGTGGCTTCGCACCAGTGAAAGTGCGGCCGTTGTCTTACCCGCCCACTTGTCCCCGACCAGGAGGATCCCCCGCCCGTGGAGGCTGACCCCGGCGCCGTGCAGCGGCAGCGCGCCGTGGGCGACGGCCATCGACCGGGTGAGCGTACGGACGTACCGGAGCGCGACCAGCGGCAGCCACCGCGCGTCCGCACAGCGCAGCCGCAACCGCTGCTCCGACACGTCCCACGAGGCGTCATGGAGTGGCTCCTGTCGATCGGCACGCCCGTGGACCTCGATGGGCGCCTCGGCGACGTGCAGCTCCACCTGCCATGCCGGGCCGATAGGCGGCGCTGCCGGCCGAAAGGACGGGGCGACGAGGTGTTCGAACCGTTCCAGGGTTGTCGCGTCGCCCTTGAGGATGAACGTGGTGTCCGGGAGGGGGGGACGGAAGTACCGTTCGATCAGCATCCCACAGCCTCCAGCATCGCCAAGCCTTCCTCCTCGAACGGCCGGTCCTCGGTACGCCGAGCCGTGATCATGGTGGTGAGCGCGCAGACAAGTCGCGCGTAGCGGAGCAGGACCGGGTCCGGCCAGGTCGAGTCCAGTCCACGTGCCTCGCGATAGGCCGCCAGGAACCGGTCACGTCCGCCGGGGACCGCCGTCAGCTCGCGGTCCCAGATCCGTTCCAGATCGCACTCGGCGGGACCGATCTCAGCCCGCTCGAAGTCGAACGCGATGTGGCGCCCGCCGGCCCGCTCCGCGATGTTCCGGAGCGCGAAGTCCCCGTGCAGCAGCACGTCCGGGCAGCTGGCCCGGCGTCGGCCCGCTGTCTGCACCAGGTCCATGGCGACAGCGCCGTTCAGCTGAGCTCGCCGTTGCGCGTACACGTCCGGGAGCTCCAGCGCGAAACGGGCGACCACCTCCAGGTAGGCGGCCGGCCCGACCGCGCGGTCCTTGAGGCCGGCCCGGCCCGGACCGTTCTGCCGGTGGATCGTGCCCAGTGCGCTCGCGAGCGCCATGACCCCTGCAACGCCCGAGGGCACGGTGGCGAGACGTTCCCATCGGAACACGTTGAACTGTCCCAGCTCCGGCAGCAGGCCCCCGTGGAGGAGCGCGGTGGTGTGTTGCGGCCCCAGCAGCGCCGTGACGTTCCGCTCGGCGACGGCGTGGTGCGGACGGGCGTAGAGCTTCACGAAGACCGCACGACGGCCCCGTAGACCACGGAACCATGCGTTGGCCGAACGCTCCACCGCCGATGACGCCCGGACGTGCCGCGTACCCTTCAGGCCCAACCGGCGCCCGAGCTCGTCGGCGACGTGCTCGGGCAGCCGGTCGACCAGCGCTCCACTGAGCAGCTGGGGCGCCGTGTGGTTCACCTCTCGCCCTTCCTGTCCCTGGACTCGGCTCTCACCGGGGGACGATCGTCCGGGGCCGCCGGCCGCCTCGGGGCGCGACCGTCCTGCGCTCCGGTCATCCGGGCGGCCCACACCGTCCGCCTCTTCTCAGGAGCGGGGCTTGCCGATCCACGTGCACAGGTAGTCCATGTGGACCAACCGCTTGTCGGTCGGCACGGTGGGCCGCTGGGGGAACGGGTGTTGGGGCTGGATGTCCTTCGGACAGTAGGGATCACGCACGAACAGCGACCGCTCACCGGTCTCGTGGGCGTGGTGGAGGTACGACCGTCCGGCGCAGCCGCCCTTGCACAGGTTCAGCAGCTCGCATCCCGAGCACCCGGGGATCGCGTCCGGGTTGGCGTTCCGTCGCCTGAACGACTGGAACTGCGGGGACCGGATGATGTCGTAGAGATCGTCCGTGCGGAGGTCGCCGAACTTGTAGTCGTGCAGGTAGACGCAGGGCGACACCGGTATCCGGCCGTCAGGTGTGATGGAGTGGATGCGGAACGACGTGCGCCCGCAGGGGCACCCCTTGGCCCCCTGGTACTGCGTCACGGCCGCGATCGGCGGCTCCCCCAGGTCCACCGGATCGCAGTGCTGCAGCAGCTGGGAGAAGCCCGCGTAGTACTGCTCGGCGGTCAGCAGCGAGTCCATGTGGGCCGGTTCGACAGGCTTGATCGGGTTGATCCGGATGTGCGCGTCATAGCGCGCTGCGAGTTCGAGCAGCTTCTCGATGTGCTCGGGCGTGAAGTTCCAGTTCATCCCGCACATGATGACGCTGTGGTCGATGTCGTACTTCTGAGCCAGTTCGAGGGTGCGGATCGCCTGCTTGTAGATCTTCGCGCCGCGGTTGGCGTTGTGCTCGTCCTCGAACGGTGAGTCGAAGCTGACGTCCAGGTCGTTCAGCCGGCGCCACTGCGCGTTGTGGTCCCGTTCCAGGTGCAGAGCTGTCACGCCGGAGGTGGTGAGGCCCACGAGGATTCCCGCGTCGACCAGGCGGTCGATGATGTACGGCAGGAGGGTGTCCTTGGGGTTCGGGCCGTTGGTGAACAAGGGCTCGTTCCCGCCGAGGTTGACGGTCTCGACGCCGTTGATCGTCAACTGGTCGACGACACGGTCGACAATGTCCTTCGAGAAGTTCATCCCCTTCTCGCGGGCCGACATCGAGTAGCAGTGGGTGCACCTGTAGGGGCAGTCGTTGCCGAGGGTCCAGCCGATGTTCTTGATGGTGATCTCGCACTCGGACAGCTCTTCGTGCTCGATCGGGCCGACCGGCCTCTGGAAGTGCTCCTTCGGGTTGATGACCGACAGAGACAGGCTCGGGCCTGTGCGCTGCCAGGGATACTGCGGGGCGTTCGCATCGGAGTTTTGAGGCTCGGTCATTCTTCAGATCTCCCTAGCACAGAAAAGGGTTCGGGTCCGCGTCATAGATGAGGTTCGACTCGCGGTACACGGTGCTGGTGCGCTCGGCGAACGCCGCATACCACGCATTGGTCGCCGAGAGTTCGGCTGCGAGCAGGTCGTCGACGTCACGTTCCAGTGCCCTCATGCCCGGGGCGCCGGCCGCCAGGTCGAGAACCTTGCGGAAGACGTCGAGATCCTTCGTCCTCAGTTCCACGGACAGCCGGTGGAAGCTCGCAAGCTCGGCCGGCGTCAGGGCTTTCGGCGCCGACAGCGGATCGATGGCCCTGTCATAGACGCCGGAATGCTCCTTGTGCCACCGCCTCAGCGCCCGATATACCACATCGACGACCTCGTCCTTTCGGGCGTACCGGCTGTTCCCGAGGGCATCGCTGTCGAGCTCCAGCTCGCCCCTTTTCAGGAGCCGGCGGGTGAAGTTGGAGCCGGCGGCCGCGTACATCTCGGTGAATATCCCCTTGGATATGGTCCAGACGTACTTCCGCATCAGGGTGTAGTTGTCCTCCAGCTCCTCGACCGTGGTCAGGTCGTCGAACAGGATGTGCCCGGCCTGGACGTAGATGCCGTGGCGCTGGAAGGTGTCGAGTGCGTAGACGTTCTGGCTGACGTCGGCGCGCTTCGCCATCCTCTTCAGCGCCGGTTCGGAGAAGTTCTCGATACCGCAGGAGAAGGAGAAGAATCCCGCTCGCGCGAGCGCCGATATGATCCCGTCGGTGACCCGGTCGGCTCTGATCGATCCACGCAGACGAGGGCGGATACCACGGCGGATGATCTCGTCCGCCAGTTGCTCGCACCACTCCACGTCTCGGGGCGGCTCCAGGAGACTGTCGTCGATGATCTTGAAGTGGGTCGCGCCCCGTTCCCACAACTGCTCAAGTTCGTCGACGATGCGTCCGATGCTTCGCTGCCGCCAGGTCGGACCGCCCCCCACCCGCTCGAACGCGACGATCGAGCAGAAGGTGCAGGACGCCTGGCATCCCCGAGCCGTCTGAATGTGGACCATGCTTCGCCGGGCAAGCGTCAGGGGAAGAGTGTCCCGATCCGGAGCGGGCAGCTCGTCCATCGCCAACTTCGGTGCGGTTGTCGTGTTGTGACGGGGCACTCCGTCGTCGATGAAGCTCAGCCCCGGTATCTCCGAGAGCGCCGGCGTGCCCGAGGTGACGTGCTCCACGAGCAGTCGGAGCGGCACTTCGCCCTCGCCGCGCACGACGGCGTCGAAGCCGGCGGAGAGAAAGTCGTTGGCATGAAAGGTCGGACCGTATCCGCCGGCGACCGTGAACGGCACCTGGCCGCCCTTTCGCAGCAACCGGACGGTTTCCATCGCCCGTTCCATGTTGCTGCGATAGCAAGCGAAGCCGACCAGCCTGGGCTGCAACTGTGCCACCCGCTCGGCCAGTTCTGCCACGGTGAGCCCTTCGAGCCAACCGTCGATGACAACGACGGAGTGGCCCTGGGCGCGGAGCACGGCGGCCAGGTAGCCGAGTCCGAGGTTCTCCTCGGCCGTGCGGTGGGTCAGTGGAGCAGGCGTCACCAGCACGACCGGCTCGTCCGCGACCACAGCCGCGGACGCCATCACTTCGAACTCGCCCACTTGCTCCTGCTCCCTCTCAACTTCGGCCGCAGGGCTCGGACCACGGCCACCTGCGGCAGTCGTGACGAGCTCGGAGCACCGCACTCCGGACCGCCTGCAGGGGAACGGACCCCCGCGCGTGACCGGGACGCCGCCGCCGGACCATCGAACGCACCATCGGCTGACTCATCGGGTGCCGACGGCCCACCGCCACTACGAGCGCACAGGCCCCTTCCTCGCCTGCACCGCAATCGCCTGCGCCCTCGTCCGCGATCGGAGACCTACCGAACGAGATCGGCTCTCAGGAGGAAAGGTCCGGCCCGTCTTCCAGGAGCGGACTCTCCTCATGGCGAAATCCTCAACCTCCGCACACGCATCGATCAAGGGGTTGTCCGTTTCCTCGTGAACGGACAACCCGCGAAGGCATGCGGCGCGCAGGACGAAAGCTCCGGCCCGCAGGCACGGAGGGGGGCGGCCGTGCGCAGGTCCGAGGGGAGGTACGGTGTTCAGGGCACGGGGGCGGACCCTTGGCACGTGATGATGCGAGGGACGCAAGGTGTTGGTCGGGGAGCGTCTTCGTTCTCTGCGTGTCGCGCGCGGGTGGTCGTTGGCCCGGCTGTCCCAGCAGGTGCATTTCAGCAAGAGCTACTTGAGCCGGGTGGAGAACGGTTCTCGTGCCATGTCGCTGGATCTGGCCGAGCGGTGCGACCGGGTCATGGGCACCGGCGCCGACCTGGCCCGGCGGGTACGGACCGAGCTCCAGCCCGAGGGATCGGGCCTGCCTGCGTCGGCGAGGCGACGCCCCCTGTCGCCGGTGCCGGCTCAGCTGCCCGCCGTGGGGCGGATGTGGGGCCGGGAGGCGGAGGTCGCGCGCGTCGAGGCCTTCCTGGCCGGGCAGCGCGGTCCCGCCGTGGTCGCGGTCGACGGGATGGGCGGCGTCGGCAAGACGACGTTCGCCGTCTCGCTGGCCGGACGTCTGGCTTCGTCCTGGCTCGCCGGGGCGCTCTTCACCGATCTGCGCGCGCACGGACCGTCCGGCAGTCCGGCGGCACCGGAGGATGTGGCGACCGCGCTGCTCCACGCTTTGGGGTGGCCGCCGCAGAGCGTCCCGGCGGAGCCGGTCGAGCGGAAGGCCCTGGTCCGGAGCGTGCTGACGGAGCGTCAGGTGATCGTGGTGCTCGACGACGCCGCCGGCGCCTCTCAGGTGGCGTCGTTGCTGCCGGCGGCCGGAGGCAGCCTGGTCATTGTCACGAGCAGACGGCGATTGACCGCTCTGAGCGTACGTCACGGCGCACTGCGGGTGGCTCTGCAGCCGCTGGCGGTCGACGAGGCGGTGCGCTTCCTACAGGGGGCGCTCGACTGGCGAACGACAGCGGGCGAACACAGCCACACACTGCGGCCCCGGGAGGCGACCGCCGGTCCGGGCGAGGTGGACGCGATGCTGGCGCTCGTCGCCCGGCTCTGCGGATGCCTCCCGCTGGCCCTGGCAATCGCAGCCGAGCACCTCACGGAGTGGGGGAACCAGTTCACCGCCGCGTTGGTCGAGGGTTCGGGTGCATCCGGCACGCGGCTGGACCTCCTGGCACTGCCGGGGGAGAGCGACACGGCGGTGCGGTCGGTGTTCGCCTGGTCCTATCGGGCACTTCCCTCCGACCAGGCTCGGGTGTTCCGGCTGCTGGCGCTCCACCCGGGCGCAGAGGCCGGCGCGCAGGCCGTGGCGGCCGTGGTGGGTGAGTCCGCCGTGGTGGCGGCTCGGCTCCTCGGGGAGCTGCGTGCCGCGAATCTCGTGATGGAGGTGAGGCCCGGCCGGTACCGGATGCACGATCTGCTGCGAGAATACGCGCGCGAGTGCGCGAAGGCCGAGGAGTCCCGGGAGGAAAGAGAGGCGTGCATCGCCCGAGTCCTCGCCTGGTACCTGCACTCAGCGGACTCGGCGGCGGACGTACTACTGGGCCGTGGACGCCATCGGGTGGAGGCCGTGGGCGTGCCCTCGTTGTGCGCGCCGCTGCTGTTCACCTCCGCGGCGGAGGCATTGGCCTGGTGCGAGGGCGAGCGGCTCAATCTCCTGGCCTGCGTCGAGACCGCGCGCTCGATCGGCAGCCCGGTGGCGTGGCAGCTGCCCTACGCGCTGTGGGCCTTCCTGTTCATGCGTCATCATCACTGGGACCAGCTGGCCGTCGGGACCGCCGCGCGTGCCGCGGCCCTGGACGACGGCCGACCGCTCGCCGAGGCGTGTGCCGAGAGCGTCCTGGCCAGCGCCCGGGCCGGACTGCGGGATCACGCGCGGGCGGACGAGCACTATCGACGGGCCGCCGAACGGTTCGGGACGGCGGGTGACCAGGTGGGGGAGAGCACCGTGCTCCTGGCGTACGCCATGTCCTGCATCCGCCAGCGCCGTGCCCTGGCGGCCGCCGATCACGTGGCCCGCGCGGTGGAACTGGCGGAGGAGACGGGTGACGACTGGGGAGTGGGCCTGGCCCTGATCGGCCTCGCCGAGGTGCAGCTTGCGCTGGGCCGACCCGAGCAGGCAGTCGGCCCGCTGACCCGGGCGCAGCAGCTGCACCGTGTCCACGGTTCCCCGTGGATGCAAGCCTCGACCTGGACGCTGATCGCAACCGCCCACCGGGACATGGGTGATCATCAGCAGGCCGAAACGTGCTACCGGCATGCGCTCGACCTCCATGAGCGCACCGGCATGCGCGCCGGAACGGCCCACGCGCTGCACCAGCTGGGGATCGGCCTCCAGGCCCGGGGCAGTACCCGTCAGGCGCGGGAGACGCTGCTGCGGGCCTCGGAGAT
The DNA here is from genome assembly GCF_055579945.1 of Kitasatospora sp. NPDC032150. Lineage (NCBI taxonomy): Bacteria > Bacillati > Actinomycetota > Actinomycetes > Kitasatosporales > Streptomycetaceae > Kitasatospora > Kitasatospora sp. NPDC032150. The sequence continues at coordinate 282,208 of NZ_JBVIMH010000003.1, read as the reverse complement.
CTACGCGTCGCTGGACGACCCGCGAGAGCAGGATGTCCTGCGCTGTCTCGCCGCGAGCGAGCCCCTGGCCGAACAGCCGCCACCGGTCCAGGGGCGGTAGCGGCCGCCGGTCGTTCGGACTCGGTGGTGCCGTTGCCACCACGTTGGCAACGGCAGGCAACGGTCGGCGACTCCCGGCGACACGGCGGCGGCGCTACGGTCGAGGAACTCGGTGCGGGATACAAGGACCGCCTGCCGCCTCGCAGTTGCCGACCCGGAGGCGGTCCCCCGTGCCACAGCGGTCGAGCCGGGCCGCAGCGCCCCGTCACGACCCGCGAAGAACGTCACAGGCAGAGGGAGGGTCCCGCTGCCGGGCACGACCACGCAAGCCTGATCGGAGCTGCACTGCGGCCGTGCGTCCGCTGTCCAACGAGCCTTCAGGATCGGAGTACGCGGGGAATGTCTTTCGGAGATGTGCTGCGGGAACGGCGGCTGAGGCGGGGGGTCTCCCTCACCGAACTGTCGAGGCTGAGTCACTACAGCAAGGGGCACCTGAGCAGGATCGAATCCGGTGACAAACGGGCTTCGGAGGATCTGGCTCGCCGGTGTGACGAGGTCCTGGGGGCATGTGGTGAGCTGTTCTCCGTCCACCAGGCCATGAGAACCGCACGCAATCCGCGCACGAAGTTCCAGCCGCCCTTCCAGCTTCCTTCGGACACGGCCCATTTCACCGGACGCCGCGAGGAGTTGGCCGAGTTGGACGGGGTCGTGGCGCAGTCGGACCAGTCACGCCGGACAGTGCTGCCCCTGGTTCTGATCGAGGGGATGCCCAGCGTGGGGAAGACGGCTCTCGCGCTGAGGTGGGCGCACCAGAACGCCGCCCTGTTCCCGGACGGCGTTCTCTTCCATGACCTGGGTGCGTACGGCCCTGCCGGCACTCCGGCCCGCCCGGCCGATGTGCTGAGTGCCAGTCTGCACGCTCTGGGGGTGGAGAGCGGATCGGTCCCGGCTGATCTGCGGGAGCGAGCCGCGATGTACCGGACCCTGCTCTCCGGACGCAGGATGCTCGTCGTCCTGGACAACGCGGCGACCGCTGATCAGGTGCGTGCGCTGCTTCCGGGCACCCCCGGCTGTGTGGTGCTCCTCACCAGCCGCAATCGGCTGCCTGGCCTGGTGGCCAGGGACGGCGCCTCCCGGCTCTCCCTGCGGCCGTTCTCCTCCGAGGAGTCGTCCGCGCTCCTGAACAGGGCAGCCGGTCCGGCACTCCGAGGCGTACACCCCGAGACGGTCCTCGAACTCTCGAGCCGGTGCGGCCACCTGCCGCTGGCCCTGCGCATCGCCGCCGAGCGCCTCACGGTCGGCCGCCACGGGCATCCGGACGAACTGGTCGGGGCACTGGCGTGCCAGGAAACCCGGTTGAACCTCCTGAGCTGTGCGGACGACCCGGCCGCATCGGTGCGTACCGCGTTCTCCTGGTCGTACCGGCAGCTTGAGGAGGACCCGGCACGTGCCTTCCGACTGATCGGCACCCACACCACCGACAGCATCTCCGTGCGGGATGCGGCGGGCGTACTGCGCGTCCCGGAACCCGCTGCCGTGCGGCTGACGGAACTCCTGCACCAGAACAATCTTCTGGAGTCGACGGGTCCAGGCCGGTACCGCTGCAACACCCTGCTCGGCACCTACGCAAGGGAACTGGCTGCGGCACAGGACCCCAGGAACGTCGGGGCGGGTGTGCTCAGCATGGCGCATCGTCCGTAGGGCAAGGCGCTCCCGTCACTCTGGGTACTCCGGGTAACCCCGGACGGCTTCGGGCGCTCAGGGCGCGAAGTCGATCGTGCCGGCCCGTTTGCCCCGCCTCAGCAGGGACTCGAACGCCAGGTGGGCCGCGCCGAGCCAGAGCAGCCCCACCAGCAGCCCTCCGGCCGCCTCCGCAGAGACCGTGGCGAGGCCCCTGCCGTCGAGGAGGGAGCGCAGGGCTCCCAACAGATGGGTGAGCGGAACGGCCTGGGCGGTCCAGCCCACCCACGCGGGCCAGTAGCCAACCGGCACCTGGACCCCGCACACCGCCATCATCAGCAGGTAGCCGACGTTGGACACGACATTGCGCATGCCGCCCGCGTTGAGTACGAGCGCGGCCAGGAAGAGCCCGACGAAGTAGGTGGTGGCCGCCGTGAGCAGTACCAGGCAGACGGCCACCGGGACCTTCGCGGGAGTCCAGCGCAGGCCGAATGCGGGGCCGAGCACGAAGAGCGCCACCAGAGAGGTCCCCGCCCCGCTGACCGGCCACTGGACGCTCCGGCCGAGGAACACCCAGGTCGGTTTCGCCGGTGCCGCTGCGAGGAGCGCGAGCGTGCCCGCCGAGCGTTCCCTGGTGGAGGACGCCACCACGGTCAACGACTCGATCGCGCAGGTCATCAGGGCGTTCCCCACGGCCAGGTACGTGGCGCGCTCCGGACCTGCGACCAGCCGTCCCAGCATCACGAAGAACGTGACTTGCGCGAGCATCCGGCCGAGCCAGCCGAAGGTCCAGGTCTTCCAGGTGTAGGTGGCACGCATGTCGGTGAAGGCGTTCACCGCGCTGTGCTTGATGATCTGTACGGACTGCACCTGCAAGGCCGACCTCACGTCTGGGAGAGTGTGCCGGTTCGGCGCACCCTGTCGAGGACCCGTTGCAGCAGCACCAGGCCCAGTCCGAACCCGGCCGAGCCGAGGGCGAAGATCGTCACCAGCCTGGGCAGGGCGTACGGGACGGGGGAAAGGGCCAGGCTGTCGCGCAACAGGTCGGAGGACCAGGACAGGAACACCGCCCGTGACTCCGGCCGCAGCCAGGCAGGCAGCACCGAGACGGGCACCAGAACGCCCCCTAGCAGGTAGAACGGATAGCTGAGCGTGTTCTGGACGATGCGCGCGGAGGGCATCAGAACGAACAGGGAGGAGAGGATGCTCGCGGTGCCGGCCGTCGCCCAGCCGGTCACCAGTACACAGGCGGCGGTGAGGACCGGATGAGAGAGCTCCACCCAGCGGTTGAAGACCAGCCCTGCGGTGAGCCACGCCTCCGCGAAGGACACCGCACCGACCGCGCTGACCGCGCACATCCGCCCCATCACGATGACACCGAGCCTGACCGGTGCGGCCACCAGTCCCTCCAGGGTCCCCAGCGCCCTTTCCTCGTTGATGAGTTCACCCGCAGTGTAGAGCGCCAGGAGCCACAGCGACATCAGGGTCGGCGCCACCACCGCGTACGGCGAGAGGTCCGCCCGGCCGGCGCTGTCGCTGATCGCCAGGAATACCACGGTCAGCAGCGGAGCGGTCACGCACACCTGGACGGTGTCGGGCGACCGCCACGCCAACCGGAGCTGGAAGCGCGCGGCGGTGAGGAACAGCCTCATTTCCCCACCGCCATGCCCCGGTCGCCGATGACGTGCAGGTAGACTTCCTCCAGCGTGGGCCGGCCGGTGGTGATGCCCGTCACATCCGCATCCACCAGCCGCCGCAGCACGGCGCGGGTGGCCGACGAGTGCTCAGTCTCGATCCGGATCCGGTCCTGTGCGGCGGGACGGACCGACACGACGCCGGGAACGTCCACCAGGGCTGCCGCGACGTCCGCGGGGACGGCGACGGCGTCCACCTGCTCGTAGCGGGAGACCAGAGCGCCGATCTCCGTCGGTGCCCCGGAGGCGACGATCCGGCCGCGGTCGACGAGGGACACCCGGTCGCAGACGGCCGCTGCCTCGGCCATGTCGTGGGTGGTGAGCACGATGGTCCGCCCGTCCGCCCGGAGCCCTTCGACCAGCATCCGGAAGTCCAGGGCGGCCACCGGGTCCATGCCGGCCGTGGGCTCGTCGAGAATGAGCAGCGGCGGATCGGCGACCAGCCCCCGGGCGAGATGCAGCCGCTGTTTCATGCCACGGGACAGCGTGTCCACCCGGTCGCCGGTCCGGTCCCGGAGTCCCATCCGCTCCAGCAGCTCGTCGCAGCGCCGCCGTAGGCCGTCGCCGTGCAGGCCGTACAGCGCCGCCCAGAAGCGCAGGTTCTCCCCGGCCGTCAGCCGTCCGTACAGCCCCCGGTCTCCACCGAAGACGATGCCGATGGACCTCTTGACCCGATCAGCGTCCTGGACCACGTCATGGCCCATGACGTGGGCGGTTCCCGAGGTGGGAAGCAGAATGGTCGAGAGGATCCGGCACAGGGTCGTCTTGCCGGCGCCGTTCGGCCCCAGCAAGCCGTAGACCTCGCCGCGTTCGACCGTCAGATCGACCTCGCGCAAGGCATGGACATCGCTCCCGGAGCCCCGCTTCCTGCCGCCCTCGTAGCGCCGTGTCAAGGCGCGGGTCACCACGGCCGTCACGCCGTCCCCTCCAGCAGGTCGAGCTCCCGCAGCGCGGCGTCGTACTGCTCCCGCCCGACGCGCTCGCCGGGCACCAGGAGGTAGTCGCCAACTGGAGTGAGCAGCAGGGCGTCGTCCCGGAAGCAGTGGACGCGCACGCGATCCCAGTGCGTACCCCGGTCGGCACGCCGCAGCGGCATGCCGTACAGAGGCCCGCCACCGGCGAGGACCCCGCGGGTGTCGGCGGCCCGGGCCTGGGGCACCGGGTGGGCGGCACGACGCGCCCGCTCCGCCCGTACCTCCGGTTCCAGGGCCGCGCCGAGGCCTGACAGGTGCCCCAGCGGGGCGCGCTCTGCGGCGTATTCCAGCAACTCCCCGAGCTCGGGGGCCAGATGATAGGCGGCCGCCGCCGAGAGCAGACGGGCCGGGGAGGGGATCTCCGCCTTCCCGAGCAGGTGGACGTCGATGGCGTCCCGCGCGTGGAAGGGACGTTGGAAGCGTTCCTCGGCCAGGGCCAGCAGGTTGGCGGCCAACGGGTCGGCGGGCATACGCGGCCGGATGGGGACGGCGGCGTCGTCGCCCGTCAGGGCGGCCGTGGCGACCTCGACCCGGAGTTCGGGGTCGAGCAGCGTGTCCTCGGGCTGCCACGTCAGTGTCACCACCACGTGGCGGGTGGGCGCGCCCAGCACGGAGACGCCCACGTACAGCGGCGGATCCGTCATGAGCAGGCGGACAGCCTTCCACAGGTCCGGCTCGCCCTCGGTCACCAGGTCCAGGTCGCCCTGCGGGCGGAGCAGGCCTTCAGGGTAGTGCCGGGCCAGCAGCGGCCCCTTGACGACCTGTACCGGTACCTGGGGGGCGATCCGGGCGAGCACGTCCTCGTAGTGACGGGCCCGTCGCCGAGCCCGGGCCAGTTCCCCGCGGGCCGCCTCACTCATCGGTTGGCCGTCCCGCTCCAGCGCGGAGAGGACAAGGTAGGGGAGGGTGTAGTGCGCCTTGCGCGCGGCAACGAGCAGCCGTCCCGGCCCCTGCTCCTGCGGCACGTCCAGAACGTCGTACAACATCGTGAGGTCCATGTCACACACCGTCCTTGCCGAGGTGACGCCGCCAGAAGACGTGGTCGACCACCCAGCCGCGAGCGACGAGAGAGGCCACGACCCTCTCGCCCTGCCCCGGTGCGAGTTGCGGGGCGGGGTGGACGACGTGGCCGATCAGTGGGAGCGCCGCTCGGTGAGCGTGGTCGATCGCGGCAGACGTCAGCGCGTCGGTGGCGATGCGGCGCATATCGTCCGCCTCGTCGACGAGGACGTCGACCAGCTCCACGTAGTCGCGCTCGGTCACCGGATCGTGGGCCGCGCACAGCAGGGTGGCGTGGCCGACCGCGCGTCCTGCGCGGCAGGCGAGGTAGGAGAAGCGGTCGGGGGTGTCGAGGAGCTCGCGCGCGAGGGCGTCCACCGTCTCGGCCCCGGCCGTGACCCCTTGGTCGGCGCCGCCCTCGGCGAGTGCCCTGGCCAGCCAGCGCGAGAGGGCCGGGGTGTCCGCCTCGGCGTCGGCCGGACGGATGACGAACGGTGACGACGCGTGCCCGTCGCCCGCGGGCTGTCCCGAGTACCTCAGGTAGGTCAGGTGCGGCTGCCACGGGTCGCTGAGCCTGATGTGCGCCGGGGCGCGCACGGTGACCGCCGTCGCGCCGGGGGCTGACGCACCGACGAGCTCCAGCGTCTCCTCCAGCCAGGACACGTCCGAGAGGAGTTCCTCCGCGCAGAACTCGATGAGGAGTTGGCGCTCGTCGACCAGCGGGTCGTGGGTTCCCCCCGCCACGAAAGGGTGACCGTGCAGGCGGTGCAGCAGACCCGCCTCGGCGGCGGCGACGACGTAGCGGCGTGAGACGGCCGTGACGGCGTTCACCCCGCCTCCGGACGTACCACGGTTACGAGGCCGTTTCGGAGCGATGCGGCCGCCCGCCGGATGTCGTCGCGCGTGACAGCGGCGATCTCCCGTAGTTCGGTGTCCAGATCCCAGGCACCCCTGTGCGAGAGCGCTCGTGACGCGAGCAGCCGCGCGTGCTCCGAGGGAGCCTCGGTGTCGCGCAGCAGGCTCATCCGGGCATGCCGGCGAGCCGCGTCGAGGTCCGTGTCGCCGGGACCCTCCGTCGCCAGTACGTCGAGCTCCCGCGTCAGGATGCGGACTGCGGCAGGCCCGTTTCCGCTGTCCACGCCGATGAGCACACGCCAGGCCCCGGCCTCCGCATAGCCGCGGTCCCAGGCTTGGAAAGAGTACGCGAGGCCGGCGGCCACTCGGAGTTCGCGGTAGAGCACCGACGAGGCGTAACCACCCAGCAGGTTCGCCAGAACCGCGTAACGGTGCCGATCGCCGTCGGCGAGCCCGGCGGACCGGCCGCCCACGGCGACCCAGGCGAACTCGTCGGGCCAGGCGGGTTCAGCGGCCCCGGCTTCGCCTCCGGCGGCCCCGGCCTGGCCGAGCGGGAGCAGGGGGCGCGATGGCCGGGCGGCGTACGAGGCGGCCTCGGTGGCCCGGAGCCCGCCGGGTGTCCGGGGACCCACCACGGCGAGGGCCATCGGGCTGGTGAGAAAGGCGTCCCGGTGTCCGCGTACCACGCCTTCGAGGTCCAGCGCGGTGATCTCGGGGGCCGTACCACCCACCGGCCGCCCCAGCGGGTGGCCGGGGAAGATCGCGGCGAGAAAGGCGTCCTGGACGGTGTCCATCGGATCCGCTGCCGCGGCCGTGAGCTCCTGGAGGACGGCCGCCCTTTCGGTTTCGAGCGTCGCGGCGTCCAGTGCGGGGTCGAGGACGGCACGCAGCAGAAGGTCCACGACCCGGTCCGCATCCTCCGCGTCGACCTGGGCGTAGAAGAGCATCTGCTCCAGCCCGGTCTCCGCGTTGGCGCTGCCGCCCAGGCGCTCGATGTACTGCACGAGAGGCCCGGCGCCGGAGACGGGCGCCGACATCAGCACGTGCTCCAGCACGTGGGCGAGGCCACCGCTGCCCGGCGGGTCGTGGCGCGCGCCGTATCCCACCCCGAGGCAGATGCTCGTTGTCTTCAGGCGGTCGTCGACTGCGGTGACGACCGATATCCGATCAGCAAGTGTCATCAGGTTCCTTGTGCAGGGAATGGGGCGGCAGGGATATTGAGGCAGCGCGGAGAATGCCGCCGCGGCAGGTCGTCGCGGCGGCATTTCACTGGTACCGGCCCGGCTCAGCGGCCGGGCTTCACCTTGTCCAGGCGCGGGCGGAGGCCCACCTTGTGGTTGCGCATGTCTACACCCCCTTCCGAGAATCGGCGGAGAGGAGACCGGTCCCTCCTGGGTTCCAGGCGCGACCTTCCTCATGCCGAAATCCTCGCCTGCCGCACAGGCGCCAAACAAGGCGTTGTCCGTTTCCCAGTGAATGGACAACGCGTGAGGACGGCGGCGACGAGTACGGGGACGGTCAGGGGCGCCACATCGGCCGGCCAGTCGCCGCCCAGCGCGCCCGCCGGTGCGACATCCCGCAGGATCTTGCCCGCATCGTGCACCGCCCGGGGCTTGCGCCTGCCCTTGCCGTCCTGACCCGGGACGGCGGCGACCGCTGCCGCCGGGTCGTCGAGACGGCCGTCGGCCGACACCTCGTCAGCTGATCCCGACCTCCCGCAGTGCCTGGTGCTGACTTGGTGCTGACTTGACGGGCCAGTAGACGTAGCAGATGCCTCCCGATCCCCCGTGACCTGCCCGTTCGCGTCGTAGCGTCGCGTGCGTAGCCAGTTGTTCTCGAAATGCGAGAACGGCTCCTATTAACTGACGCACAAAGACGCAAGCTTGCAGGTCAGAGGCTTGGGCTCGGTTCATCACCGGCCGCCGCAGCTACCTCCGCCTCGCCCGCCACTGGCCTCGGCGCGATCGCCGACCTCGCGGGCCGCGGCGCTGAACCGCAAGGAACGGCCCCACCCTGCACGCCGCCGTCCGCACCGCGGAGGGCCGCGACACCGCGACGGCATACCCGCTGCCCATGGCGGCGGACGCGAACCGCCTGGCCTGGTCTTGGACATCGACGCCACCCTCGTCACCTGCCATTCCGAGAAGGAGAACACCGCGCCGACCTACAAGCACGGCTTCGGCTACCACCCGCTGCTGTGCTTCCTCGACAACACCGGTGAGGCCCTGGCCGGTGTGCTGCGGCCGGGAAACGCCTCGGCCAACACCGCCGCTGACCACGTCAGCGTGCTCGATGCCGCGCTCGCCCAGATCCCCGACGCCCACCGGCACGGCACCGAGATCCTCGTCCGCGCCGACAGCGCCGGATCCGCCAAGACCTTCCTGACCCACATACGCGCCTTGCGCTCGCGTGGGATCCACACCCGCTTCTCGGTCGGATGGTCCATCACCGAGCCGGTTCACCGGGCGATCCGCCACCTGCCCGACCAGGTCTGGCACCCGGCCCTCGAGCAGGACGGCTCCATTCGTGAAGGCGCCCAGGTCGCCGAACTGACCGGCATGGTCAACCCGCCCGGGCTGCCCGAGGGCACCCGGAACATCGTCCGCCGCGAGCGACCCCACCCCGGCGCCCAACTGTCCCTGTTCGACCTGGACGAGGGCATGCGCCACCAGGTCTTCCTCACCGACACCCCCTACGGCCAAGGCTCCCTGCAACTACTGGAGGTCCGCCACCGCGCGCGCCCGCATCGAGGACCGCATCCGCTGCGGCAAAACCACCGGATTCGGCCGCTTCCCCTCCCGCCACTTCCCGATCAACACCGCCTGGCTGGAACTCTCCCTGGCCGCCATCGACCTCCTCGCCTGGATGCAAACCCTCCTGTTGGACGGCGAGTTGGCCACCGCTGAGCCGAAGAAGCTCCGCTACCGGCTGCTGCACGCCGCCGCCCGCATCACCCACGGCGCCCGCCGACTGCACCTGCGGATCGCCGCCACCTGGCCCTGGCGCCACGACCTCGCGGCCGCCTTCACCCGGCTCCAGGCCCTACCTCGACCCGTCACCTGAACCGGCACCCTGGCGCTGCCCACCAACGACCAAGGACCCTCGGGGCCGCCGCCGTGCTCCAGATCCCCGAGACGGCCTGGACCCCAGCCGTCGAGCCGGACGGCGAGATCCGCGACGGCGCCTGGGTCGCCGAGCTCGCCGGCGACGTCCTCACCGGCTGGCCGAATGGGATGCGGTTGATCGTCCGCAAGGAACGGCCGCATCCCGGCGCGCAGTTGCGCTTCACCGACGCCGACGGAAAACTCCGTCGCTGCACCGAGAGGAGCGGCGAGGTCGTGGACTTCTACCTCTACCTCGCCGCCACTCTCGTCACGCTCCGCATGCTCCTCCGACGCTCGACGAGCCACTGCCGCTGGGACGGCCGCTCCACTACCCGACGCCTCAAGTGATCCATTTGCCGGTCGGTCTTAATCGAGTGCGAGAGTCCCGGTCCGGGTGATACAAGGTCTGCGTGACTGAGCATCTCTACTTCCCCACCCTGCTGCGGATGATTGACGAGCGGTCCGCCGCGTTCCGCGCCGCCGTCGCCGCGGCCCCCAGCCTCGACGCCGACGTCCCGTCCTGCCCGGGCTGGACGCTGTACGACCTGGCGAACCACCTCAGTGAGGGGGACCGCTTCTGGGCCTACATCGTGCTGAACACCGCGCCGGGCGACGAGCGGCCGAGCAAGGACGGGCTGGCGGCGCCCAGGGAGCGCGAGGCCCTCATAACCTGGCTGGCCGACTCGACGGAGCAGCTGCTTACTGCTCTGCGCGAGGCCGGCCCGGACCGGGGCTGCTGGGCCTGGTGGGAGCCGCTGGCCTCGCCGCACACGGTGGCCGCCGTGGCCCGCCGCCGCGTCCCGGAGTCGCTGATCCACACCTACGACGCCCAGCTGGCCTCCGGTACCCCGCAGGAGCTGCCGACGACCGAGGCGGTCGACGCCATCGAGGAGTTCCTCGCCACCGTCTGCACCGTCACGGTCCCGTGGCCGGGCGAGCCCGCCACCATGGACTACCACGCAGCCGAGGCTGGCTCCTGGCGCCAGACGGTGGACGCCGCCGGTTCCCGCTTCACCCGTCTCACCGCGGCGGAGGCCGCCGAGAGCAAGCCCACCGCCGCCATCTACGGCACGGCGAGCGAGATGGCCCTGCTCATGTACATGCGCATCCCGGCCGGCTTGCTGCGGATGGAGGGCGACGCCGACCTGCTCCAGCAGCTGCAGGACTGGGACTAAGGGCTCGCAGAGAATCAACACGGTGATTTGATCTTCTGGTGGGCGGGCGCGAGGAACGCGGTCACGTCAGCGGGGGTGCGGAAGCGCGCAGTTGATGCGGGGATGGTGTGTCCGTGTTGTTCCAGGAGCGGGCGGACCTCGGTGACTGCGTTCGTGATGGTGCTCCGGTTCACGCTGAAGAGCTGGCCGAGGAGCTCTTGGGTGCCGATCTTCCGCTGGTGGAGGATGGCGGCCAAGATCCGATCGGCCGGGCTGAGCTTGTCCTTGGCGCCGGCGCCCCGGGCTCGGAGTCGGTTGCCGCCGCGCTGCTGGCGCCGGAGATTCTCGCGCCTGTCCTCGAGGGTGGGGATCAGCGTGCGGGTCAGGTGGTCCAGTTGTGCGGTCGTCATGCCTGTCAGTTCCGGGTCGCGGAGCGAGGCGGGGCCGGGATGGGCTGAGGCCCCGGCAGGGCCGGTGTCTGTGGGTGCGGCGGGGTCGGCTGCCCGGAGCGTCGGCTGTGCGTGGGCGGGGTGAAGTGTGTAGTTCCAATCGCCGTGGAACCGGTGTCGGTTCATGGGCAGGGCGTCGATCTGGGCGTCGGTGACCTTCACGCCGGTGTCGTAGGTGCTGGTGTCCAGGGCGGCTTCGACCCGTAGTCCGGTGCGGGTGGTGGTCGCGGCGATGCTGTTCACGATGACGTCGTGGCTGGTCAACGGCCTGCCGCGCCAGTTCATGCTGATGTGGGAGAAGAGCCGGTGCTCGATCCGGTTCCACTTCGACGTGCCCGAGGCGACCGCGAACGCGGCGGTGTCGTGGTCGGTGCCGACATTGACCCAGCCGGTGTTCGCGGCGATGTCGTAGATTCCGTACGGGATCGCCTTGCCCGGCCCCTGCCGGTCCAGGAAGTCGTGTGTCTTGACCTTCACCGGTTCACCCTCAGGCCGCCAGTCGCGCCCGGCGTTCTTGTACTCGCCGACCAGTTCCTTCTTTTTGGCATCCACGCTGACCACCGGATCCCCCGCGTCGATGTGCTGTTTGGCCTGCTCGTTGATGTAGTGGAACTGGGCGTCGCGGTCCGGATGTTGGGCGCCCTCGATGGTCTTGGCGTTGCCCTGCAGGCTGAAGCCCTCGTCAGCTGATGCCCACGTCCCTCAGCGCCTGGTGCTGCCTTGGTGCTGACTTGACGGGCCAGTAGACGTAACACACGCCGCCCGAACCGGCTCTGACCTGCCCGTTTGTGTCGTAGCGCTTGGTGCGCAGCCAGTTGTTCTCGAACTGGCGGCGCGGGTAGACGCGGCGGACCTGGTCATCGCCGGGTGAGGCGGGGTCGTTGGCGATCACGTCGCCGGCGGGGGTGAAGCCGACCACGGCCATCAGGTGGCCTTCGGTGCCGTAACCGGCGCCGTCGAGTTCGGACTTGAGGAAGGACTGGGAGGTGATGACCGGGATGCCCGCGTGGATCAGGCGTTCGAGGTCGGTCAGGGAAGTGAGGCGGGTGATCACGGCCTGGAGGTCCGGGTAGGTGGCGGCGTAGGCGGCGTTGAAGGGCCAGTTGCCGCAGCCCCGGTACTGGTGGTCGTAGGTCCCGCGGGCGGCCTGGCAGACCTGGGGGTCGGCGTAGGCCGGGTCGATCCAGGCCAGGTCGGTGGGGGCGGGACGGCGGCCCCAGTACTCGATGACCATCTGGGAGGAGGTGGGGCTGCACCAGGCCTCTCCCCCGTTGTCGTACTGCGGGTACTGGCCTTTGTGGATCTCCTGCGAGTAGCGCGGGACGGCCAGTTCACGACCCGGTCCCGGCACCGAGGCCGGCACCTCGAAGCGACCGGGCAGGTCCGAGGTCATCGCGCCCAACCGCCATACGGTGGGGGCGAGTTCGGTACCGGGCCGGCGGTACAAGGTCAGCCGCAGCGTGTACGAGGCCAGGCGCAGGCCGCCGGCCGGGTCGGAAATGGCGAACGTGTCGGTGGAGATGCGGCTTCTGCCGTCCTGCTGGTGATCCACCGAGGTCCGGCGGATGTCCTGGTCGGAGGCGGCCCAGCGTCCCATGGTGTACCAGGGGGTGGTCTCGCCGTCGCTGTAGCTGCCGCGCAGTTCGACGGCGATCCAGGTGCCGACGGGTGTGTGGGCGTTCCAGGAGGAGACCAGCTCGGTGGCGGGGGTGGTCAACTCCCGTACCGGGCCGGTCCAGGTGGCGTACTCCCAGGTGGAGGTGGTGCCGGTGTGCGGGTCCGGGTAGTCGGTGGTGCCCACCGGGGTGGTGATGGTGATGCCCGGACGGTCACCCTCGGCCGGGCCGGTGCCGTGGTCGTCGCCCTGGCGCCAGTCGGCGGCGGTGGTCCAGGCGTGGTACTCCACCGGGGAGCCCGGTCCGTCGGAAGCGGGGATCGGGCCGGACACCGTCCTGCCGGACGCAGACACGGACACAGACCTCGGCGCAGACGTCGGCGCAGACGTCGACGCGGATGCGGAGTGGAGCGGTGGCGCGACGCTGCCGGCCGCTGCAGCGAGTGCGGCCGTAAGCATCGTCCGCCGTGACGTGGAATCGTTCACAGTGCCGGCCTCCCAGGGCTCCCGTGGCGGCATTGGAGTACGGAGCCGGGCGCGGGGCCGCCGCTCGACCGTGCCCGGCGGCGGCTCAGTCCAGGCCGGCCCGGCGGCGGGCGACCTCGGCCACGGCCGACCAGTCGCGGTCCGCGTCGCCGTGGGCGACCGCGTCCAGGAAGGCGTCGCGCAGCACTCCGCCGAAGGGCAGCGGAACGTGCTGCTCGCCGCCCGCCTCCAGGGCGAGGTTGACGTCCTTCATGCCGAGGACGAGGCGGAACCCTGCGGGCTCGTAACGCCGTTCGCTGATCATCGAGCCGTAGCCGGTGTAGGCCGGGCCGGGGAAGAGGGTGTTGGTGAGCAGCTCCACCAGGTCGGTCGGCCTGACGCCGCTGGCCTCGGCCAGGCTGGTGGCCTCGGCCAGTGACTCGATGGCGCAGGCGAGCAGGAAGTTGGCGCTGATCTTGGCGGCGTTGGCCTGGTGCGGCTCGCTGCCCAGGCGCCAGGTGCGCTGCCCCATCGCGGCGAACAGCGGCTCGGCCAGCTCCAGCAACTCGTCCGGGCCTGCCGTCAGGATGTTGAGCTTGCCGGCCTCGGCCACCTCGGCGCGGCCCAGGACGGGCGCGGCGAGGTAGCCGATCTCGTGCTCGGCGTGCAGTTCGGCGGCGCGGCGGGCCAGCGGGAGCGAGATGGTGGCCATGTTGATGTGCAGCCGCGCCCGGGCGTCCTCGAGCAGGCCGGGATCGTGGAGGTTGGACTCGACCGCCCGGTCGTCCGCGAGCATCGAGACGACGATGTCGTTGCCGAAGATCCCGGCCAGGTCGGCGGCGGGCCGCGCACCCTGCTCGACCAGGGCCTTCACCGGCCCGGGCGAGCGGTTCCAGACCTGCACGGAGAAGCCCGACCGGACCAGGTTGGCAGCCATTCCGCGCCCCATCGAACCGAGTCCGACAAAGCCCACCGTGAGCGCGGCCATGGTCTCTCTCCTCGCCGTCATCGTCATCCGCACCGGTCCGGCACGGTAAGGATTGACTGTACGTCAAATGTTTGGAGAAACCGTCCGACCGGTCACTGACCGGCGGCGTCCTCGGCCTCGCCCTGCGCGGGCTGGTCCGGAAGCGGGACGTTGTCGGGTGAGCTGACACCGGTACCGCGGCTGCCGGAGGTGCCGGCGTCGGCTTGGCCCGCGTGGGCACTGGGTGCCGTGAGCGAGGCGACCACCCCGACGGCGAGGGACGCGACGGCGAGCATGCTGCGCTTCTTCATGCCCTCTCCAACGAGCCGGCCGCGCCGGGGTCACGCGGAGGGCCTGCCGGGTACAGATGTGCGCGGGCGGCGCTCCGGTCGCCGGCACGGGTCACGCGGAAAACGGTTCGGGCCGGCACCGCTCCGGCGGCTAGCGTGGCCGGTATGACGAGCGATCATCTCCCCGCCCTGGACGTCGCCGCACTGCCCAGGGCCTACTTCGCCTTCCCTGGACCGCTCCGCGACCGGCTGGTCGACGCGGTCCTGGACGGTTCGAAGACCTCCACCACCGGCCTGCGGGCCGCGTACGAGCACGAGGACGAGCCCCTGCCACGGGTCGGCGAGCGCTTCACGGTGGTCGACTCCGCCGACCGTCCGGTGGCCGTGATCGAGGTGACGGAGGTGCGCGTGGTCCCGCTGGCCGAGGTGGACCTGGCGCACGCCGTGGACGAGGGAGAGGGCCACAGCACGGTCGCCCGGTGGCGGGCGGACCACGAGGAGTACTGGCACGGCGCGGAGCACAGGGCGGCGCTGGACGATCCGGCCTTCACCGTGGACGACGCGAGCCTGGTGGTCCTGGAGCGCTTCCGGCTGGTCCGCGTACTCTGATCGATTCGCCCCGGTCGGCGCATCACCTGCCGCGCCCCGCGCCTGCCGTACCGTTCAGCGCGCGGTGGCCGCCAGGCGGCGGGTGGCCAGGTCGGCCAGCAGGGCCGCCTGCCGGGAGAGGACGGCGTCGTCGAAGGCGGCGGACGGCGCGTGGTTCGTCGGGGCGGTCCGCGGGTCGCGGTCCGGGAGGACCGCGCCGAGGAAGAGCATGGCGCCGGGTACCTGCTCCAGGACCAGGGAGAAGTCCTCCGAGCCGTTGATCGGGTTGGGCGCGGGCAGGACCGCGTCCGGGCCGAGGAGTTCGCGCGCGGTGTCCAGGGCGAAGCCGGTCTCGTCCGGGGAGTTGACGGTCACCGGGAAGAGCACCTCGTACTCCACCTCGGCCTCCAGGCCGTGGGCCCGTGCGATGCCCTCGACCAGGGCGGGCAGTCCGGTGCGCAGCAGTTCCCGGTTCTGGGCCGAGTAGCTGCGGACGGTGGCGTCGAAGGCCGCGCTCTCCGGGATGATGTTGCTCTTGCTCCCCGCGCTCAGCCGGCCGACCGTGACGACCACCGGGTCGAAGACGTCGAAGGTGCGGGTCACGTGGGTCTGCAGGGCGGTGACCATCTCGCAGACCGCCGGTACCGGATCCTTGGCGCGGTGCGGCGAGGACCCGTGGCCGCCCCGGCCGCGGACGGTCACCCGCAGCTCGTCGCAGGCGCTCATCATGGCGCCCGGCCGGGCGTAGACCGCGCCGCACGGAATCTGGCTCGCCGTCACATGGATCGCGAACGCGGCGTCGGGCTTCTTCCCCGCCGCGTCCAGGACGCCCTCGTCGATCATCATGCCGGCGCCGTTGAAGCCCTCCTCCCCCGGCTGGAACATGAACACCACGTCGCCGTTGAGCTGCTCCCGCCGGTCGCACAGCAGCCTTGCCGCACCCACCAGTCCGGCGGTGTGCAGGTCGTGTCCGCAGGCGTGCATCCGTCCGTCGATCCGGGAGGCGTAGTCCAGACCGGTGGTCTCCTGAACCGGCAGCGCGTCCATGTCGCCGCGCAGCAGTACCGCCCCGCCCGGGGCGCCGGTGCCGCGCAGGACGGCCGTGACGGAGCTGAGCGAACGTCCGGTGCTGATCTCCAACGGCAGCCCGTCCAGTGCGGCCAGCACCTTCTCCTGGGTGCGCGGCAGGTGCAGCCCGAGTTCGGGTTCGCGGTGCAGTGCCCGGCGCAGCTCGGCCAGTTCGCCCTGGAGTTCCCGTGCCCGCTCGACCGTCGACATGGTCGTCCTCCGCCTCTCGTCGGTGCCTCCACCCATCTCAAGCCCGCCGTCGGCAAGTTGCAACACCTGTGCACGGTCCGGGGCGCACCTTGCGCACCCGGTGCCGCCCGCGGGTCGGTGACCCGGCGAGGCGTCAGGAAGTATCGTGCGGAGCAGTCGAACGCCGTCCGCTCCTGGAGGCCCCGTGACCGCCCTGCCGCCGACCGAGCGCCGCAACCCGGCCACCACCGGGATCGACCTGCTGTCCACCCTCGATCTGCTGCGCGCCGTCAACGCGGCCGACGCGGTGGTACCGGCCGCCGTCGCGCGTGCCCTGCCGGTGCTGGCCCAGGTCGTGGACGCGGCGGTGGCGGCGCTGCGCGGCGGGGGCCGGGTGCACTACGTGGGCGCCGGTTCCTCGGGCCGCTACGCCGTACTGGACGCCGTCGAGCTCGCCCCGACCTACGGGCTCGAACCCGGCCGCATCACCGCCCATCTCGCGGGCGGACCGGGTGCGCTGGCCCGGGCCGTGGAGGGCGCCGAGGACAGCGAGGCGGACGGGCGGCGGGCGGTGGCCGGGCTGAAGCCGATCGACGTGGTCATTGGGCTCGCGGCGAGCGGCCGGACTCCGTACGTGGCGGGCGCGCTGGCGGCCGCCCGGGCGGCCGGGGCGACGGCCGTGCTGGTGAGCTGCGATCCGCGGGCGCCGCTCGCCGACCTCGCCGACCTGCACGTGTGCACCGACACCGGCCCCGAGGTGGTGACCGGCTCTACCCGGATGAAGGCCGGCAGTGCGCAGAAGCTGGTGCTGCACAGCTTCTCCACTGCGGTGATGGTCCGGCTGGGCCGGACCTGGTCGAACCTGATGACGGAGGTGGCCGCGACCAACGCCAAGCTGGTCGGCCGGAAGGTGACCATCCTGGTCCAGGCCACCGGTGCCGACGCCGGGACCTGTCGTGCCGCGCTGCAGGCCGCGGACGGCGAGTTGAAGCCGGCTCTGGTCCAGCTGCTCACCGGCGCCACCCCGGCCGCCGCCCGCGCCGCACTGGCGGCGGCCGACGGCGTGGTGCGGAGCGCACTCGACCGGCTGCGCTCGTGACTCCCCCCTGCCGAAGGGAGCGGCGACCCGGCTGCCCAGGAGGCCTGGCCGAGATGCCGCTGCGGGCCGGTGACCCTGCGCGGCGTCCGACGCATCCCCGACGGGCGTTGCCGCGACCTCCAGTCCGCCCTGCTCGCACCCGTCCGCTCCGCCCTGTGTCGGCGGCGCCGCGGTGAAGCGTCGGCGCCATGACGGCGCGTCAACCAGTCGTGAACATTGGATTTCACCGGCACCCCCGGCCCGGTTCCGGGCGAACCCTCTCCGGCCCCATCGCGAACTCGGCGCACCCTGCCGGACCTCTCCGGGCGCGGGCGCTGTCATGACGGGGACATCCGGGGACATCGGTGCGTCATGTAACTGGCAAGGTACGGACCTCTTTTGATGGAGCGTCTGCGCTCCTACCGTTGAGGTCATCCAGCTTTCAGCGCCGTCCTCGCCGGATCCCCGCGGGGACTCCTCAGCGCACCCTTCGTCCCTGGAGGACCTCCGTGAAATCCCGCCTCAAGCCCCTCATCGGCCTGATCGCCGCACCGCTGCCGATCATCGCACTCGCCGCCGCGCCGGCCTTCGCGGCGCCCGCCGCGGCCCAGCGGGTCGCCCTGAACGGGAACGTGATACCGGCGGTGAGCCACTCGACCCGGCTCGGTGACGTCGCGGCGGATCGGACGATAACCGTGACCGTCAGCCTCAATCAGCGTGACAGGGCGGGCCTGGACGCCTTCCTGGCCCAGGTGGCCGACCCGGAGTCGCCCGGCTACCAGCACTATCTGACGGTGAACCAGTTCGCCCAGCGGTTCGGCGCGGCCCCGGCGACGGTGGCCGAGGTGTCCGCCTACCTGAAGTCCCAGGGGTTGGCGGTCGGCGAGGTCACGGCCAACCACCTCACCCTGGAGGCCACCGGGACCGCCGCACAGGTGCAGCAGGCGTTCGGCACCAGGCTGGCGAACTTCCACGACGGCAGAACCGGCCGCGACTTCTACGCCAACACCGCGCAGCCCGTGCTGCCCGCCGAGATCGCCGCCGCGGTGAGCGACGTCTCCGGGCTCGACGACTACGCGAAGTACCGGCACTTCAGCTCCGGCAAGCTCTCGCCCGAGGCCGCCGGCCATGCCCCGTCCGGGCTGAGCCCGGCCAAGGCCCGGTCCGCGTACAACCTCAACTCCGCGATCAGCGCTGGTTACACCGGCAAGGGGCAGACGGTCGCGGTGGCGGAGTTCTCCGCCTTCCAGCAGTCGAACATCACCGCCTACGACAAGTACTACGGCCTCACCCCGCCCACCCCGGCCGTGGTCAGCGCCGGCGGCGGCACCACCGACCTGTCCGGCCAGGGCGAGGTCGAGCTGGACATCGAGGTGGTCCACGCGCTGGCGCCCGGCGCCGCCGTGAAGGTCTACGAGGCGCCGAACAGCGACGCCGGCGAGGTCGCCCTCTACGGCAAGCTGGTCAGCGACAACGTGCCGGTCATCTCGATCAGTTGGGGCATCTACGAGGCGGGCGAGACGGCGTCCAACCGGGTCGCGGTGGACACCGACTTCAAGGAGGCCGCTGCCCAGGGGCAGTCGGTCTACGCCGCCTCGGGTGACAACGGCTCCGACGACGCCGGCAACGGCGGCACCTCGGTGGACTTCCCGGCCGCCGACCCGTACGTCACCGGCACCGGAGGCACCACGCTCTCCACCACCTCCTCGGGCGGCTGGAGCCGGGAAACCGCCTGGAGCGGCAGCGGCGGCGGTGTCTCCTCGGTCTTCGCCACCCCGAGCTACCAGACCAAGGTGAACACCGGCGCCAAGCGCACGGTGCCCGACGTCGCCGCCGTCGCCGACCCCGCCAGCGGCTGGGCCGTCTACACCGGGGGCGGTTGGTACACATACGGCGGCACCAGCGCGGCCGCTCCCAACTGGGCGGCGTTCACCGCCGTCTACAACAGCGAGGCCAAGGCCAAGTCGAAGCCCGCATTCGGCTTCGCCAACAGCACCATCTACTCGCTGGCGTCCTCGACCGGCTACGGCGCCGCCTTCCACGACGTCACCAGCGGCTCCAACGGCGCCTACAGCGCGGCCAAGGGCTACGACAAGGTGACCGGCTGGGGCTCCTACAACGGCGCGGGCTTCCTCAAGGCCAAGCTCGGCTGAGCGTCCGCACCGCGGCGAAGGGGTCGGGCCGGCGCCCGGCCCCTTCGCCGCGGTGCGGACGCACCGGCGGGCGCCGGAAGCCCGCGTTCGACGTCTCCGGCCGTCAGCGGTCCGCGAGCCGGGTCCGCAGGGCGTCCAGGTCCGGCAGGAACCAGAGCTGGCGGCCGCGGTTGCTCTCGCGGACGAAGTCCTCCAACGCGGTACTGACGCTCACGTGCCGGGAGATGTCCCCGATGACGGCGAGCCCGAGCCGGTAGTTGGCGAACTTCTGGACGATGTCGCCCGCGACGCGGGTCCGCAGCCGGAAGAAGTCGTCCGTGAGCCGCTCGACCGGGACGGCGACCCAGGCTGCGCCCCGGTAGGCCCCGTTGCCGATCAGGTCGGTCGCCTCGTGCTCGCCGCTCAGCGGTGCACCGTCCGGTGCGCAGACCAGGACGGGTGTGCCTTCGAGCTGCTGGAGCATGTCGGCCATGGGGTTGTGTCCCTTCTGTCGTGGGCAGGAGTTCCGGGCGCGGTCGCGCCCGGTCCTTGATCGGGTTTCCCGCCTCGGTGGGAGTGCCGGCTTCGGCTCAGCCTGCGTGGAACGCCGGTCAGCGCGGTTCGTCGACCAGCGCCTCGACGACCTTCAGCAGGTCCGCCACGGTGCCCAGGCCGCCCAGCGCGATGATTTTGAGGACCGCTCGCTCCTCGTCGTAGACGGTCTCCACCCGCAGGTGGTCACCGCTCTCCCCGCCGCGCCGGCTCTGCGCGGCGGCGATCACCGTGTTGGTCAGGCGGACGGTCTCCTCGGCGCTGATCGCGTCGATCTGCACGATGCCGGACACCTCGGCGTGGCGGGTACGGCGGGCAGTCGAGGGGGCGGACACACCGGTGAAGGCCTCCAGGTCCTCGCGGGTGATCCGGTACTGCCGGCCGACCCGGGTCGCCTTAAGGCGCCCCTCCCGCACATACCCGCGCACCGTCCTTACGTGCAGTCCCAGCACGTCCGCCACCTGCTCCACCGAGTAGTAGAGCTGCCGCACCACGCCCTCCCAACCATGCTCCACCCGCATCGGGCTCCGCTATTGACCCTAAAAGTACATCACTTATGGATCAACAGGGAAGTTGAGGGAGTCCTCTGCTGACAAGCAGACAGCTCGGGGCGTTCATCGCGGTGGTCTTCGCGACCGGCGCACTCGACCGGGGCATCAAGCGCCTGGCGCACGCCCTGCGCAGCCGGGGTGCGCTGCTGATCGCAGGGATCGTGGCGGCCCTCTCCCCGCTCGGCACGGTCGAGGGCTTCACGGAGGAGGCGCTCGGGTTCTACGGCCCGATCGTGCCGCTGATGCTGGCTCTCGGCTACGACCGGATGGTGGCGACCGGCACGATCGTCCTCGGGGTGGGCATCGGTGCGCCCTGCTCGACCGTCAACCCCTTCGCCACCGGCGTCGCCTCCTCCCGCCGCTGACAACTCGCTCGGTGGCGGGATCGCCCTGCGATTCGTCTGGCCGCTACTGGCACTGCTGTTCGCACTGATCTTTCTCTTCGTCGGATTCGGCGCGGCCGTCAGCCGATTCCACACCGTTTCACCCGTGCGATTGCGGCGCTTTCCCGGAATGCCGCCGTCCCGCCTCGACCCGGTCACCCGAGGCGCCCGGCGAGCCCGGTTCAAGCGGCCACGATTTCATGGGAATTTCTTTACGAGACTTTTCTGAAACGCAGTCGGACCGACTCTGAGCGGACTTGCATATGCGATAACCTCATCGCCCCAGCGCGGTGCGCAAGGTACATCGCCGGAAAAGGGGGAAGCGTGTCAGACGGATATCATGTCCAGCCCGACGCCCTCGACGTCTACGCCAGACAGGTGGAGGACGCGGCCGAGCGGGTGTCGCAGATCATGAGCGCGATCGGTTCGATCTCGGTCCCCTCGGGCGCCTTCGGCCTGCTGCCCGACGCACAGAACCTGCACTCGGCCTACCAGGAGCACTCCGACGCCGACGTGCAGGACTGCTTGGACCTGGACGGCCTACTGCGGGAGACCGTCGAGGGGCTGACGGGCGCGAGCGGCAACTACCGCGACGCCGAGTCGGCCACCAGCGGCGCCATGGGCGGGGGTGCCTGATGATCGACCCCGGCGGACCCGCCGACAGCGGCGAGGCGTACCAGTGGGCGCAGCAGCCCGGTCATCTGACGCCGCCACAGATCCAGGAGGCCAAGAAGCCCGATCGCAGCGGGATCGACGGCGCCCTGGACGACGCCGTACAGTGGACGCTGGAGCAGACCGGCGCCATCAAACTGCTCGAAAAGGTCACCGGAGCCCCGGAACTGCTCACCGAGGCCGCCAAGGACTGGCAGCGGCAGGCGGTCGAGATGCAGAAGGTCGCCGACGACCTGCGGTCCGGCGCCCGGCAGCTCTCGGCGAACTGGCACGGGCAGGCCTCGGAGGCCTTCGGGCGGCACATGGGTGAGATCGTCCAGGCGATGGACGGCACCGCCGAGGACATGGCCCAGACGGCCGGGATCCTCGGCCAGGCGGCCGCGGAGTGCGCGCTGGCCGAGGAGACGGTGATCCACCTCATCACCGAGTTGATCGACCTGCTGGTCGGCATGCTCGCGACCAGCTTCATCCTCGACCTGTTCACGGCCGGCCTTGCCACCGTGGTGGACGCCCTGGTCAGCGAGGCCGAGGTGACCGTGTACATCGCGAAGATCGAGAAGGTCTCGGCGGGACTGGCCAAGACCCTGCGCGAGCTGATGGAGGCGGTCAAGGAGCTGAAGGCGGCCGAACGGGCCGGCAAGTCGGTCGAGGAGATCAAGAAGGCGCGGCAGGCGGTCCGGGCGGCGGCCAAGGTGATCCGTCAGAACGGCAGCATGCTCAAGAACCCCAATGGCCTCAGCCTCCGGGACCGGCTCGCGCACCATGTGGTGGCCGGTCAGCTCGGCGAGCACACCCTGGGCGCGGTCGAGCACGGGCTCGGCATGGAGAACAACTGGAAGGACCCGCTCAAGGAGTTCCTCACCAGTGACACCGGACAGCGCTCGCTGGACCCGCACGGCACCCAGGAGCCCGAGCCGTACCACGTCGACCGCGGCCGCATCGAGGAGGCGTTCGGGTGAGCACCTCCCAGCTCCCGCCGGAGGGGGCCCCGGCCCCGGCACCCGCCGGGGCCGCCTGGCTGCACCCCGTCGCGGCGGCCCACCTGCGACCGGGGGAGACCCTCCTGGCCGCGGCTCCCGGCTATCTCGACGGCCTGCTTCCCGCCCTCCCCCGCGATTACCTGCCGAAGCCCGACCGCGAGGCGGGCGGCCTGGAGCGGGCCTTCGGCTTCCTGGTCTGGCTCTGGCCGCCCACCTGGTTCCAGGCCGCGGCGGAGTGGGTGGAGAACCGGGTCTACCCGGCGATCCGGCGGAGGTTCCACGGCGGCGCCTGGTCCGGTGACTGGGAGAGCGCGGCCGGGCGTCTGCTCGTGTCCTACTACCTCTCCGGCGACCGGCCGCCCGCCGAACTCAGCACCCGCATCGCCCTGGCCGTGACCAGCCATCGGCTGCTCCTGCTGACCTGTAGCCGGGTGCACGACCAACCGTACGACGCCCAGGTGATCGCCGAGCTGCCGCACGGCACGTACCGGCGCCGGGGTGAGCGGCATCCCGCCCGGCAACGCTGCCGGCTGGACCTGGAGTTCGGCGACGGCTCCTGGTTGGCCTTCGAGCTGTCCAGACCGGAGCTGGTGCCGCAGCTGGCCGACGTGCTGCGCTGACGGCGCCGGGCCACGGAGCGGTGAACACCGTTGTCCGAGCGGCATGATCGCTGCTAGCGTTGATCGCATGAAGCGCGCTGTGAACCTGACGACGACGCCGGACTCGGTCCCGGCGCGCTGACTCGTGTTCCTACCGCGAAGCCCCGGGGCGAGTGCCCCGGGGCTTCGTCGTGTGGATCCCGTGGTCGCCCGCCCCACCCGATCACAGGGAGACCACCACCCATGCACGACCACCGCAAGCTCGGCCGCGAGCTGGACCTCTTCGACACCGACCCGCTGATCGGCTCCGGTCTGCCGTACTGGCTGCCCGCGGGCGCCGCCGTCCGGCACAGCCTGGAGGAGTACATCCGCGAGGTGGAACGCCGGGCGGGCTACCGCCACGTCTACTCGCCCGCGCTCGGCAAGCGCGAGCTCTACGAGATCTCGGGACACTGGTCGCACTACAGCGACGACATGTTCCCACCGATGGACCTGGGCGGTGAGCAGATGGTGCTGCGCCCGAGCCTGTGTCCGCACCATGCAGTAATCTTCCGCTCCCGGGCCCATAGCTACCGCGAACTCCCGCTCAGGGTGGCCGAGTTGGGCGGCATGTACCGCTCGGAGCTGTCCGGGGTGCTGGGCGGGCTGACCCGGGTGCGGGCGATCCAGCTCAACGACGCGCACGTCTTCTGCACCATCGACCAGGTCGCCGACGAGGTACGGGCGGCCCTGGAGCTGATCCGGCGCGCCTACCGGGCGCTGGGGATCACCCCGGCGCGGATCCGGCTGTCGCTGCCGGGCGAGGGCGGGAAGTACGTCGCCGCGCCGGAGCTGTGGGAGCGCTCGACCGCGCTGCTCACCGAGGTGCTGGGGAGTTCGGGGCTGGAGTACGAGGCGGTGGCGGGCGAAGCGGCCTTCTACGGCCCGAAGATCGACGTGCAGATCGCGGACGGGGCCGGCCGGGAGGCGACCCTGTCCACCGTTCAGGTCGACTTCCACCAGCCGGAGCAGTTCGACCTCGGCTACATCGGCCCGGACGGCGCTCGACACCGCCCGGTGATGGTCCATCGGGCGATCATCGGCAGCGTCGAGCGGGCCGTCGCCCACCTGATCGAGCAGCACGGCGGCGCCTTCCCGGCCTGGCTGGCACCGGTCCAGGTGGTGGCGCTCCCGGTGTCGGAGGAGGAGGCCCCGGCGGCCGCGGCCTTCGTGGAGCGCTGCCTGGAGCGGGGACTGCGCGCCGAGTCGGCCGGCCCGGCACAGGGAAGCCTGGGCGCCCGGATCCGCGCCGCCCGGCTCGTCCCGTACCAGGCCGTCATCGGCGCCCGCGAGGCGGCCGTCGACGAGATCGCGCTGCGGCTACGGGACGGCCGCAGGCTCGATCCGCGACCGGCCGGTGAAGTCCTCTCGCACATCGGCGAGTTGGTATCGGGACACCGCACCGACCTCTGGTGACTGGAGGGCTCACGGCCGCTTTCCGGACACACCGCCCCAAGGCCCGGGCAGCCAGGGTGGACATGCGGCTCCGCGGAGAGCGGTCGGCTCCGGACGGGCGGCGAGCCGTGTCCGGCCGGGCCCGGGCGGGTGCCGGATGAGAGTCTGGGGACGGAGGTGATCGGTGACCATGTCCGGAGCACCCGAGCGCGCGGCCGGGCCCGGGCCGCGGGGCAACCGCCGGACCGGGGCGAGCGCGCTCACCGGACCACTGCCCAGGCACGGAGCGATCCGGATCGCGGTCCACCGGATCTGGCGCCACGGGCGCGAGATGGAGCTGATGCACCGGGCGATGGGCTTCGCAGCCCTCGGCTTCGTCACCCTCGTCCCGCTGCTGATCGTGGTCGCCGCCGCCTCCCCCGTGCACGGGGCCGGGTTCGCCGGCTGGGTGGTGGACGGGCTCGGACTCTCCGGCCGCTCCGCACAGGAGGTCCGGGACCTGTTCTCCTCCCCGACCCAGGCGCTCAGCACCACCACCGCGCTCAGCCTCGCAGTCGCCAGCGTCTTCGGCATCTCCTTCATGGCGGCCGTGCAGACCGGCTACGAACGTGTCTGGCGGCTGCCCCCGGCCGCCTGGCACGCCGTCTGGCGGCAGGCGATCGGGCTCGCCGGGCTGGTCGGCTTCCTGCTGGTCGCCTCCTGGGCCGGCGTGCCCTGGCAATCCAGCCCGGCCCAGCCCGCGCTCCGGCTCGCGACCGCGCTCGGCGGCGGCCTGCTGTTCTTCTGGTGGACCAAGTGGCTGCTGCTCGGCGGCCGGGTGCCGTGGCGGGCGCTCTTCCCCGGCTCCGCGCTGACGGTACTGGCGCTGGTCGGACTGCGGTTCTTCTCCGAGTTGGTCTTCCGCCCGCTGATCATCTCCAACGCGCTCTCCTACGGCGTGATCGGCACGGTGCTGGTGGTGCAGTCCTGGCTGGTCGGGGTGGGCTTCGCGGTCTTCGCGGGCGCCCTGGCGGGCCACGCCCTCTGGGAGCACCAGCAGCACCGGAAGGAGCAGGCCGACCCCGCGGAGTGAGACGGCCACCGCCTGGCGGGGTGGACGCCCCCCGGCGGTGCCCGCAGACTGCTGCGATGGAGCGATCGTTGGAGCCAGGTCCCGTCCTGGGCCCGGCCGGGAAGCCGACGGCCGGGCAGTGGGCTGACGAGCGGCCCGCACGGCACTCGGTGGCGGAGCGGACACGCGAGACCCGAGGCCCCGGGCCGGGTGGGGTGCGGGACCTCGCGGTCCCGCTGCACGTACTGGAGGTACCGGCCCCGCAGGTACCGCCGTTCGCGATCGGCTCCTTCGACTCGATCGGCCCGCTGTCACGGGCGGCCTTTCCGCACCGGCACTCCTTCTACGAGATCGTCTACATCGCCGACGGCTCCGGCTGCCACGTGGTGGACCTGGCCCGCAGACCACTGCGCCCGCCGCACCTGTGCGTGATCACCCCCGGCCAGGTCCACCACTGGGAGGACGCCGACGACGTCAACGGCTGGGTGATGCTCTTCAACGAGGAGTTCCTACTGGCCCACCCCGAGGACGGTGCGGTGCTTCGCGAGCTGAGCCGCCGCCCGTGGCTGAGTCTGGACGAGGGAGCGGCGCGGCGGTTCGGCGACTTGATCGAGGCGATGGCCCGGGAGTACCGGGCGGCCGAGATGGGGTACGCCGGGGTGCTGCGCTCGCAGTTGCACGTGCTGTCGGTGTGGGCACTGCGGGCGGCGGCCGGTACGGTCGACGCCCCGGCGGCCGAGGACCGGGTCGGCGGACGACCGGCCGAGTTGGTGGCCGAGTTCACCCGCCTGATCGCCCGACCGGGGCGGGCGGAACGCTCGGTGCGCTCGTACGCACGGGAGTTGGGCATCTCGGCCGGCTACCTGAGCGAGATCGTGAAGTCGGCGCTGGGCCTGACCCCGGGCAGCCTGATCCGGCGCAGCCAGACGCTCGAGGCACAACGGCTGCTCCTGCGAACGGATCTGACGGTACGACAGATAGCCGAGGAGGCGGGCTTCGCCGATCCCGCGTACTTCTGCCGGTTCTTCCGCCGCGAGACCGGCCTCTCACCGGGCGAGTACCGCAGCCGGGGTGGAGGAAACCACCATGATCCCCGAATCGAGTCCATCGTCACCGCACCCGGTACGGCATAGGCTTGGCGGCAGTGATCCCCGACGGCCCACCGGTGTGCCGCACGGTGTCCGGCCCGGCGTGCTCGATCGCCTACCCCCACATCCCACAGGTGATCGTCCTGCCCAGGCACCGTGCGGCGCCCTGGCCCGCTCCCCCTCGGCCCGGCTGGCTCTCCCGCGCACCCGGGCCGGCTCCTTGCGGGTCAGCGCACGGTGAGCTCACCGTGGGCCACGTAGCCGACGGCCAACGCCGTGACCACGACGGTACTCACGAGCAGCGACCAGGCCACTCCGTGGTGCGTTTGGAACCCGGCGCCGAGGAAGGCGCCGAGCCCCATCGCTACCGCCGCCCCGGCCCGGCGCCCGGAACGCGGGCCCGTGCCGCCGGCCGGCCGCGAGTCGGCGGCCAGGCCGGTCAGCGTCATGGTGAGCACGGTGGTGGTCAGGTCGGCGACGGCCACCCTGCGCACCGAGGCGTTGCGGATGCCCATGGCCACCGCGAGTACGGCGATCACCGCGTAGCGGCCCGCCTCATCCGAGGCCAGCGCCGCGACGGCGGCGGCCAGGCCGGTCAGCACCGCCTCCGCCGCCAGCGCTCCGCCGAACCACCGGTGCGCCGGGTGGGAGTTCATCGCCACCGCGAACCGTCCGGCCGCCAAGGCGCCCACGAGAAACCCCGCCAGCGAGGTCAACGAGGCCGCGGCCGAGAACCCCGGCGCGCCCGCCGCCGCGAAGCCGACCAGGACCACGTTGCCGGTCATGTTGGCCGTGAAGACCCTGCCGAGACCGAGGAAGCTGACCGCGTCGAGGAAGCCGCTGACCACGGTCAGAACCATCAGGACGGCCGGCAGCGACTCCCCGGCACCGGTCGGCTTCCCACTCATCCCCCCATGTTCTCAGCACGGCTTGCGAGTTGGGGGCGGCGCGCCTGGCGCGTTGGCGCCCGTCCGATCGGCCGGGTGGTTGTCGAGAGCACGGCCCGGCCGGCCAGGCGCTTGGGGTCAGAACCGCACCGGAAGGGCCAGCAGCCCCCGGGCCCGGATCGAGGGCCGCCGGCGCAGGGTGTCGCGCGGGACGTCCAGGGCCAGCTCGGGGAAGCGCCGCAGCAGGGTGGCGATGGCGATGCCGGTCTCCATCCGCGCCAGGGGCGCGCCGACGCAGTAGTGGATCCCGTGCCCTAGGGAGAGGTGGGCGCTGTCCCGGCGTCGGAGGTCCAGCCGGTCGGGCTGCTCGTAGTGGTCCGGGTCGTGGTTGGCCGAGCCGAGGGAGAGCAGCACCGTCTCCCCGGCGGGAATGGTGACGTCGCCGATGGTGAGGTCCTCCAGCGGGAAGCGGCGGATCGCCAGCGGCGCGGGGGTGTCGTAGCGGGTGAGCTCCTCGACGGCGGCGGGGAGCAGGGCGGGGTCGCGGCGCAGTTCGGCGAGCTGCTCGGGGTGGTCGAGCAGGGCGAGGACGCTGTTGCCGATGAGCTGGACGGTGTTCTCGTAGCCGGCGAAGAGGATCAGGAAGGCGAGCGAGGTGAGTTCGTCCTCGCT
Organism: Kitasatospora sp. NPDC032150; assembly: GCF_055579945.1. Taxonomy (NCBI): domain Bacteria; kingdom Bacillati; phylum Actinomycetota; class Actinomycetes; order Kitasatosporales; family Streptomycetaceae; genus Kitasatospora; species Kitasatospora sp. NPDC032150. The sequence goes on along the minus strand of NZ_JBVIMH010000003.1, from coordinate 253,999 downwards.
GAGGCGGTCGCCCTCGTCCCGGGCGGTGATCATCGCCGACAGCAGGTCCTCGCCCGGCTCGGCGCGCTTGCGTGCGATGAGCCGGGAGAAGAACTCCAGCATGGCCGCGACGGCTGCCCCGGCCCGCTCGGGACGGGACGGGTCCGGAGTGATGACGGCGTCGGTCCAGGCGCGGAAGTCGCGCCGGTCCTCGGGGTGGACGCCGAGCAGGTCGCAGATGACGGCGATCGGGAAGGGGCCGGCGTAGTCGGCGACCAGGTCGGCGCGGCCGAGCGGGGCGATCCGGTCGAGCAGGTCGTCGGCGGTCCGCTGGATGGGGGCGCGCAACTGCTCGACGTGCCGTGGCGTGAACGCCTGGGAGACCAGACGGCGGATCCGGGTGTGGTCCGGCGGGTCCATGTTGAGCAGGTTGGCGTCCAGGGTCGGTGGCAGCGCGAGACCTCGGTAGTTGCCGGGGAGGGCATGGCGCTTGTCGAGCGAGAGCCTCGGGTCGGCGAGCAGGTCTTTGACGTCCTGGTACCTGGTGACCAGCCAGAACGGCAGTCCGTCGGGGCCGGTGATCCGCTGCACGGGAGCGGTCGCGCGGAGTGCGGCGTAGCCGCCGTACAGGTCCTGGAGCAGCTCGGTCACGCCGACGGTGGCCGGCGCGGGCTCGGGAAGAGTGGTCGCCATGAGGGTCAGCCTAGGGGCTGCGGCACGGCGCCCGGTGTCGACTCCGGAGCCACCCCGCGCCTGCCGTATCTCAAATATGAGATATGGTCTGCTGCGTGACCGACGACTACCTCATGCGCATCGGCAAGCTCATCCGTGATGCCCGTCAGCACCGAGGCCTGACTCAGGCCCAGCTCGGCGAGGCCCTGGGCACCAGTCAGAGTGCGGTGAACCGGATCGAGCAGGGCAAGCAGAACCTCAGCCTGGAGATGATCGCCCGCATCGGCGAGGCCCTGGACAGCGAAATCGTCTCGCTCGGCTACGCGGGTCCGATGCACCTGCGGGTAGCCGGCGGCACCCGGCTGTCGGGCTCCATCGACGTCCGCACCAGCAAGAACGCCTGCGTCGCGCTGCTCTGTGCCTCGCTGCTGACCACCGGTCGGACCACCCTCCGGGAGGTCGCCAGGATCGAGGAGGTCTATCGCATCCTTGACGTCCTCACCAGCATCGGCGTCAAGGTCCGTTGGCTGAACGACGGACGCGATCTGGAACTTACCCCACCCGCTGAGCTGGACCTGGCGGCCATGGACGTCGCGGCCGCCCGGCGGACCCGCAGTGTGCTGATGTTCCTCGGCCCGCTGATGCACCGCGCCGACCACTTCGAGATCCCGTACGCCGGCGGCTGCGAGCTCGGCACCCGAACGGTCGAGCCGCACCTGACCGCGCTGCGCCGCTTCGGCCTTGACGTGGCCACCACCGGCGGCAGCTACCACGCCAGCGTCTCGCCCGCGGTCTCGCTGGACCGGCCGATCGTGCTGACCGAGCGCGGCGACACCGTGACCGAGAACGCCCTGCTGGCCGCCGCCCGGCACGACGGGGTGAGCGTGATCCGCAACGCCAGCCCGAACTACATGGTCCAGGACCTGTGCTTCTTCCTGGAGCGGCTGGGCGTGCGGATCGAGGGCATCGGCACCACCACCCTCACCGTGCACGGCAAGCCGGAGATCACCTGTGACGTCGACTACGCGCCCGCCGAGGACCCGGTCGAGGCGATGAGCCTGCTGGCCGCCGCCGTGGTCACCTCCTCCGAGCTGACGATCCGCCGGGTGCCGGTCGAGTTCCTGGAGATCGAGCTCGCCGTGCTGGAGCAGATGGGTCTGGACTACGACCGCAGCTCCGAGTACCCGGCGCTCAACGGCCGCACCCGGCTGATGGATCTGACCGTGCGCCCCTGCAAGCTCACCGCACCGATCGACAAGATCCACCCGATGCCCTTTCCGGGCATCAACATCGACAACATCCCGTTCTTCGCGGTGATCGCCGCTGCCGCCCACGGCACCACGCTGATCCACGACTGGGTCTACGAGAACCGCGCTATCTACCTCACCGAGCTGGGCCGCCTCGGCGCCGACGTCAAGCTGCTGGACCCGCACCGGCTGCTCGTCCAGGGGCCGACGCGCTGGCGGGCGGCCGAGATGATGTGCCCGCCCGCGCTGCGCCCGGCGGTGGTGATCCTGCTGGCGATGCTGGCGGCCGAGGGCACATCCGTACTGCGCAACGTGTACGTCATCAACCGCGGCTACGAGGACCTGGCCGAGCGACTGAACTCGGTCGGCGCCAAGATCGAGACCTTCCGCGACATCTGAGCCCGCATGTCCCCGGCCCCGGAGCGCCTGGGGCCGGGGACATCGGGAGCCTGGACGTCCGCCGGGGTGGCGGAGCCCGGGGACGCCGGAGCCCGACGCATCGGCGACTGCGGATTCAGAGCACCCCGGTACGTAATTCCGGGAATCGGCACGTCGGCCTTCGCGCCCGAATCAATCGGGGCGCGAAGGCCGACGGCCGTTCAGTGACGCGGGGAGTCGATGTCAGTCCCCGGTGTTGGTGGCCCAGACCGGACGGTTGTTGTGGTCGTAGACGACCACGTTGCCGTCGTCCTGCACGGCCACGTAGGCGCCCCGGTGCCAGGTGTTGGAGGCCCAGAGCGGGTGGCCGTTCCGGTCGTAGAGCACGAAGTTGCCGTCCTCCTGCATCACCGCGGCGTCGCCGTTCGGCCAGGCGCCGGGGGCCTGCCAGGCCGGCCTGCCGTCCTTGTAGAGCACGAAGTTGCCGTCCTCCTGGACCCGGAGCACCGTCCGGCCGTTCCCGGAAGTCCACGCTTGGTTCTTGTGCAGCGTGGCCGGCGGGTAGAAGTGGGAATCGCTCCTGACGCTCTTGACCTCCCGTACGCCGTGGCCGGTCGCGGCAGATGCGGAAGCGTACGCACTGCCGGCCAGCACGCCGCCGACGGCGAGCGCGGTGGTCGCGAGCGCGACGGAGAAGTAATTCCGGAACTTGGACACCGTGTTTCCTTCCATGAGAAGCAGGGCGGGACAATTAAATATCCGCACTGATCGACAGCGCAATACCTTTCTCGAATCCCAGAAATAGTCCTATTTACATTCACAAGTGGGTATGCGATCGGCCTGTTATTGGATTGGGTTCGCCCGCGCTCCCGGCCGACCGCTACGCTGACCCGCGATGAGACGCAAGACCAAGGCACCGCCCGCCCCCCTGCCGCAACGACTGGGCATCGACCCGGTCCGCCTCCGCCTGCCCATGGACCGTGTGTGGGCCACGGTCCGCGACCACCTGGTCGACCGGCTGCCGGTACCGGCGTCGGTGATCGACGCCATGCTCGGCGAGGGCGCAGTGGTCGGGACGGGCGGACCGATCGCACCCGACACTCCGTACGCACCGGGTGCCTTCCTCTGGTACCACCGCGACTTCCCCGACGAGGCCCCGGTGCCGTTTCCGATCACGGTGCTGCACCGTGACGAGAACCTGGTGGTCGCGGACAAGCCGCACTTCATGGCGATGTCACCGCGCGGACAGCACATCACCCAGAGCGCGCTCGCCCGGCTGCGCCGGGAGCTCGACCTGCCCACGCTCAGCCCGGCGCACCGGCTCGACCGGCTGACCGCGGGCCTCGCCATGTTCGTCATCCGGCCCGAGCACCGGGCCGCGTACCAGGGGCTGTTCCAGGAGCGGCGGGTGCGCAAGGAGTACGAGGCGGTCGCGCCCTACGATCCGGCGCTCGACCTGCCGCGCACGGTGAGCAGCCGGATCGTCAAGGAGCACGGCGTCCTCACCGCCCAGGAGGTCCCCGGCCCGCCCAACAGCGAGAGCCGGATCGAACTGGCCGAGACCCGGGGTGCGCTGGGCCGCTACCGCCTCACCCCGGTGACCGGCCGGACTCACCAGCTGCGGGTGCACATGTGCAGCCTGGGCGTGCCGATCCTGTCCGACCCGCTCTACCCGGAGATCGTCCCGGGCATAGCCCTGGACGACTTCCGCTCCCCGCTGCAACTGCTGGCCAGGGCTCTGGAGTTCACCGACCCGGTCACCGGGGAGCGGCACAGCTTCCGCAGCCGGCGCACCCTGGAGAGCTGGCCCACCCCTTCCGGGGGACCGGCCGACCGGGTGGCCGCCTGAGCGGGCCGTACGGGCGTCGACAGTGGCTCCCGGCTGACGGCATCGGGCCCCGGGCCCGCGCCGCCTCGCTCCCTGTCGCAGACCCGCGCCGGGTGGTGAACAGTAGGAGAAAGGGAACGGCTCCGGCAGGTGGGGCCGTCCGGAAGAAGGGCGGCCGCAGTGTCCGACGACGCCGGGGGCATCCGCGGTCGGCCGCCGCGCTCCGTGCCGCTCTCGCCCGTGGGTTTCCGCTGGCTGGTGCTGGCCGGGGCCGTGGTGACCGCGGCGACCGTCGCGTTCGATCTCGCGACCGGGCCGAAGTCCACCTTCTCCCCCGTGCTGACGGCGGTCCCGGTACTGGCCGGGGTGGGCACCCGGCGGGCGCTGGTACCGCTGCTGGCCGGGGTCCTCACCACGATGGTGGTGCTGCTCCTGGTCTTCACCAATCCCTTGGTGTCCCCGGCCGTCCATGCCACCGCCGCCGGTGCGGTGCTCGCCGTCGCGCTGATAAGCAGCGCGAACGTCGCACTGGTCGCCTCGCGCGAACGGGAGCTGCGCCAGGTCCGCACCGTCTCGGAGACCGCCCAGCGGGCACTGCTGCGGCCGGTTCCGTCGCGGGTGGGCCCGCTGCGGATCGCCGTGCGGTATCTGGCGGCGGCCGCCGAGGCCAGGATCGGCGGCGACCTCTACGAGGTGGTCCGCACCCCGAGGGGGATCCGGGTGCTGCTGGGCGACGTCCGGGGCAAGGGGCTGATCGCGGTGGAGACGGCCGCCGACGTCCTCGGGGTGTTCCGCGAGGCCGCCAGGGCCGAGGACGACCTGGCCGAGGTGGCGACCCGGCTGGACTCGGCGCTGCGCCGCGACCTGAGCTCCGAGGACTTCGTCACGGCGGTGCTGCTCGACGTCCCGCAGGGAGCGGGCCCGGTCCGGGTGGTCAACTGCGGCCACCCGCCGCCGTTGCTGCGGACCGCCACCGGGGTGAGCGAGGTGCGACCGCCGGTCGACGCTCCACCGCTGGCCCTGCTGAACTTGACCGGCGGACGCTACCGGGCCGGCCAGGTGCGGTTCGGCGAGGGCGATCTGCTGCTGCTCCACACCGACGGCATCTCCGAGGCCCGCGACCCCGACGGCCGGTTCTATCCCATCGCCCAGCGGCTGGCCCAGTTGCCCGAGCAGGACCCCGGCGCCCTGCTGGACCACCTCATCGCCGACGTGCACGCCCACGTCGGTGCCGGCCTCGACGACGACGCCGCCCTGCTTGCGATCCGCCGCTCGGACTGAGCGTACCGACCGGCCGCCGCCGACCTCCCTGTTCCGCGAGGAGGTGTGTGCGGCGCGGCCTGGTCCGAACCGCCAGCGCCGTTACGCCGTGAGACTCCGCCCGAGGGGTCCTTCGTGCCGCCGGACGGCAGCCGGCGGGTCAGGGCTGCTCGGTCAGGCTCGCGTGGACCGCGAGCACGGCCAGGTAGCGGCGGTGGACGTCGGCGCGGTCGGCCGCTTCGGTGACCGTCTCGGCGTTCAGCCGGTCGATCATATCGGCCTGCTCCAGCAGGACCCGGCGCTGCTCCGGGGTGGTGGTCTCCGCCATGATCTGCGCGAGTGCGTCGAGCTGCCGGATCAGTACCGCCGGCATGCCGTGGCCGGCCTGGCGGATCTTCTCGAAGGCACGCTGGACCAGTCGCTCGTAGCTCACCGGCACCGCCATCACCCGGATGTGGCCCGCCTCGTCCCGGTGGACCGGGTTGGGCTGCCAGCCGGCCGCGATCCGACACAGGCCCTCGCCCAGCCAGTCGATGCAGGTCAGTGCGGTGAAGGTGTCGTTCACCGCACTCGACAGCGCCCGGATGGCGATCTCGACCAGCTGGTCGACCGCGAAGGCGATGTCCTGGGCGAGCGTACGGGAGGGGCCGGTGATGTGGGCCCGGGCGAAGCTGCGGGCCACCTCGGGCGCCGCCGCGGCGGGCCAGACCGTGGCCAGCTGGTGTCCCTGGACCAGGAAGTGCCCGGGGCGGTGGTCCAGCCGGATGACGGCATCGAGTTCGGTGGCGATGCGCACCAGCGTGCGGTGGCGGATGAACTGCAGATAGCCGCTGGCCGGGGCCGGCACCGCCGCTCCCGACTCGTCCAGCCGGATGTGCAGCTCGGCCGCCGACGGTCCGCGCTCGACCTCGCCCTCCCACTCCGGTTCCCCCGCGCCCGCCTCGATCGCCTCGGACAGTTCGGCCGCGATGCTGGCGATCACTCGGGGCAACTGGATGGAGGTGGCGATGTGGTGGATGAAGTAGATCAGCACCGCCAGGTCGGCCAGCACCAGCACCATGCACACGGTGATCGACAGGTGCGGGACGAAGTCCCCGTACGAGGAGGGGCCGATGGAGACCAGCGCGAGGATCGCATAGACGAACGTCCCGACGAAGGTGCCCAGGGTGAGCTGAGTGGTGCGGTCGCGGATGAAAGTCCGCAGCATCCGCGGTCCGAACTGGGTGGAGGCCAGCGTGAGCGTCACGATCATGATCGAGAACACCACGCCGACCACGGTGATCAGGGCCGCCGCGATGGCGGCGAGGATCTGCCGGGCCGCGTCGGCCGTTCCGCTGATCACCCAGGGCGGCAGGGCCAGCGCGCCCCGGTACGCCGCCCGGTCCAGCACCCAGGTGACGGCGAAGAGGCCGCCGGCGAGGACGACCTCCAGTGTCGGGACGACCCACAGATTGGTCCGAAGTGCCTCTCGGCGCCACTGCGACTCCAGGTGGACCCAGCGGATCACATCGCCCACCACCAGTCCCCGACCAGGCCCGGTTGAACTCCTCCACCCTAGCCTCCGGGCCCGGTCGGCGCCGTTCGCACCGGCGCCGACCGGCGGGCCGCGGGATCAGCCGACGTGGACGCGGGGGCGGCGGTTGCGGTCGGGTTCGGCCTCGCGGAGCACCTCGCGGGTGACGGGTGCGACCTCGCCCTGGCCGAACAGGAAGAACCGCAGGAACTGGGCGAAGGGGTTGCCCTCGGTCCACTCGAAGTACATGTGCGGCTGCTGGCCGGTGAGGTCCCGGACGTGCAGCAGCAGGGCCGCCAGGGCGTTGGGGACGCTGGAGCTCTCCAGCGCCAGCACCCGGTAGCGGTCGTGCATGACCTCTCCGCGTACCGTCAGCTCGGCCTCGAAGTCCGACGGGTCCCGGACGGTGACCTCCACGAAGACCAGGTCGTCCTCCGCCGGGAGGTCGTTGTCGGCACGGATCTGGCGGAGCTTGTCGCGGTACTCCGCCACGTCGCGACTGTTGGGCTCGTTCGCGATGAGCCTGATCGTCCGGTGGGCGCAGTCCCGCAGGAACCGCTCGGCCGTGTCGTCGAAGTTGACGCTGGTGACCCGGAGTTCGAAGGCGCGGGCCAGCCGGGAGAGCAGCGAGACCAGGATGATCCCGGCGATGAAGCAGGCACCGATCTTCACACCGTCGGGGCGCTCGGCGACGTTGATCGCCGTCGTGTAGACGAAGACCAGCGAGATGGCCGCGAAGGCCGCGGTCCAGCCGCGCTGGCCGGCGCGGCGGGCGGCGATCGTCACCGCGATGGCGGCCGAGCTGATCAGCACCAGGACACCGGTGGCGTAGGCGCCGCCCTGGGCGTCCACGTCGGCGTCGAAGAGCCAGGTCACCAGGAAGGCCACGGCGGTGAGGACCATCACCATCGGACGCACCGCGCGGGCCCAGTGCGGGGCCATGCCGTAGCGCGGGAGGTAGCGGGGCATCAGGTTGAGCAGGCCGGCCATGGCCGATGCGCCGGCGAACCAGAGGATGGCGATGGTGGAGAGGTCGTAGATGCTGCCGAACGCCCCGCCGAGGTACTGGTGCGCCAGGTAGGCCAGGGCGCGCCCGTTGGCCTTCCCTCCGGTCTGGAACTCATCGGCCGGGATGAGCAGGGTGGTGATGAAGCTGGTGGTGATCAGGAACGCGCTCATGATCACTGCCGCCGCGGTCAGCAGCTTGCGGGTGCCGCGGATCCGCCCGGTGGGCCGCTCCTCGGTGTCGTCGGGGTCGCCCTCGATGTGCGGCATGACCGCCACACCGGTCTCGAAGCCGGACAGGCCGAGGGCCAGCTTCGGGAAGACCACCAGGGCCACCCCGATCATGATCACCGGGTTGCCGTGCTGGGCGGTCAGTGCGCTGGACCAGTCCGTGATCACGTGCGGCGCGGCGATGACGTGGTACAGGCCCACCACCACGACGACGACGTTCAGCGCCAGGTAGACCGCGACCAGGACCACCGCCAGCCCGATCGCCTCGGTGAAGCCCTTGAGGAACACCCCGCCGAGCAGGGCGACCAGCAGCAGGGTGATGATCACCTGGTGGCCGTGCAAGGTACCGGTCAGGTGCGGGTTCTCCACCAGGTGGGCGGTGGCGTCGGCCGCCGAGAGCGTGATGGTGATCAGGAAGTCGGTCGCGGCGAAGCCGAGCAGCGTCAGGACGAACAGCTTGCCCTTCCAGAACGACAGCAGCCGCTCCAGCATGGCGATCGAGCCCTCGCCGTGCGGGCTCTCCTGCGCCACCCGGCGGTACACCGGCAGCGCGCCGAAGAGGGTCACCAGCACCAGGACGATCGTCGCCACCGGGGACAGCAGGCCGGCCGCCAGCGCGGCGATGCCCGGCTGGTAGCCGAGGGTCGAGAAGTAGTCCAGGCCGGTCAGGCACATGACCTTCCACCACCGCTGCCCCTTGTGGGCCTCGGGGGCCTGGGCGTGCGGCCCTGGATGATGCTTGGCCATGTCGGACAGGCCCTCCAGCATCCACGCGCGAAAGCGCTGCCGCGCCGTCGGTGTGGAGCCAGGACCGACCGGTGCTGGGGTGACCACCGTGTACTCCCGTGCCTGTAAAAGATCTTCCCGCCGGAAAGACGGTCAGGTCAGAGTATGCGACCATCGCTCGGATCCCCGATAGTCAAAGGCCCATCCACCGGTGCCACCGGGCCTGATCCGCAGCTCGGAACGACCGAGTCGGTACTCGAACGGCCAGTGGCCGCCCGGGTCTTGACAGGGGCGCAGCCGGAATCTCACGACTTGGTCACAGTCCCCGGCGATCCGGGCCGTCCGCCATGGGGCACCGTGCGCCGGACATTCTCCCACCCGGCTCCGACAACGGGCCCCTCCGCCGGGGTCCCGAATGGTCGGGTCAGCCCTCGAGGGAGCCGAGCAGCGCGTCCAGCAGGCCTGGGAAGCGGGCGTCGAGGTCGTCGCGGCGCAGCCGGACGAAGCGGTTGCGTCCGGCACTCCTGGTGGAGGTGATGCCCGCCTCGCGCAGTACCCGCATGTGGTGGGAGACGGTCGACTTGTGGAGCTGTTCGAGGCCGAGCCCGCGGGGGTCGCAGGTGTGCTCCGCGCCGTCGGCGTAGATGGCGAGCAGTCGCAGCCGCACCGGGTCGCCGAGGGCGTGCAGCACCTTGACGAGTTCGATGTCCGCGGTGTCCGGCTGCGGCAGCAGCTCATCCGCCATGGCGGCCCTCCTTCGGTACGACTGTTTGACAATCATCCACCAATTCATATTGTTTGACGAGTATCAAACGATCGACCGCACGCCACTCCGGGAGGGAACCCGTGCGCCTCCGCCTGCTCCTGCTCGCCCTCGGCACCTTCGCCATGGGAACCGATTCGATGGTGATGGCCGGGATACTCGGCCGCGTCTCCGACGACCTGGGGGTCTCCGTCGCGGCGGCCGGCCAGCTGGTCACCGTCTTCGCGCTGGCCTACGCCCTGCTGGCCCCCGTGCTCGCCACGCTCACCGCACGCTGGCCGCGCCGCCGGCTGCTGCTCACCGCACTGACCGTGTTCACCGTGGCCAACGCGCTCAGCGCGCTCGCCCCGACGTACGGCCTCCTGCTGGCCACCCGGGCGCTGGCTGCCGCCGGAGCCGCGCTCTACACCCCGACCGCCAACGCCGTCGCCACCGCCGTCGTCCCGCCCGAGCGGCGCGGACGGGCGCTGGCCACGGTGCTGGGCGGGATGACCGTCGCCACCGCGCTCGGCGTGCCGCTGGGCACCTGGGTCGGGCGAACCGACTGGCGGCTGACCATGTGGCTCGTCACCGCCCTGGGCGCCGCTGCCTTCGCCGGCATCGCTCTGATGCTGCGCGACCTGCCCGCTCCGTCCACCACGGCACCCGGTCTGCGGGCCCGGTTCGCCCCGCTCGGCGACCGCCGTGTGCTCGGCGCGGCCGCCACCACCCTGGTCTTCTTCCTGGCCTTCCAGTCCGTCTACATCTATCTCGCCACCGCCGTGCACCCGGCCACCGGCGGCGCCCCGGGCCGGCTCAGCCTGATCCTGTTGGTGACGGGCGTCGCCTCGGTCGCCGGAAGCTGGCTCGGCGGCAGGCTGGTGGACCGGCTCGGCGCCCGCCGGGTGCTACTGGTCGGCAGCACGGTCGCCGCGCTCGCCTTCGCGGCACTGCCCTGGGCCGCCGCGACCATGCCGGGCGCGCTGGCCTACGCGGTCGTGACGCCGATCGCGGGCTGGTCGGTCTCCGTCGCCCTCCCCCACCGGCTCGCCTCCATCGACCCGGCCAATGCTCCTCTGCTCATCTCCCTCAACAGCAGCGCCCTCTACCTCGGCACGGCCGCGGGCGGCGCCGCGGGCAGCGCGTTCATCGCACTCCTCGGCGAGCGCTGGTTCCCGCTCGGGGCCGTGGTCCTGGCCCTCGGCGCCACGGTGACCGCCGCCCGGGTCCGCCCGGCACCGCCCTCCCATGCCGCACCCCTCGCGCCGAGCGAACCCCGCAGGGCAACCACCGGCGCCTGAGCACCGCTCCGCGATGAGCCGCCGTGCCCCCGGCACCGGGGCGGCTCATCGCTCGGACGCACCCGAACGGACGGGCCGTCCGGCCGGTCACCCAAGTCCGTCCCCCCGCTACATCGGAGAGATCTCCTGCAGCAGCCCCCGGACGAACCGCAGAAAATACCGTCCGCCGGTGAACATCTCGGCTTTCGACGTTCTGACAGATCTGGGTGATCAGGTTGCGCTGACTGCGGCCCAGGCGTGACGGACGGCGCGGGTTTCCTCATCTGTGGGTCCACCTGGGCTGTTGGGCGTAAATCGGGCGGCGATGATCACCCGGCGGAGCTTGGCGACCATGTCGGACAGGGACGGGTCGGCCTTGGTGGTGCACCAGGGGCCCTCATTTCTTCCACGATTCGCTGGAGATCGCGTCCGCGGCCCGACCTTCGCCCAACCCGGGTAGCACACAGGAACCACCGCCCCGACGCCAGGCCGGGGTTCGCCACACCACGAGCGAGCATGCGGGCCGCTGTGCGGCACGGCGAAGCGCGGAACGACGCGCCGACCACTGTCAAGGGCCGTTCGGCCTCGCTGTGCCAGGGCCTAACAGGCCATGAATTCAAGGAAGTTGACGGCGCGTTAGGCTTTCGCGCCATGAAGATCAACACCAGGACCGACGAGTACGACCGACTGCTTGCCCGGCACCATGCGATGCGGTTGCGCCGGCAGATTCTCAGCCCGGAGGGGCCGTTCGCCGCGCGGCCTGCCATCGCGCCGGGCGGGACGGCGTACGACGGTCACGGCGACCAGCAGCTGATCATGAGCCGACTGGACCTGGTGGCACCGTTCGACGTCCTCATCGAGCAGCTCTACGCGTTCATGTTCCAGCGCAGGCCGTATCTGCGCGCGCTCTTTCCGGAGTCGATGGAGTTCCAGCAGGACCACCTGGCGCGGATGTTCAGGTATCTGATCGAGAACCTGCACCGCCTCGACCATGTGCTCGCGGTGCTCCGCCAGCTCGGTGGCGACCACCGCAAGCTCGGGGTGTGGCCGGCGCACTACCACGCGTTCGAGGAGGCGTTGGCGACGGCGCTGCGCAGCCGGGCGGGGGCCGGCTGGTCGGTGGAGCTGGAGCAGGCGTGGCTGCGGATGCTGCGGTTCGCGGTGAAGGCGATGGTCGACGGGGCGGAGTCGGCCATCACCGAACCGCCGTACTGGCACGGCCAGGTGGTCGGGCACGAGCGTCGCGGGCCGGATGTCGCGGTGCTCCGGATCAGGACGGGCCAGCCGTACCCGTACCGGGCCGGGCAGTACGCGACCATCGAGTCGCCGCTGCTGCCGCACACGTGGCGGCAGTACTCGATGGCCTGCGCGCCCCGGCCGGACGGCGTGCTGGAGTTCCACGTCCGCCGGACGGCCGCGGGCGGGGTGAGCGAGGCGCTGGTGGAACGGACCCGGGCCGGGGACGCGGTCCGGCTCGGGCCGCCGCGCGGTGCGATGACGGCGGTGGACGACCCCAGGGACGTGCTGCTGGTGGCCGGCGGCACGGGCCTGGCCCCGCTGAAGGCGATCCTCGGGGAGTTGACCGAGCGGCGGGCGCGGGGGCAGCGGGCGCACCTGTTCGTCGGCACCCGCAGCCAGGCGGACCTGTACGACCGGGAGGCTCTGGCGAGGCTGTCCGAGCGGTTCCCCTGGCTGGAGGTGACTCCGGTGACCGGGGGCGGGGCGGGGTCCGAGCCGGGGCCGGGACCGCTGCCGGACGTACTGGGCGAAGGACGCGACTGGTCCGAGCACATCGCCTACGTCAGTGGTCCGCCGGGCATGGTCGGCGCCGTGCGGGCCGCACTGCTCGCCTCGGGGGTGCCGGCCGACCGGATCCACCACGATCCGCTCGTCGCCGCCGCTCGGGACTGACCGTCGCCGGCGCAGGGGGCTGAGCCGGGTTCACTGCTGCCAGGAGAGCATCCGCATCAGGCAGCGGCGGGCGAGCCAGTACAGGTGGCGGGTGGCCATGGTGTCGTCAGTCCTCTCGGTCCGGATGGCTGTACCACTCTGCGTTCCCGGGATCGGCGACGGCAGGCGTCGAAGGTCCCGGCGGGGCGGGCCGGGTGTCGCCGTCGGCGGCGTCCGACCGGGGGCGAACGACTCGGCGGGTGAGGGACGTTCGGCCCTCGGCTCGCGGTTCCCGGTCGGACAGCCTGGTCAGCGACCGAGGAGGTTGATCGCCGATGACCAGTCTGCCGAGCGGGCCCACCGCCGACATCCGGCCCGAACTCCGCGCCCGGCCACCGAGGTGGAGGCCGGGCCCACCTGGCGGACGTCCGGCGCGGCCGGGCGACTGGGCCCCGCCGCGCACCCGGTCCGGGTGAGAGCCGCCCGAGCGCGAGTCCCGAGGACGGCGGCGAGGCAGGCCGGCCCCCGGTCGCGAGGACGGCGGCGGACCGGCGTCGAGTAGGGCCTTGTGGCCCTGTCGGCGGCCCCCGGCTCCGGAGACAATGCAGTGGCCCCCACCAGGGCGGGCACACGCAGGGAACGGAGTTGGGTCATGCCGGACGGCACGGAGCGCGCTGGTGCCGAGAGGACTGTACGGGTCTTCCTGCTCGACGACCACGAAGTGGTGCGCCGAGGCGTACAGGACCTCCTGGACGCCGAGCCCGGACTCACCGTCATCGGGGAGGCCGCCACGGCGGAGCAGGCGCTCGCCCGGGTGCCCGCACTGCGGCCGGACGTCGCGGTGCTCGACGTCCGACTGCCCGACAGCGACGGGGTCAGCGTGTGCCGGGAGCTCCGCTCGACCATGCCCCAGCTGGCCTGCCTGATGCTCACCTCCTTCGACGACGAGGAGGCCCTGCTGGACGCGATCATGGCGGGTGCCGCCGGCTATGTGCTCAAGCAGATCAGCGGCACGGATCTGGTCTCCGCCGTCCGGACGGTGGCCTCCGGTCAGTCCCTGCTCGACCCCGGCGCGGCCACCCGCCTGATGGCCCGGCTGCGCGGCGAGTCCGAGGCGCCCCGCCGACCGGTGCTGCCCGCACTGACCGACCGGGAGCAGGAGATCCTGGAGCTGGTGGGCGAGGGACTGACCAACCGTCAGATCGGTGAACGGCTGTACCTCGCCGAGAAGACCGTCAAGAACCACATCTCCCGGCTGCTCGCCAAGCTCGGTGTGGAGCGGCGGGTCCAGGCCGCCGTGATCGCCACTCAGGGCAGCCAGTCCCCGTCCTCCGTCGGACGCGGCACCCCTGACCGTCCTTCCCGTCCCGCACCGGGCGGGGGCCTGGCACGCCGCTGACCCCGCGGAGCCGCGCCGGTTCCGCAGGCGAGGCGCCAGGCGCCCGTGCGGTGGCAGACCGCCCCGGCCTGCGCGCCCTTCGCCCCCCGAGGACCGAACCACATGAAACCCGAACTCCCCTGGCTCGCCGAGCAGCGGTGCCTCGCCCTGCTGGAGAGCGCGTCGGTGGGCCGCGTCGTCTACACGGTCGGCGCGCTGCCGGCCGTACTGCCCGCCCGGTTCCGGCTGGACGAGCACGGGGTGGTCCTGCGGGCGGACGGCGGTGAGGCCCTGGCGCGGGCCGTGGACGGCTCGCTGGTCGCGTTCGAGGCGGACCACGTCGACACGGTGGACGGCAGCGGATGGTCCGTCACCGTCCTCGGCCCGGCTCGGGTGATCACGCTGCCGGGCAACGCCGCGGCGGACCGTACGGCGCACTCCGGACAGGTCGAGATCCGCATCCGGCCGGAGCTGGTCACGGGCCGTACCCTGAGCGCTACTCGTCACTGATCCGCTCCCCCTGCGCCCGGGGTTCCGCGACCGCGCCACGCGCCCGGGATGCGCCGCTGGGCCGGGATGCGCCGCTGGGCCGGGGAGAGGACGATCGTAGGTGGGCCGCCGTGGCTTCGCGGAGCGGCCCCGGGGTGCCGAAGGCGGGGTGGTGGAACTGTCGAGGAGGCTCCGGTCCGACGACGCAGCCGGACGGGCAGCGCACCACGTCCGCCTGCCGGGTTTCGCCGCGGACGAGGAGATCGGTCTCGGTGATGTCATCAAGCGGGTGACCCAGGCCGTGGGTGTCCCTCCCTGCCGCGGCTGCGAGGAGCGGGCCCGGCGGTTGAACCAGTGGCTCGCCGTCTCCCGCCGGAGAACCCGCCGTAGCTGAGTGGGGCCGTAGCTGATGTGGGGACTGCCATGAGCGACGAATTCGAGCCGGCCGGCGCCGGCGGACCGCCCTCGGCGGCTGGGACATCGGCCGGAGTGCCGGACATCTGCCGCTGCCTCCACAGCGCCGAACCGGTCCCGGAAGCGCCCGTCGCGGTGCCGCAGGCCATGGCGGACCGCTATGTGTACGCGCTGGGCCGCATCGACTTCCGCTTCCCCAGCCTGGGTGTGGAGCGGGAGTTCGCCCAGAGCATCGCGCGCACCGAGACCGCCAGCCTGACCGACCGGCAGGCGCTGCACGCGGCCCTGACCCAGCCGGACAACCGCTACCTGGTGCGTCAGCTCTGCTACGTGTTCACCATCCAGGGCATGGACGCCTACCTCCTTCGTCCCCGGGACCCGGTGGACTTCGGCCTGCTGGCCGAGGCCGTCCGGCCGGACCCCGACCCGGCCGACCTCGACGTC
The DNA here is from genome assembly GCF_055579945.1 of Kitasatospora sp. NPDC032150. Taxonomy (NCBI): domain Bacteria; kingdom Bacillati; phylum Actinomycetota; class Actinomycetes; order Kitasatosporales; family Streptomycetaceae; genus Kitasatospora; species Kitasatospora sp. NPDC032150. The sequence continues at coordinate 238,523 of NZ_JBVIMH010000003.1, read as the reverse complement.
GTCATCGGGCTCCGCGGCCCGATCGCCTCTCCCGAGGTGTGCAACGGACTGATGCTCCCCTTCGTGGACTTCGACCAGCTGTACTCGTTCGACAGCGACGCGCTCATCGGGGCGATCAAGAAGCCCGACAGCATGTCGAACGACCGATTCGACGCGGCCGCACGGGAACTGCTGCAGCGGATCATGCAGATCACGGACAACTCCGGCAGCACGGACGAGCACCGCGTCCTGAACTACCTGGCCGTGCGCTACTCCGCCATCTACACGAAGACCTTCGAGGCCTTCCTCGACGACTCCTCGTTGTCCGCGATGGACGTCCTCCCGTCCAGCGTCAGCGACACCCGGCGGATCCTCGACGTCGTCCTCTCGTACACACACCGGCGAACGGACGTCACGGACAAGTACTTCGTCCGGGTCGACGCCACGGACGAGTTCCCGTTCGTGGTGACCAAGCTGTCGCCCTACTTCGACCGCTGACCCGCCCTCCGGATGGGAGGAGCCACCATGCGCATCCCGGGATTCATCGCCGACGAGCCCGGCCGGGCCTCGTTCGGACACTACCGGACCGTACCGGGGGCGGCGCGCGGTGCCGGAGGTGGGGTCCTGCTCCTGGCCGTGGACCAGGCCACCTGCCAGGACGAGTGCACCGCGGAGTGCCGCATCCGGTGCCACACCAGCCAGGGGCAGATCGCCTGCGAGAGGTGCTACGTACCGGGGTGCGTCACCGAGTGCATGCGGGACCCACCGCCCCCACCGCCGCCACCGGTCTGCGTCACCGAGTACACCTGTGAGGACGGGGTCTGCGTCTCGCGCCTCAGCTGCACCACACCCGGCAGGGGCACGACCGTCGGCCCGCCGGTACCCACGGGGTTCTGCGGCCCGACGAGCCCGCACGCGGAATGCGTCACTACGACTTCGTGAGGCTCGCGCCGCTGATGGCACGGAGCGAGGGCAGCCCTGCCGTCCGTATCGCGCTGGTCGACGGGACCGTCGACACCAACCGCCCGGAGCTGGCCGGGAGTTGTGTCCCGCTCGGAGCGCGGGACGGTGGCCGGCCCGTCGGCGCCGCCGGCGCGCACGGCACCTTCGTGGCCGGAGTCCTGGCCGCGGACCGGAGTTGTCCGGTGCCCGGCATCTGTCCCGGCTGCACCCTGCTGGTGCGTCCGTTGTTCGCCGACGGGGCCTGCGGTGACGGGGCTCAGCCCAGGGCCCGGCCCGGGGAGCTCGCCGCGGCCGTCACCGAGGCGGTGGCGGCGGGTGCCCGTGTGATCAACCTGAGCCTGGCGCTGACACCGCCCGACGGCAGCCGTCCCGAGCGGTCCGGCCTTCGCGCCCTGCGGGAGGCACTGGACCTCGCCACTGCCCGTGGCGTGATCGTCGTGGCGGCGGCCGGCAACCAGGCCCTGGTCGGGAGTTCCCTGCTGACCGGCCACCCGGGCACCGTCCCGGTGGTGGCCTACGGGGCGGACGGCCGCCCGCTGGGCACCTCGAATCTCGGGGTGTCGACGGGACGGCAGGGCCTCGGCGCACCGGGTGAGCGCATCACGGGCCTCGGGCCGGACGGCGGTTGGACCAGCGGCTCCGGCACGAGCGTCGCCGCCCCCGTGGTGACCGGGACCATCGCCCTGCTGTGGTCCCGGTTCCCGTCCGCCTCCGCGGCGGAGGTCCGGCTCGCACTGCTGCGCTCGCGGGCGGGTGTGCGGCGGTCCGTCGTGCCGCCGCTGATGGACGCCTGGGCATCGTTCGAGGCCCTCCGGCGGCAGCACGGCAGCGCTCCGTACTGAGACGTACTGAGGCCGAGGGCCGCTTGACGGACTCACAGGTTCACCGTGTCGAGGTAGACCACCCGGGGCAGGCCCTGCCCGTCGGGGCCGGGCAGCCGGTCGAACTCGCGTACCAGGATGCGCATCCGGTGCGGCCCGGGTCCGTCGAGCGGCCCCGGTACCGCGGGCAACTGCGTGATGGTGCCTGCCCAGTGGCCGAAGCCGCCGACGGGCGGGGCGGGGGCCAGCTGGACGGAGGTCGCGTCCAGGGTGAGCCATCCCACCGGGTCCGTCCCGGTGGCGCCGTGGATCTGCACCACGGCGGTGAACTGCGGCGCCAGGCCGTTCGGCCCGGCGGGCGGTACCGTGCCGACGACCGAGACGTCGGCCTGCGCCCCGCGGACCGTCACCGTGGTCCTGCGGTCGGCCGGGAGCTTCACGAACCCGGCGTCGACGACCGGTGACAGCTGCAGACCGTCCAGGGCGTCCGGCTGCAGCCGCGCCACCACCAGCTTCACGAACGGCTCGTAGACGCCGAAGGAGCGGAGCTCGACATCGGCGAACCAGAGCTGCCGGCGTTCGTCGTACTCGACCTGGTAGCCCATCGCGTGGCCCCGTCCCCCCACGGACACCTGTTGGTCGGCCACCCACCGGCGCAGGTCGGCCGCCTTCGGGAAGGGCGGCAGGGCGGCCGCGGCTGCACAGGGGTAGATGTGGTCCCGGCCCCAGGTGGTGAACCTCTTCTCGTCGGCGGTCGGGTCGAACGCCCCGCCGTCCTCCAGCACGACCACCGCCAGCAGTTCGCCCTCGCCCGTGACGAGCCACGGCCGTTCGAGGAAGACCCGGAAACCGCCTCCGTTGCGGGTACTGGTGACCGTGGTCGCCGTGCGCTGCTCGTCCCAGGCGTACGCGGGCACCACGGAGTTCACCACCGGCGCCGGCGGCGCGCAGCTCGCCGGTACGGACAGCGTGCGGGTGGTGCCGTTCCGGGTGATCGGGGGAACGACGTAGGAGACCTCGACGGCGGAGCCGTCGGGTACGGCGCTGCCGGGCCTGCGCGCGACGGTGCCGTTGGTGAAGTCGACGGCGACGTCCCGGTCGAGGCTGTAGCTGAGGGCCGGAGCGTCGGCGGTCGCGGTCGGGGCGGCGCGGACGACGACCATGCCGGGTACGAAGGCCGCGGCGACCTTCACCGGGGTCGTGCCGCTCAGGGCCGTCCGCTTCCGCTCGGTGAAGTAGGTGCCGAACCGCGAGGTGGCGACCGGGGTGTACCGCACCGTCCGGTGCCTGGTGTCCCCGAGGTGGTGGCGGGCACGGAAACTGACGGTGGGCCCGGTGGCCGCGGTGTCCGGGGCGAGGCTAGGGTCGCCGTCGCCCTGCCGCAGGGCGGTACTCCCATTGACCACACGGTACTTGGGCTGCGACGTGTCGTCGATCCGCTCCGTCCAGGCCGCCTCGGTGTGCACCGAGAGGGTCGAGAGCCAGTGGGCCGAGAGCGCGTCCTCCTGGAAGACGTAACTGGTCTCGCCGGGCGCCCGCAGGATGCGCGGACCACCGAAGGCCGGCGGGCCGACCGGGCAACGGACCGCATGCAGGATCCGCAGTTCCCTCGGCGGGGTGAGCTGGGGGATCCTTCCGGCCAGGGCGTCGGCGCGAGCGGCCTCGATCTCGGCTGCGGGCCGGGCGGTCGGATCGGCGAACCAGTTCCACGGCCCCAGGTCCTTCTCGTCGCCCGGCAGCAGGAAGCTGGTGAGGTTCGGCGTCAGCGACACGGCCGGGGGCAGTACCAGCCGCACCACCTGTGTGGACAGGTCCACCTTCACCTGGACCGAGACCGCCGTCGCGGTCATGTCCGGCACCACGACCAGCCTGATGGGAAGCGTCACGAACCGGTTCGCCCCGCCGGCCTGCGCCAGCTGGAGCCAGTTCGCGTGGACGTCGGGGGCACCCGGCAGTCCGTGGAGCGCGACACCGCGGGAGAACGGGTCGGGCAGCCAGGGCAGTGCCAGCGTGTCGGTGTCGACGTACGGCGTGGCGTCGGGGGCGCCGGGGTCGCTCGTTCCGGTCACCTGGCCCGCGTCGTGCTCGGAGAGCCAGGAGTAGATCCCGGGATCGAGCCGGTGCTCCGCCGGTACGTCGAGGACGCCGTGGCGCTCCAGCATGACCACCGATGCCTTGGGCGGCAGCATGTGGCGCTCGCAGGTCGGTCCGGGGACGGGCGCGTTCGGGTCACTGTTGTCGGTCCGGACGACCAGCACGGCGATGGACTCGCCCGCGGTGACCGGACGGCGGGGCACCAGCACCGGGGCGGGTACCGGCTCGTAGCGCGAGTAGCGCACGCCCGCGGTCGCGCTCCCGCCGACCGGGCTCGGGGTGAATCCGAGGCCGCGGCCGGCCAGGTCCACCACGCGCGCCCGGAACCGGTAGGTGCGCCCGTAGCGCAGCGACGGCAGGGTGCTGGGTGCCACCGCGACCTCCAGGGTGAACGGAAGCGCCGCATCGAGGACGGGGCCCGGGTCGGCCCGGACGGAGCCGTCCAGGTCGACCGTCCCGCCGGGCGGTGCGGCCACCAGGCTCCAGCCGTTCCAGCGGAACACCGCCTGGTGCAGCCGGGAGAGCGGCTGGCCGGCCTCGACGGTGCGGCTGACGGCGTCGGCGACGCCACCCTCGTCGTCGATCGTCAGCGGCGGGCCGAGGCCGCTGACGGTGCACGTGACCTTCCGGCTGCAGAGCGGGAACCAGCGGCCGGAGACTTCGTCGAAGACGTCCACCCTGAGGCCCTGGAGCAGGTCCTCGGCGGTGAGCGTGTCCTTGTCCCCGTCGCCGCCGCCCGGGATGCCGGCCGAGAAGTCCACCACCCGGCCGTCCATCGCGGCGTTGCTCCGCAGTGCGTTCCTGAGGGTGTCCTGACGGTTGGTCTCCGCCACGAAGATGCCGTCGGAGCGCAGGGCGGGCGGACGGAGCGGAGGCGGTGTGCCGACCCTCGGCAGCCGTCTCAGCGCGGCCGCGTAGGACTGCAGGGCGAGTCCGCCCGCGTCGAGGTCGACGTCGCTGACGGTGAAGCGGTCGGTGTGGTCGAGCGGCAGGAGGAGCGGCGCCGTGGTGCCGTCCGCCTGTGCCAGGTGCAGCTGTCCGTCGCGCAGGAGGCAGCTGGTGCGGGGCCGGTAGTCCTTGACGGGCGAGGTGTGCAGCGGCACGGCCTGGATGGTCAGCGGGCCGTCCAGGCCGGCCGGCAGGACCACGCGCACCTGCCTGATCAGGCCGAGCCTGGCCAGCAGCGCGGGATGGTCGGCCAGCCCCGCGAGCAGCGCGTGGAAGTCGTGTCCGGGCGGCGTGGCGGGCCCTTCCGCGAGCGCGGCGCGCGGCCGGTGGAAGTCGGCGAGCCGGAGCCAGCCGGCCGGGTCCTCCGCGAGGTCGTCGGGCGCGATGCCTGCGCGGATGGCCACCGCGGCCGGGCCGGCGCCGGCTACCGACCCCTCCGGGGGGCCGACGGTCCGCACCAGACGGTCCACGGCCGCCCACGGGTCGCCGCCCGCCGGCGGCCGGAACAGCTGGGTGTACTGGTCGCGGAGCGAGTCCCCGAGCAGCCGGCTGGGGTAGGACAGCATCGGGTCCTGCGCCGGACCGTGGTCCATGCCGAACGGCGCTACCGGCGTGCCCGGCGGGAACATCGCCTGCCACAGGACGTGGTCGGGCGCGGTGTCGACGTACTCGGCCCGCACCGTCGGCGTGCTGCTCTGCGCCACGATCGCGACGGCCAGGTCGATCTGCGCACTCGCCCAGTCGGCCAGGTCCGGGTAGCGCGACAGCGGCAGCACCGCGGTGCCCGGCGGTGATCCCTCGTTGTTGGTCAGCCGCGGGCTGAGCACCAGCGACAGCCGCATCGTGCCGTCCGCGGACGGCGGCGCCGTGGGATCCGGCAGCAGGGTCCAGACCATCGTCTGCGTGATCATGCTCAGCCCATCGTGTCGTAGGCGGCGCAGCGCTCCCGCCACGGCTGGTCGCTGGGGTTGGTGAGGGCGAAGGTCGCGGGCCCGGCGGCGCCGAGGGCCGCGGCGCCACCGCCGCCGAAGGTGCGTTCCACGGTGAGCGTCACCGACTTGGAGAACACCGCCAGCCGCACCCGCACGGTGACCGAGGCGGTGCCGTGGGCCACCGAGTGCGCCGGGTCGTAGGTGAGCATGAGGTAGAACTCGACCGACACGCTGATGATGCCGAGGACGTCCAATTCTCCCGCCGCTCGCAGGAATCCGCTGAGGGTGACGGCGCCGGGGACGTAGGTGAAGTAGATCCCGGCCATCACCGAGACGGATCCGCTGGCGACTCCGAGGTCGAGCGCGGCCGCGGCGCCGAACTCCAGTTGGGCCTCCAGCTCGGCGATCTCGGAGGACCTGACCGTGACGGCGAAGAAGCCGCCCCCGCCGAGCAGCGAGACCGTGAGGAGGAACGGGTGGTCCCGCGAGGACACCGCGAACCGGGCGGAGACCGGGTCACCGTTGAAGGGCAGGATCACCGACGCCGACAGCGCGAGGTTCTGCAGCAGGAACATGCCGAGCTCGACGGAGGGCACGGCGAGCGTGTAGCCCGCTTCGATGCCGGTGCCGGTCACCCGTACCTGGGAACCGCTGGGCGGGGTCGGCAGGTAGTCCCGCAATTTCGCCAGGAACCGCAGGTCACCGCCGAACTCCACGCCCTTGACCTTGGCGTCGAGCACTGGGGCGGCACCCGGCCTGGAGGTGAACGCCAGCCGGTCGAAGTGGACGACCAGGATGCCGCCGACGAACGCCAGGCCGAAGTTCCGCAACTCGCCGCGCACTTCCGCTGCCGGTGCGCCGCCGACGAGGTGCGTCAGCGTGTCGCTGTGGAGTTCGAGCGAGGTCGTACCGTCGGTCTGCAGCGTCGGGTCGCCGGTCTTCAGCCTGGGCCGCCAGGCGACCTTCGTCCGTACCGCCTCGGGTGGCCGGCTGCTGTCGCCGTCCGGGTAGACGATCTCGGTTGAGATGTGCGGGACTTCCTCGCCGTCACCGATGTCCGTGCTGGGGGCGACCAGGTCCGCGAGCGGCAGGAATCCCAGCAGGGTCGGCGGGGAGAGGCCCGGAACGTCGCTGGAGAGGAAGTACTTGGCGGGATCGAACTGGTGGTGCTTGAACTGGTCCAGGTCGCCGCCGACCAGGCCGGTCGCGGCGGACAGGCCCGCCACCGGCAGGGTGAGCGCCCCGATACCGCCGGCGCTGGTCGCGGGTGGTGCGAAGCCGGCTCTCGGGCTCACCTGGGCGTACACCTGAGAGGCCGTCGCCAGGCCAGAGTTGAGGTAGTCCGGGTCGGGCCGCAGGGTGACCGGCCCGCCGGTTCCCACCAGCGGACCCGCGGCTCCGGGTGGGGCGTCCGCCGCTCCGGCGGCCCCGCTCTGCCGGGCGAAGGCCTCGAGTGCGGGTAGTCGCGCGTCGACCGAGATCAGCCGCGGGTAGACACCCGGCCGCCCGGCGGCCGCGAGGGTGCTGGGGTCCGCCTGTGCCTGGGCGGTCCCGATCCGCAGCGCGGTGACGTCCACGGTGGTGTCGTTGCCGGTGGCGTCCGGTGCCAGCGTCAGGCGGCCCGCCGCGGGCAGTTGGACGCCCTGCTCGATCCCGTCCAGTTGCCCGGCCACGGCCACCAGGTCGGCGTACGCCTGGCCGACGCCGACGAAGACCAGCGGTGCGCTGAACGCGACGGTGTGCAGTTCCCTGTCGTCGGCGCTCAGCGAGAACCGCAGGCGTCCGTCGGGCTGCGAGTGGTCGTCCACCCAGAAGCCCACGCTGCCGAGCGGTTGGTCGGCGGGGTGCACCTCGGTCGTGAAGGGAGCGTGCAGCAGCACTCGGCGCAGCGGCAGGGCACGGCCGCCGGAGGGCAGTCCGGGGGCGTCCAGGTACTCGACCTCGGGTACCAGGACGGTGAGCCAGGACTCCTGGTGGAGGCCCAGGTCCAGGCGCCGTTCGGTGTGGGTCGAGAGCTCGGCGGGGAAGCCGAACGGCACGAGGAAGCCACGCTGCACCACATGGACGTCCACCTCGCGTCCGGTCACCGAGCGGTGCCGGTACCCGATCACGCCCGCGCCCGGCAGGCCCCGCCAGTCTCCGTTCAGGCCGACGGTCGCTCCCAGGGCGCTCAGGGTGAACTCGCCGGCGAGGACCGGCAGCCGGGCCGAGTTGCTCGCGATCGACTGCCGCTGGCCCGGGGTGAGTGAGCCGATGAAGGGCGAGGGCAGCCCCGACAGGTTCGCGCACCGCAGGGCGGTGGAGCGCCGTGACACGTAGTCGGGAAGGCCGGAGGGTAGCCGGGGGGTCAGCCGCGTGTGCCAGAGTTCGGTCACCCCGCCCTGGCCGGTCACCGGATCCAGCGCGTGTGCCCAAGTGACCGGCGCGGCAAGGGGGGTGAACACGAGCCCCCAGACGCACTCGATCGAGGTCCGGTCGTCCAGTGCGGCGTCCAGCCCCGTCCAGGACAGCAGTCCCGCCGCCGTGAACGGGACGGTCCCTCCCGCGGCCACCCGGAAGGTGAGTTGACTCGGCCCGGACAGCCGCACACCGGCCGCATCAGGCGGTTGATCGGTGGACAGGACGACCTGCTCCAGGCAGGACTGCGGCTGGAGGACGACGGTGATGAAGGCCGGCGCGGTGGGGCGGGTGGCGGTCAGCACCTCGGCGCCGGGAGGGCCGGTCCGGGAGAGGTTCTTGAACGTGAAGTCCAGGTTCAGCATGTCCTCGCGCCTGAAGAGCGACACGCGGACGTTGTCCATGTCTACGGCAGCGCACATGGGACCAGCCCTTCGCCGGGTGAGCCGGGCTCAGGTGGCGAGGTGTGTTCGGGTTCTTGACCGGCGCTCCTGACGGGTGAGCCCGGATTCCCGTCGGCATTGCCCTCGGCCAGGAGTCGGTTCCCGCTGCCGTACCGGCGCGCTGCGGTGCGGCGGCGGACGACCGCGTCATGTTGTGGAGGCTCATCGGGCGCGGCGCGGGCCGCACCACGGGATCGGCCTCGGGACCGTCCTGCCTGGGCTCTGGCCTGCTTCACCCTCGGACGGGAGCCGCTCCGAGAACCAGGCTACTACGGGCGGGCAGCCGGGGCGCGGAGAGCGAATGGACAGGGCATCAGGCAGCGGACGGACGCTCCGGCCCCCGGAGCCGGGTCGTCACCGGGCCCGGCGGTGGCGGGGCCCGGCCCGCTGTGGCGGGTAAGAGGTCATGCCCGTCGCCGGGCCCGGTAGTGCTGGGGCCCGCAGTTCAGGGCCGGGTGAGCGGCGCCGACCACTGGAGGCTGGTACCGCCGCCGGCGGGAGCGGCGAGGGTGAAGGTGCCGCCGAGCTGCTGAGCGCGTTCCTGGAGGTTGCGCAGGCCGCTGCGGTGCCCCTGCTGTGCCGGGAGTCCCATGCCGTCGTCGGTGACGCGGAGCACCACCTCGCCGCCGGTCGCGTGCAGGGTGACCTCCACCCGGGTGGCCCGCGCGTGCCGGGCGGCGTTGCTCAGCGCCTCGGCCAGTACCGCCATCACCTGGTCGGCGACCGCCGGGGGCACGTCGGTGTCCAGCAGCCCCTCCATGCTCAGCCGGGGTGCGAAACCCAGGGTGGTCCTGGCCTCGGCTACGGCCCGGGCCGCGCGGGCCCGCAGGCCCCGGTCCTCGCCGTCCCGCGCCCGCAGGCCGAAGATGGTCGAGCGGATGATCTTGATGGTCTCGTCCAGGTCCTGGACCGCCCGCACCACCCGCTCCGAGGCGGCCGGCTGCTCGATCAGGCGCGCCGCGCTCTGCAGCGTCATTCCGGTCGCGAACAGCCGTTGGATGGCCAGGTCGTGCAGGTCGCGGCCGATCCGATCGCGGTCCTCGAAGAGCGCCAACTGCTCGGCGTCCCGGCGGCGTTCGGCCAGTTCCAGGGCGAGCGCAGCCTGGTCCGCGAAGCCCGGCAGCGCCCCGATCTCCTCGCTGCCGAACGGCAGTCGACCGGCCGTGCGGGCCAGCAGCAGCACACCCTGGACCCGCCCGGCCGCCGTGCTCAGCGGCACCGCCACCGCCGGTCCGAGGCCGGTGAAGCGGCTCAGCCCGTCGGAGCGGCGCGGCCCGGCCGCGTACCGTTCGTCGCCGGCCAGGTCCGCGGTGGTCACCGGCGAACCCGCCGCGAACGCCGCACCGGAGAGCGTCCCGTCCATCGGCACCGTCAGCCCGAGCCGTCCGGCGCTGTCCCCGCCGACGGCCAGTTCGACCCGCAGCCGGTCCCCCGCCACGGGCACCGAGAGATCCGCCAGCTCGGCACCGGTGATCTCGCGGGCCCGCTCCGCGATCAGCGCCAGCACCTCCTGCCGGGGTGCCCCGGAGAGCAGGCTGCGGGTGATCTCCCCGCTGGCCCGCAACCAGCGCTGCTGGCGCTGCGCCTCCTCGTACAGCCGGGCGTTGTCGATCGCCACGCCCGCCGCCACGGCGAGGGCGGAGATCAGCGCCTCGTCGTCGGCGTCGAACTCCTGCCCGTTGCGCTTGTCGGTGAGGTACAGGTTGCCGAAGACCTCCTCGCGGACCCGCACCGGGACCCCGAGGAAGCTGCGCATCTCGGGGTGGTGGGCCGGGCAGCCGTACGAGGCCGGGTGTTCGGAGAGGTCGGCCAGGCGCAGCGGTTCGGGGTGGCGGATCAATTGGCCGAGCAGGCCCTTGCCGCTCGGGTACGGGCCGATCGCGGCGATCTCCTCGTCCGACAGACCGACCGTCAGGAACTGCGACAGGGTGTGCCCGTCGGGTCCGATCACGCCGAGCGCGGCGTAGCGGGCGTCGGAGAGCGCGCTGGCCGCCTCGACGATCCGGCGCAGCACCTGGGTGAGGTCCAGTTCCCGTCCGACCGAGAGGACCGCCTCCAGCAGGCCGTGCACCCGGTCGCGGGTGCCGCGGACGTCGTCGATCCTGGCCTGCAACTCCTCCAGCAGTTCGTCCAGTCGAAGCTGCGGAAGCCGCGAGGACATCCCCTTCCCGCCCACGTCGTCCTCCTGGTTCCGCTTCGGCCGGCGCAGCCGTACGTGCCCGTCCACGCTATCGGTCCGGTGCCCGGGTCGGTCCGCCGGGGGCCGGTTCACGTGCGCGGATGGCCACCTCGCCCGGTCCACGGCGGGGCGGACGAACGGCACTTGAGCCGTGGACCGGTCGGCGGGGGCCGCCGGGACCATCGGCCCTGTGGCCGCCGAGGGCCCCGAACCGAGGATGAATCGCCGCCCGAGAGCCGTTCAGGTGCGGCTGAGCCATGTTCGGTGGATGTGAAGGAGGGCGGCCGGTGGCTGCCATCGAGGAGAAGGAAGAGCCGGCCGCGGCCGCCGTCCCCGGAAGGAGGTCCGGTTCGGCGCTGGTGCGGATGCTCACCACCACCGATCACAAGACGATCGGCACCATGTACCTGGTGAGCGCGTTCGGCTTCTTCCTGGTCGGCGGTGCGATGGCGCTGGTGATGCGCGCGGAGCTGGCCCGCCCGGGGACGCAGATCCTGTCGAACGAGCAGTTCAACCAGGCGTTCACGATGCACGGTTCGATCATGCTGCTGCTGTTCGCCATGCCGCTGTTCACCGGTTTCGCCAACTGGATCATGCCGCTGCAGATCGGCGCCCCCGATGTGGCCTTCCCGCGGCTGAACATGCTGTCCTTCTGGCTGTTCCTGTTCGGGTCGCTGATCGCGGCGGGTGGCTTCCTCACCCCGCAGGGCGCCGCCGACTTCGGCTGGTTCGCCTATGCGCCGCTGTCGGACGCGGTCCACTCGCCGAGCGTCGGTGCGGACATGTGGATCATGGGTGTGGCGCTGTCCGGGTTCGGCAGCATCTTCGGTGCCGTCAACTTCATCACCACGATCATCTGCATGCGGGCGCCGGGTCTGACGATGTTCCGGATGTCCATCTTCTGCTGGAACGTGCTGCTCACCTCGCTGCTGGTGCTGCTGGTCTTCCCGGTGCTGGCCGCCGCGCTGTTCGCGCTGGAGGCGGACCGCAAGTTCGGGGCGCACGTCTTCGACTCCGCCAACGGCGGGGCGATGCTCTGGCAGCACCTGTTCTGGTTCTTCGGTCATCCCGAGGTGTACATCCTGGCCCTGCCGTTCTTCGGCATCGTCTCGGAGGTCATCCCGGTGTTCAGCCGAAAGCCGATGTTCGGCTACTCCGGTCTGATCGCGGCCACCATCGCCATCGCGGGCCTGTCACTGTCGGTCTGGGCGCACCACATGTACGTCACCGGACAGGTGCTGCTGCCGTTCTTCTCCTTCATGACCTTCCTGATCGCGGTCCCGACCGGGGTCAAGTTCTTCAACTGGGTCGGCACCATGTGGAAGGGTTCGCTCAGTTTCGAGACCCCGATGCTCTGGACGGTCGGCTTCCTGGTCACCTTCCTCTTCGGCGGGCTGACCGGTGTGCTGCTCGCCGCGCCACCGATCGACTTCCACGTCTCCGACTCGTACTTCGTGGTGGCCCACTTCCACTACACCCTGTTCGGCACCGTGGTGTACGCGATGATGGCCGGCTTCCACTTCTGGTGGCCCAAGATGACCGGCAGGATGCTCGACGAGCGCCTCGGGAAGATCACCTTCTGGACGCTCACCATCGGGTTCCACTCCACCTTCCTGGTCCAGCACTGGCTGGGTGCCGAGGGCATGCCGCGCCGCTACGCCGACTACCTGGCCTCGGACGGCTTCACCACGCTGAACACCGTCTCCACCATCGGCTCGTTCCTGCTCGGTCTGTCGATCCTGCCGTTCCTCTACAACGTCTGGAAGACCGCCAAGTACGGCGAGAAGGTCACCGCCGACGACCCGTGGGGCTGGGGCCGCTCGTTGGAGTGGGCCACCTCCTGCCCGCCGCCCCGGCACAACTTCACCTCCCTGCCCCGGATCCGCTCCGAATCCCCGGCCTTCGACCTGCACCACCCGGACATCGCCGCGCTGGACCACCTGCAGAACCACGGCGAACCGGCCAAGCACCTGGCCGGCGTGGCACCCGCCCGGTCCGGTGAGCCGTCCAACACCGACTGACGGCCCATCAGATTCCGTCCCCGCCCCGGCCCTCTCCCACCGGGGCGGGGACGGTCCCCGATCCCGTACCGAGTCCGAGGAGGACAACGGCCATGCCGCACACCGTACTTGCCCTCGGCGCCGCCGCACTCACCGCGTCCGGCTGCGTCTGGTACATCCCGGCGGTGGCGGACCTGCGGGCGGGCGACGACCGTCCCGGGTCCGTCCGGTTGTCCGCGATCGCCTGTCTGGTCTGGTGGCTGGGCGTGGCCGGTGCCGGACTGCTGCTGCTCTCCCCGGCCACCTGGCAGTTGCCCGCGGCGCTCGCCGCCGGCGGCGCGGTGGCGGGCGCGGCGCTGCGACTGGCCGCGGTCGCCGACCACCGGAGCGAGCGGCGCGAGGAGAGTCGGTACTGGGCGGAGGTGCTGCCCGGTGCGCCGTCGTCCCTCGACCGTCCGAGGCCCCAGGTCGTCCTGCTGGCCTGGTTGGTGGCCGGGGTCTCGGCCTCCTCCGTGGTCGCGGTGTCCATCGTGCTGTCCGCCCGCGCCGGCTCGCTGTCGGGACCGGCACTTGCCGCGGCGGCCTGCGGCTCGGTCGGGCTCTCCCTGGTCACCCTGCTCGTCGCGGTCACCCGCCCGCGTTCTTGACCGGGCCGGCCGCGCAGCCGCCTCGTTCGCAACGCCGTGGGGCGCTCACCTAGCAGCCGCACGCCGGCAGCGCGCCCCCGCGCGCGGATTCTGCGCGGTGCCCGACGTTCCTAATCTTCATGGTGCCGATGATGGTTCCGACACGAACTCGGAGGACCGGCCCATGCGCCGACTCACCACCGCTCTCGTCACGACGCTCTTCGCCCTCGCGCTGGCCGGGCCGGCCGCCGCCGCACCCGCCGGTCACCGCGATCCGGCCCAGTGCCCCGACGGCGCCGTCTGCGGGTGGCGGGACCCCGGCTGGTCGGGCGGTCCCGTGTACTGGTCGCCCCCGTTCAACAGCAGAACGTGCCTGGTGGAGGACGGCCTGGGCCCGTTCAACTCGGTGTGGAACAGCAGCGACCATCCCGTGCGGTTCTACCGCGGCGGCAACTGCGACGGCAGCTACGTCGACCTCGGCGCCGGAACCGGCTCCGACCGGACGCCGTGGCCGGTCGGCTCCGCGCGCGTGCTCGGAGTCTGACGGAGCCACCGACGCACACCTCGCGGTGCCCCCGCCGACGGCAACAGCGGCCCGGCGGCACCCCGGGGCTGGACGGAGCCCGGTCGGTCGGAGGCGGCCGGGCTCCGGGCGTCGGATCAGGAGCCGGCCGGGCGGTGCGGGCGGTGGCCGCGCTCCTGGCGCGGGAACTCCTGGTCGGCGCCGGGCAGCTGCGGCGGTGGCAGGGTCGCCACCTCCTGCTTCGCCAGGGTGAGCTGGGCGGCGGTGTCGGGCAGCCCGGGCGGGCGCTGGACCCCGCGGTCGAACTGGAAGGCCGAGGTGAGATCGCCGAAGGTGTCCCGGCGCCAGTCGGTGACATTGGCCGCCCGGACACCGGTGAAGCACTCCAGGAACCGCAGCGCCGAGGTGTGGTCGAACGCCTCCGACGCCACCCAACCGCCCACCGTCCAGGGCGAGACGATGATGCAGGGCACCCGGAATCCGCCGCCGATCGGCAGCCCCCGGACGAACTCGCCGGGCGTGCCGGCCTCGGGCACCGGCGGCGGGACGTGGTCGAACAGACCGTCATTCTCGTCGTAGTTGAGGATGAAGGCGGTCTTCGCCCAGACCTTCGGGTTGGACGCGATCGCCTCGATCTTGGAGGCGACGTAGTCCGCCCCGGCGGCGGGCAGGTAGTCCGGGTGCTCGGACTGGTAGCTGGTCGGCAGGATCCAGGAGACCGCGGGCAGCCGGTCGTTCCTGGCGTCGTCCTCGAAGGTCCCGGCCGGCTGCGCGGTCAGGCCCTTGTCGTGGAGCGGGTCACCCGGCCTGGCCCGCTGGAAGTTCTCGAACAGCGACAGCATGTCCGTGCCGTAGTTGTCGGTCTCCTGGTACACCCGCCAGCTGACGCCCGCCGCCTCCAGCTGCTCGGCGTAGGTGGTCCAGGTCAGCGGCTCCGGGGCGGAGTTCTGGATGATCGGCCCGCCGCAGGCGCCGTCGGCGTCGATCGACCCGGTCATCCAGTACAGGCGGTTGGGCCAGGTCGGCCCCTGGACGGAGCAGAAGTAGTTGTCGCAGATGGTGAAGGACTCGGCCAGGGCGAACTGGAAGGGGATGTCGTCCCGGGTGTAGTAGCCCATCACATAGGGGCCGTTGACGCCGTCGGCGGCCCGGTGCGCGGGCAGCCACTGGTCCATCTTCCCGCCGTTCCACGCGCGGTGCTGGACGGACCAGGCATGGCTGGTGGACGGGATCGCCTGCGCGCTGGTGGTGCGGGTGTCGAGGTGGAACGGCAGCAGGTGGCCGTCCGGGTTGACGCTGTCCGGCTGGTAGAAGACCGAGCGGCCGTTGTCCAGCCGCAGCGCCTCCGGATCCCCGAAGCCGCGGACACCGGCCAGCGTACCGAAGTAGTGATCGAAGGAACGGTTCTCCTGCATCAGCAGGACAACGTGCTCGATGTCCCGCAGCGAGCCGCGCCGGGGCACCCCCGCCGCCACCGCACGCTGGACGCTCGGCGGCAGCAGACTCATCGCCGCCGCTCCGCCCGCCACCCCGGCCACCGAGCCCAGCAGCCTGCGTCGGGTCATTCCGGACATAGGATCCTCCCTCTCCGCCACTCGCTCAACAGTGCCTTGAGGCATGGCCGTGTCAGATCGGGTACGACTCTGCCGTAGCGGAGTTCCCTCGCGCGGGGGTGCCGGGTGAACGCTCGGCGAATGTCAGGGACAGATCATCTTCGCCGACCGGGCGTCAGCCCGCTTCACCGGAACGCCATTCGACTCAGGCCGACAACCGTCCGGCGGCCTCCTCGCCCACGGGAGCACACAGCCGGACCAGCTCGTCCAGGGACAGCCCGAGGGCTCCGGCGAGCGCCGCCACCGTGAAGAAGGCCGGCGTCGGAGCCCGGCCGGTCTCGATCTTGCGGAGCGTCTCGGCCGACAAGCCCGCCGCCGCCGCGACCTGGACCATGCTCCGCTCGCCCCGGGCCTGCCGGAGCAGAGCGCCGAGGCGTTCGCCGCGTTCACGTTCGAAGGGAGTGAGTGGGGTGCGCACCATGACCGTGATACTAATACCGGTATAAGAATTGGCCCACTGCGGGGCCATGGGGATCGACCGGGGAGGCCACCGGAGATGGTGGAGATCAAGACTGACGCGGCGTTGGACGCGATGCGGGAGGCCGGACGGGTCGTCGCCGACGCGCTCGACGCGGTACGCCGCGCGGCGGCGGTGGGGGTGTCACTGCGGGAACTGGACGAGGTGGCCCGCGAGGTACTGCGCGAGGCCGGGGCCGACTCGCCATTCCTGGGCTACCGTCCCGGCTTCGCCGCCACCCCGTTCCCGGCGGTGATCTGCGCTTCGGTCAACGACGCCGTGGTGCACGGCATCCCGACCGGCTACCGGCTGCGCGACGGCGACCTGGTCAGCATCGACTGCGGGGCCGAGCTCGGCGGCTGGACCGGCGACGCGGCCGTCAGCTTCGTCGTCGGCACGCCCCGGCCCGCCGACCTGGCGCTCATCGGGACCACCGAGCGCGCCCTCTCGGCGGGCATCGAGGCGGCAGTGGTCGGCGCCCGGATCGGCGACATCTCCCACGCCATCGGAAGCGTCGGCCGCGCGGCCGGCTACGGGATCCCCGCCGACTTCGGCGGCCACGGCGTGGGCCGCGGCATGCACGAGGACCCGCACGTCCCCAACGACGGGCGCCCCGGACGCGGCATGGTCCTGCGGCACGGCATGGTCCTCGCGATCGAGCCGATGTTCCTGGCCGGCGGCCGGGGCCACTACCGCACCGCCCCCGACGGCTGGACCCTGCTCACCCACGACGGCAGCCGGGCCGCGCACGCCGAGCACACCGTCGCCATCACGGAGGACGGGCCGCGCATCCTGACCCTGCCATGACCGGCCGGCCATCGCGCTCCCCCGCCCCGACTGGCCGGCCACCGGACCGCGCACGCCGACTGGCCGGCCATCGGCCCCTGCCATCCGGCGTCAGCTCATCTGCTGCTCCAGGTCGAGCAGTTGGGCCTCACCGCGACCTGCGGACCAGTCCGCCGAACCGTTCTCG
This sequence comes from Kitasatospora sp. NPDC032150, assembly GCF_055579945.1. Taxonomy (NCBI): domain Bacteria; kingdom Bacillati; phylum Actinomycetota; class Actinomycetes; order Kitasatosporales; family Streptomycetaceae; genus Kitasatospora; species Kitasatospora sp. NPDC032150. Next base: position 221,575 of record NZ_JBVIMH010000003.1, on the reverse strand, counting down.
GTCAGCACCACCAGAACGTCCTCGGGCCGGACCCCGACCTTGCCCGCCTCCTCGGCGATCCGCCGGTACAGGGCGCGCTTGGTCTCCTCCGGACGCCCCCGGCGCAGCGTGATCTCCACGCAGACGACGTCGCGCCGGTCGACGCCCAGGTACTCGGGGTCGAAGAACATCTGCTCGGCGGGCAGGGCCTGGACGATCTGGAAGCGGTCCTTCTCCGGGATGCCGACGGCGTCGACCAGCGCGCGGTGCACCGCAGCCGCGATCTGCGGCCGCTGCTCGGCGGGGCGGTCGGAGCTGAGCGTGATGCGGACGAGGGGCATGGCGCATACCTCCTGATGGCGGCCGGCGGCGGGCCGGACCGATGACCGGCCGCCACGGGCAGTGCGATCCGGTCCCGACTTCCTGATGGACGGTCAGCAGTCTACGCAGCTGACTTTCAAATCGAAAGCCAGTATCTGTGAACGGCTACAGTGGGTCCGTGGAGTGGGGTGAACAGGACGTCAGCAACTGCGGCATCGGCCGCGCGCTGGAAGTGGTGGGACGGCCGTGGGCGCTCCTGGTCGTCCGGGAGATCTCACGCGGCCTGGAGCGTTTCGACGAGATCCAGCGCCATCTGGCGGTCTCGGCCGCGGTGTTGAGCCGGCGGCTGGACGAGCTGGTGGAGTCGCGACTGCTGGAGCGGTTCCCGTACCAGGAGGCCGGCCGGCGCACCCGGTTCGGATACCGGCTGACCCCGCGCGGCCGCGAGCTGTACCCGATCCTGCTCTCGCTCAAGGAGTGGGGCGACCGACACCGGGGCGACCGGGCCGGTCCGGCCACCAGGCACCGGCACGCGGACTGCGGCGCGGACGTCCGTCTGGCCCTGGTCTGCGAGCGGGGACACCCGGTGGCGGGCCTGGCCGAAGTGGAACTGGTCCAGGGCCCCGGCGCCCGCCCGCTGCCCCGACCGTAGCACCGGGGCGGTCACCGACCCCCCTGTGACCAGCTCGTATATGAGACGTAGATCGCGAGCGGTGAGGATGAGGGCCTGAGTGCACCGCTTGAACCGACCGGGAGTCTCCTCATGAAGCGATCTGCAGTGTTCCGCCGATTCCGTGCGGCGGTACTCGTCCCGGCCGCCGTGGCCGCCGTACTGGCCGCCGCCGGTACGGTCGCCTCCGCTGTCACCCATGAGGTGCCCACCGGTCACGCCGTCGCCGGCGGCGGCTCGGGGCCGCAGCCGCCGAGCGGCGTGACCGAGTGGAACACCAAGGTCTGATCGGGCCGTTGCCGCTCAGGCCGGCGGGATCGGTCCGTCCTTGGCTTGCGCAAGCGTGAGGGAGCGGGCCCGGTCCGCCAGCGCCGCGGCCTCGGCTGCCTCGGGAAGCCCGATGCCGGCGAGCACCAGGTGCGCCTCGGCCGCGTGGGCCAGCCCTTCCTCGACGCGGCAGAGGTCCAGCGAGACCTGAGCGAGGACCAGCAGTGCGTGGCCCCGGTCGCGCTCGCTGCCGACGGCGGTGCGGTAGTGGGCCAGGGCCCGCTCCGCCTCCCGGTACGCCTCCGGAAGCCGGCCCAGCGCCCGCAGCGTGGCCGCACCGCGGTAGCGGGCCTGGGCCGCCTGGCCGGGGATGTCCGAGCTCGCGCAGATGTCGAGGCACTCCCGGTACCCGGCGAGCGCCTCCGGGTACCGCTGCAGTTCGTGCAGGGCCAGGCTCCGCACGCACAACGCGTGGGCGGTGCCGTGGTGGTCGGCCACCTCGCGCAGCAACGGCAGTGCGCCGTCGCAGGCCGCCACCGCCTCGTCCGCCCGGCCGCTGCGCAGCCGGGCCATGGCCGCGTTCAGCACGGTGACGAGTTCGCCCGAGCGGTGGCCCATCTGCCGGGCCAGGGCCAGCGCCTGGTCGAAGTGGTGCACGGCGTCGTCGTAGCGCTGCTCGAACTGGGCCATCACACCGAGGTCGTTGAAGGTCTGACGCAGGATGACCGTGTCACCGGCACGGCGGCAGGCCTCGGCCGCCAGCCGGATGTGGGCGCTAGCCGCTGCCAGCCGGGTGGTCTGCAGTGCGGCGTTGCCGCACACGAAGAGAGCGCGGCCCGCGGCACGGTCGTTGCCGGTGCGGACGGCCTTCTCGGCCACCGCCGCGGCGGCGGCGGCCAGTTGGCTGTAGGGGATGTCCCGGCCGAACGGACTCAGTGCGATGAGCAGGTCGGCCGCGGTGTCCAGCAGCTCCGGTGTTGCGGCGCCGCCCTGCACCGCGAGCTGGATGATGTGGACGGCCCCGTCGAACTCCTCGGCCACCCAGGCGCGGGCGTCCGCCAGGCCGGTGAAGCGCGGTCCGCGCGGGTCTCCCGGGGTGAGCGTGGTGTGCACGGGGTCGCCCGGGACCATCTGTTGGAAGGCCGATCCGGCGGCTCCCAGCAGGAAGTTGAGCAGCCGGTGGGCCGCCCCGGTGCGCCCGCCGTTCTGTTCCTGGCCCGCCGGCGCGGGCAGCTGCCGGGCGAAGGCCTGGACCAGCTGGTGGTACCGGTAGCGGCCCGACGACGGCGACTCCAGCAGCGCGGTGTCGACCAGCGACTCCAGCAGCGGCTCCGCCTCGTCCTCGGTGAGGCCGAGGGCGGCCGCCGCCGCGCCGAGGCCGATGCTTCCCCCGGTGACGGGCGCGAGCGTCCGGAAGGCGTGGGACTGGGACTCGGTCAGCTGGTGGTAGCCGAGCTCGAACACGGCGGCCACGGCCAGCTCGCCGGCCTGGAGTTCGGCCAGCCGCCGGCGTTCGTCACCGAGCCTGCGGACCAGGTTCGTCACCGTCCAGCCCGGCCGGGCGGCCAGCCGGGCCGCCACGATCCGCACGGCGAGCGGCAGGTTCGCGCAGGAGGTGACCAGCTCGACGGCGTCGGCCCGTTCCGCCGCGACGCGCTCGGTGCCGATGACCCGCTGGAGCAGGGCCAGCGCCTCCTCGGTGTCGAACACGCACAGCCGGACGTGGGCGGTGGCGGGCAGTCCGGCGAGGCGGGCCCGGCTGGTGAGCACGACCGCGCAGTCGGCCGATCCCGGCAGCAGCGGCCTGACCTGGGCAGCGTCCCTGGCGTCGTCGAGCAGCAGCAGGACGCTCCGGCCGTCCAACACGGTACGGAAGAGACGGGTCCGGTCTTCCAGGGAACGGGGGATCTCCTGGCCCGGCACTCCCAGCGTCGACAGGAAGCTTCCCAGCACCGCGCCGGGTTCGGCCGCGTCCGTCCCGGTACCCCGCAGGTCGGCGTAGAGCTGGCCGTCGGGGTAGCGCTCCTTGACCTGGTGCGCCACCCGCAGCGCCAGGGTGCTCTTGCCGATGCCACCCATCCCGCTGACCGAGGCCACCGTCAGGGCGGTCCGGTCCGCGCCGAGCAGGGCCTCGCGCAGTTCCGCCACCGCTTCCTCGCGACCGCTGAAGTCCGCAGTGTCCGGCGGGAGTTGAGCGGGACGGGCAAGGGCGGGCGAGGTCGCGGGCCCGGCGGCCGGCGACGCGGCGGGCCCTGCGCCGATCCGTACCGACGCGGGCGCCCCGGTGCGTGGTGCCAGGTCGTTGGCCAGGATCCGCCGGTGCAGCTCGCGCAGTTCCGGCCCCGGGTCCACACCGAGCTCGTCGGCCAGCAGCTGCCGCGCCCTGGCGAAGACGGCGAGCGCCTCGGCCTGCCGCCCGCAGCGGTACAGGGCCTCCATCAGGAAGCCGTACGGCCGCTCCCGCAGCGGGTGTTCCCCGGTGAAGGCGGTCAGGTCCGGGATGGTGGACGGGTACCGGCCCAGCAGCAGGTCGTGATCGAAGCGCTCCTCCAGCAGCATCAGCCGCAGTTCGGCGAGCCTGGAGCGCTGCTGCTCGGCGAAGGGTCCGGGCACCCCGGCCAGCGGCTCGCCCCGCCACAGCGACACCGCCTCGGTGAGCAGCCGGGCGCACTCCTCGTGCCACCCCGCCGCGCGGGCGCGTGCCGCCTCGGCCGCCAGCTCCTCGGCGCGGTGGGCGTCCACGCCGGCCGGCGCCACCGCCAGCCGGTAGCCGGACCCGGCGGAGAGCAGCAACTGCGGGGTGGCGCGCCCCTGTTCCAGTCGCTGCCGCAACCGCCAGACGTAGGTGCGCAGACTCGTCACGGCGGAGTCCGGGGCCTCCTCGCCCCAGACCATGCCGACCAGTTCGTGCAGCGAGGCGGCTCGCCCCGAGCGGAGCAGCAGCACGGCGAGCGTGGCCTGCTGCTGTGGTGGCCCGACCGGGACGTCGGTTCCGTCGAGACAGATCTGCATGGCGCCGAGCACGTTGAACCGCACCGCCCCCTCCAAGCCACATTCCCTTCCACGGCGCGACCGGGCCGGCCTCCGGGCTGATCGCGCGACACTCCCCTACGGAAACAGTTCGGTCATAGTAATGACGGGTGAGCAGGGTGGAATGGTTAGGGCGGATGCGATCTTATTGTCGACACCCTGTCTTCCGGGCCAGCGCCCATCGGCGCGGGCCCGCGCGGGCCGGGGCGGGCGCTCCGACCGGACGGCCGGCGGGTCCCGGTGGACGCAATGCCCGCCGCGCTTCCCGGCCACGTGACGGGTCCACCGGTTCACCGCGTACCGACCGCGTGCGCCCGGGCCGTCCAAAATCCGTCCCGCGGAGCCGGACATGAGATCATCGGCCGGTGCGCGAACTGACGGTACTGGGGACATGCGGGGCCTGGCCTGAGGCCGGCCGGGGCGCCAGTGGCTTCCTGCTGGAGTACGACGGGTTCCGGCTCGTGCTGGACCTGGGCTACGCGACCTTCCCGCGCTTGCTGGAACACTGCGGTGACGGACAGTTGGACGCCGTGGTGATCACCCATGAGCACCCCGACCACTGCGCCGACCTCAGCGCCCTGTGCCGCGCGCGCTACTTCGCAATGGAGCGAGGCGCCCGCCTGCCGCTGTACTGCCCTCCCGGGGTGATCGGACGAGTCCAGGCGATGGAACCGAGCGAGGATCTGCTCGACGTCTTCGAGGTGCACCCGCTCCCGTCGAACCACCGGGTGGGACCGTTCCGGCTCGACTCCGCACTGCTGCCACACCACGTTCCGCACGCGGGCGTACGGTTGACCGCCCCCGGCCTGACCCTCGCCTACAGCGGCGACGCCGGACCGGATCCGACGCTGGCCCAACTGGCCGCAGAGGCCGATCTGTTCATCGCCGGAGCCACGCTCCAGAGCACCTCAACGGAGAGCGGCGACCCCAATCTGATGAGCGCCGTCGATGCCGGAACCTGGGCCACCCGCGCCGGGGCCGAGCGCCTGATGCTCACCCACTTCTGGCCCGGCAGCGACCGCACGCGTTCGACCGCCGACGCGCGCAACGGCTTCTCCGGCGAGGTGATCGCGGCCGAGGAGAGCATGGTGCTCACCTTCTGATGCTCGGCCTTGTGAGCCGTGGAGCGACAAGTAACCCTCTGTCGACAAACGATGGCGGGCTACGGGTTTCCGGTCAGGCGCCATAGCGGCGCTGTCGGGCGGCGTATGCACGTACGGCACGCAGGAAGTCGAGTTCGCGGAATGCCGGCCAATACGCCTCGCAGAAGTACAGCTCCGAGTAAGCGCTCTGCCACAGCAGGAAGTTGGACATGCGCTGCTCTCCGCTGGTGCGGATGACCAGGTCGGGGTCCGGCTGGCCGGCGGTGTACAGGTGGCGGGCGATGTCGTTCGCGGTCAGGTCGTCGGCGAGGTCCCGCATCGACCTTCCTGTCTCCGCCTGCTCGTACAGCAGATCGCACATCCTGGACGGAGAGGGCAGGCGACGCCCCCTGCGCCTGACTTCGGCCGGCCGCGAGGCTCTCAAGGGCGAAATCGATTCCCTAGCGCATGTCGCGGGGCGCATCTTCGAGACAGTGGTCCCCGACAGAATCGCCTACCAGGATCGGCCCGCCGTCACCGATATCGCGCACGTGTACAAACAGGCCGTACTCGATGCTCTGGCCATCCAGCCAGGGCAGCTCGTCCTGGACCTGGGCTGCGGTCCGGGTACCGACCTGGGCATGCTGGCGCGCGCGGCAGCGCCTTCGGGAACGGTACTCGGTATCGACTCCGATCCCCAGATGACCGGTCGGGCGCGTGCCCGAATCGCGGGCCTTCCACAGGCGGGCGTGCTGATGGCGGACGTCCACGCGTTGCCGCTTCCCGGATGCTCTGCGGACCGGGTCCGCACCGACCGCTTGCTCCAGCACGTTGCCGACGTTCCCCGGGTCCTGGCGGAGGCCCGGCGGGTCCTGCGTCCTGGCGGCCGCCTCGTCATGGCCGAGCCGGACTGGGACTCACTCGCCATCGACTACCCGGATCCCGACGTCGCCCGCGCGTACACCCGCCACGTTGCCGACCGGATCGTGCGCAATGCTCTCGTCGGGCGGCAACTGGCTCGACTGGCCGAGCGAGCAGGATTCGCCGTCACGTCAGTTGTTCCGGTCACGTCGGTCTTTAGGGACGTTCATGCTGCCGACCAGGTCCTCGGCCTTCAGCGCAATACCGAGCGTGCCGTGGCCGCCGGCTATCTCACTCGCCGACAGGCCGACGGTTGGCTCGACCATCTCGCGAAGCAGCCGTTCTTCGCCGCTGTGAAGCTCTACGTCGTTGCGGCGGAGTCCCCCGCGGAGTACCGACCGTCGGGCATGCCCGGAGGCCTGTGCAACCTTTCGCGCGGCACCCGGCATTAGGGATCCGGGCAGCGCAATCCGGCGGTGCCCGTGACAGGGAGGGAGGGGGGCCCTGATGGTCAGGATTGCGGCGAGTTCACGCGACGCCGAGTTCACCGAGTATGCGGCGTCCCGGGCCGAGTGGCTGCGCAAGGTCGCGTATCTACTCTGCGGCGACTGGCATCGGGCGGACGACCTGGTGCAGGAGAGCATCACCAAGCTCTACGTGAACTGGTCCCGAGCGGGGCGGGTGGAGAACCGGGACGGCTATGCCCGGACGGTGCTGGTCAACACCTTCCTGGCGGAGCAGCGGACCTCCTGGTGGCGGCGGACGCGTACGGGGGGAACGGCGCCGGACCAGGCGTCGGCGGGGACGGACGTGGACGTCTCGCTCGACCTACGGCAGGCCCTGGCCGCGTTGCCTCCAAGGCAACGGGCGGCGGTGGTGCTGCGCTACTACTGCGACCTCTCGGTCGAGCAGACCGCCGACCTCCTGGGGTGCTCTGCCGGAAATGTGAAGAGTCAGAGCTCACGCGGGCTGGACACACTCCGGCGTTCGTTCGTTCAGCGACCGGTTGAGGGGAGCAGGGCATGAGCGAGGAGACGAAACTGGCCGCGGAGCTCTCGGCGTTGGCCGAGGAGTCCGCCCCGCCGAGCGGTGTGGACGTCCATGAGGCGCTGCGGCGCGGCCGGGGCCGGCTGCTGCGGCGTCGGGTGGCGCTGCTGACCGCGGCGACGGCGGTGGTGGCGTCCTCGGTCGCGCTGGCCGCGGTGCTGCCCGGCAGCGGCAAGGCAGCGGGACCTGCCGCGCAGCCGACCGTGACGGTGTCCCCGTCGCCGAGCGGGGTGAGTACGTGGAACCCGGTCCCGCCTCCGAGCGGGCCCGCCGCCACGCCGTCCGAGAGCAGGACGGCCGCCCCGTTGACCGGCATCGATCCGCTGATCTCCGACGGCCGGTTCGGCTGGCTGCCGGACTCGATCAAGGCGATCAGCTACTCGCTCGAGTCCAACGGTGGGTGGGCGAACGCGCAGGGCGATCCGGGGAAGTTCGAAAGTCCCTCCTTCCATCTCAAGGTCTACCCGGTGGGGGTGACGCCCGAGCTGCCGAACCTTCCGGACGGAAAGCCCAACCTGCCGGGCTTCACGCCGGGAAATCATGCGATCCGCGTCGATGCCCAACCGGTCAACGGGCGGGAGGCGTACTGGATCACCGCGAGCGACCCCAATTACGCGAAGGATCTGAACCTTCTGCGCTGGAAGACCGCGGAGGGCCGGTGGGCGGAGCTCGACTCCGGCTATCTCTCCGATGAGGACAGGCAGCGGCTACCGCTGCAGGTGGCGGCCGGCGTGACCACGGGCCACTGGCAGGTGCCGCTGCCGCTGCGGATCAGCGACATGCCGAAGCGCTACACGGTGAACTCGGTGACGCTCGAGCAGTCGCGCGACGGCAACGACTTCAAGCTGGACATGAGCGTCGGGGCAGCGGCCAACGAGTTCATCAGTGTCACGGTCAAGCCGGACGTCCCGGAACCGGAGCAGACCGGGCCGAACGAAATGCCGATCAAGCAGCAGCCGATGACGTGCAAGTCCGAGCACGGCGTGAAGGTGTGCATCAAAGCTCTGGAGAACCCGGAGCTCGTCTTCGACCCGGCCGGCGGCACACAGGGCCTGCTGGACAGGATCACCCCCTTCGGCACGGACCAGACCAAGTGGAGCACTGCCGTGCTCGGCTGACGGTCAGTCGCGGACGCGTACGCCCGGTGCACACGGGGACAACGGGCGTACGTCTGCACTCCTTCAGCGAGAAGACACGATCACGCAAAGGACGCCCAACCGCGAACCCTACGAGCTCGCCTACCTGACCATGGGCGTGCCCTGGTCGGAGTCCCTGGGCGTGGTGATCAACGTGCAGCGGGCCGGCGATCGTCTGCTCACCCGACCGGTGTTCTTCCCTCCCGAGGGGAGGACGCCGGCCTGTACTACTTCCTGCCCAAGGAAGTCTGGGAGATCCACTGAACACCTGAAGCGGCGGGGATCCTGGTCGCCGCTCTCCCCGGGAAGACCGCCGGGCCGAGTCGGGGCGCTCTGGCGGGAAGGGTGGTAGAGCCGGTCCGGCGAAGGGCGGGGCCGACTGCGGGGGCGGCCTTGCGCGGGCAGCTGGGCCTTGATCAGCTCGGGGACCGGGACATCGACCAGCGCCTTCGCGGTGGCGGTGACGTTCAGGCGCTTGGCGCCGGCCTCCGACCGGACGCTCGACTCAGAGCCGAAGCTCGGGAGGAAATCCGGTCCAGCGCAGCTCAGCGGGCAGGTGCTGCATGTCGTTGTAGACCAGGACGGAGGAGGGCCGACCCGGTGGGTAGCGGATGACGGTCAGGGCGGCGTTGCCGTGGTTGAGGCCGAGCCAGCGCCACTTCGGGGCGTCCGTGGCGTGCCGCACCAGCCAGCCGATCAGGAAGTTGTGGGTGACGACCAGTTCGTGACGGTCCTCGTCGCCCGCCACCGGGCCGGTGAACTGTTCCAGGGCCTGGCCTGCCAGTACCGGACTGCGCTCACGGTCCTCGACCGTCGCCTGGTCGAGGAGACGCAGGAGGAAGTCGGCGCAGTCCGAGGGCAGTTCATCCCGCCGCGGGACGTACGGGACGTAGTCGCCGGCAGTCTCCGAGACCTCGAGAGCGGCGCCGTCCAGGTGTTCGCCGATCAGGCGCGCGGTCTGCGCGGCCCGGGGCAGCGGGCCGTGGTGGACCACCGAGATCGGACGGTTCGCCAGCCGACGGCCGAGCAGGGCCGCCTGCCGGCGCCCGTTGTCCGACAGTCCGCTCTCGTCCGGCAACGCCTCGCCGTGGCGGACCAGATACAGGTATCGCGTGGCCGTTCCCGTCATGCCCAAGCTCCTTCGCGATCCATCATGATCTCGCACGTTGCACCGGGATCGACGCCGTTCCCTCCCGCTACGGTTCCAGCGGGTCCGGTCAACGGTCGAAGGGGACACCGTCCCGGCCACCTCGGACGCACTACGGTGTCCAATATGAATGATCTTCCCAAGGGCCACCCGCTCCTGATGTCCCGTCTGTTCGCGCTCACTGCGGCCGCGCTGACCGTCGCGGCGGGCCTGGGCAGCAGGAGCGTGCTGCCGGGAGACGCCGCCAAGGTGGCCGGGGACGTGCTCTACACCGTACTGGTGTACGCCCTGGTCGTCCTGGCCGCGCCGCGGATCAAGCCTGCGAAGGCCGCACTGGTCGCCCTGGGGGTCAGCTGGGCGGTGGAGTTCTTCCAGGCCACCGGGATCCCCGCCGAGCTGTCCCGGCGGAGCGTTCTCGCCCGGCTCGTCCTCGGTACCACCTTCAACGTCCCCGACCTGTTCTGGTACGTCGCGGGTGCCGCGTTCGGCTGGCTGGTGCACCGTGCGGTGGGCACCTGGCGGCGACCCCGGACGCACAACGGCGCGTCCGGAGTCTAGGCAACCGGCCAGTATTAGACCTAACGTCAACTCCCCGTAGTATCAACGGAGGAGCTGGTATGCAACGACGCATCCGCACGCTCAGACTCCAGGCCGCCTCACTCACGGCTGCTCTCCTCGCGGCGTTCACCCTGGCCGCCGCACCAGCCGCACCAGCAGCTGCCAAGGCTGCTCCCGCCGTCGCGGGCGATCTCTGCGGCGGCCGCTGTCTGGACGTTCTCCCGCCGGGCGAGAACGGCAACGCGACACTGGCCGACATCCTCGTCAACCGGGTCTTCGGCACCCGTCCCGCGCACACCGACGACCAGCTGGGGCCGTACGCGAACCTGGCGTCCGCCTATCCGGGGCTGACCGACAGCACCCTGCGCAACTTCTTCGACGACTCCTCGTTCGGCGTCCCCGCCGACCAGGTGGCGTCCACCAGTTCGCCCCGCTCGGACGTCACCATCGTGCGCGACAAGGCGACCGGCGTTCCGCACGTCACCGGCACCACCCGCTACGGCACCGAGTTCGGCGCGGGCTACGCCGCCGCGCAGGACCGGCTCTGGGTCATGGACCTGTTCCGGCACGTCGGGCGAGGGGAGCTCTCCGGCTTCGCGGGCGGAGCGGCGGCCAACCGCCAGCTGGAGCAGAGCTTCTGGCAGGCCGCCCCCTACACCGAGCAGGAACTCCAGGCGCAGATCGACGCGGTCGCCGCCCAGGGCCCGCGTGCCCAGCAGGCGCTCACCGACGCCCGCGCCTACCTCGACGGGATCAACCAGTACATCAACGAGTCGTACCAGGGGCGCTACTTCCCCGGCGAGTACGACCTGACCGGCCATGTGGACGCGATCACCAACGCGGGCGGGATCGAGCCGTTCAAGCTGACCGACCTGGTGGCGCTGGCCTCGGTGATCGGCGCGCTGTTCGGCTCCGGCGGCGGCGGTGAACTGGCCTCCGCCCAGGTGAAACTGGCCGCCGAGGCCCGCTACGGCAAGGCCACCGGGGACGCGGTGTGGAGCTCGCTGCGCGAGGCGAACGACCCGGAGGCGGTGCAGACCCTGCACGACGGGCAGAGCTTCCCGTACGCGCAGCCGCCGGCCGATCCGCAGGGCGTGGCGATGCCCGATCCCGGGTCCGTGGTGCCGGAGCGGCTGATCTACGACGCCACCGGTTCGGCGAACCAGAGCACCACCAAGGCGGCCGGTGTGCTGCCGGGCAACCTGCTCACCGCCAAGCACGGGATGTCCAACGCCCTGGTGGCGTCCGGCCGTTACACCGACGACGGGCACCCGGTCGCAGTCTTCGGCCCGCAGACCGGCTACTTCGCCCCGCAGCTGCTGATGCTGGAGGAGCTGCAGGGCCCGGGAATCAGCGCGCGCGGCGCGGCCTTCGCCGGGCTGAGCTTCTACGTGGAGCTGGGCCGCGGCCAGGACTACGCGTGGAGCGCCACCTCGGCCGGACAGGACATCACCGACACCTACGCCGTACCGCTCTGCACCACCGACGGCTCCCCCGTCACGCTGGCCAGCAACTCCTACCTCTGGCACGGCCAGTGCCTGCCCTTCGACCAGCTGGAGCGGAAGGACGCGTGGAGCCCGACCACGGCCGACTCCACCCCGGCGGGCTCGTACACGCTGGTGATGTACCGCTCGAACTACGGCCTGGTGACCGCCCGCGGCACGGTCGGCGGTACTCCCGTGGCCTTCACCTCCCTGCGTTCCACCTACCGGCACGAGGTGGACTCCATCATCGGCTTCCAGATGTTCAACGACCCGGGCGCGGTGCACGATCCGGCGAGCTTCCAGCAGGCCGCGCAGCACATCGGGTACACCTTCAACTGGTTCTACGCCGACTCCCAGCACACGGCGTACTACAACTCGGGCAGCAACCCGGTCCGTGCTCCGGGGGTCGACCCCGGGCTGCCGCTCATGGCCCGACCCGCCTACGACTGGGCCGACTTCGACCCGGCCACCAACACCGCCCGGTACACGCCGCCCGCCGAGCACCCGCAGTCCGTCGACCAGGACTACTACGTCTCCTGGAACAACAAGCAGGCCACCGACTACGCGAGCGCCGGGTTCGGAAACGGCTCGGTGCACCGGGCCAACCTGCTGGACGCCCGGGTGAAGTCCCTGATCAGCAGCGGTAACAAGGTCTCCAGGGTGGCGCTGACCCAGGCGATGGAGAGCGCGGCGCTGGCCGACCTGCGGGCGGAGGACGTCCTGCCGGACCTGCTGCGGGTGATCGGAAGCGCACCGGTGACCGACCCCGCGCTGGCGGACGCCGTACAGAAGCTGGCCAACTGGCGATCCAACGGCGGGCAGCGGAAGGAGACTTCGGCGGGCAGCCACAGCTACGCCGACGCGGACGCCATCCGCACCATGGACGCCTGGTGGCCACTGCTGGCCGACGGGGTGTTCCGGCCGGGGCTCGGGGACGGGCTGTTCACCGCGCTGACCGGGGCGGTGCAGATCAACGAGTCCCCCTCGGGCGGGCAGACCGGCACCACCAGCGGCGGGGTCAGCGCCAACGAGTCCATCCCGCACAAGGGTTCCTCCTTCCAGTACGGGTGGTGGAGCTACCTCGACAAGGACCTGCGGCACGTCCTCGGCGACCAGGTGGCGGGCCCACTGGCCCAGCCGTACTGCGGCGGAGGGGACCTGGCGGCCTGCCGGACGGTGCTGCTCAGCACCCTGCGGAGCGCGCTGGCCCAGACCCCGGCCCAGGTCTACCCCGGTGACGGAGACTGCTCGGCGGGCGACCAGTGGTGTGCCGACTCCATCATCCAGCGCCCGCTCGGCGGGGTGACCGACGGCAAGACCACCTGGCAGAACCGGCCGACCTACCAGCAGGTGGTGCAGTTCCAGAGCCACCGCTGACGCCGGCGGACCACACTGACCGGCGGTTCTCGGGGGCGCTCGCCACAGCGGGGCGCCCCCGAGACGCCACGTCAGCCGCGCAGCATGCCGCCGACGATGCTGCCGATACCGGCGCCCTCGGCGCTGGCGACGGCGCCGTCCCGGGCCAGGTACGGCTCAAGGGCGTGCGCGAGACCGGACAGCGGCATGCTCTGCAGCCAGATCCGGCCCGGGCCGGTCAGTGCGACCAGGAAGAGGCCGTCACCACCGAAGATCTTGTTCGCGATGCCCGGCACCCTGGTGATGCTGAACTGCACGGACTCGTCGAACATCCCGACGTGCCCGGGGTGGACCAGCATGGTCTGCCCCGGCGCGAGGGTGTACTCGGTGAGCTCGCCGGAGAGCTCGATCCAGGCGCGGCCCTGTCCCTGCAGCTTCTGCAGCACGAAGCCCTCGCCGCCCCACAGGCCGCCCCGGAAGGACTGCTGCAGCGCGACCGTCGGAGTGATCCCGGGGGTGCCGCAGATCCAGCCGTGCCGGTGCACCATGACGCTCCGGTCCGGGGCGATGTCCACCGGCAGGATGTGGCCCGGGACCTTGGCGGCGAAGGCCACCATTGCGGGGCCGTTCTGCGCCTCGTACTGGGTCAGGAAGATGCCGCCGCCGCTGACCGCACGCTTGAGCGTGTTCAGCAGACCGCCGCCGCCGGGACCGCCGGTGTTGGTGGTCTGCGACATGTGCATGTTCGCAGACATCCAGGACAGCTCGCCGTGGTGGGAGATCACCTTCTCCCCGGCCTCCAAGTGGATCTCCAGTACCGGCATCGTGCTGCCCTTGACCACGGCCTGCATGACGGTTTCTCCCCCGTTCTCGGGGCGGTGCCGTACCGCCCACGGGAACGGTAGCGCCACCGCCTTCAAGGGTCGTTAAAACAGTTGAAAAGACTGGTAAAGACCCCAAGAGGGGCGGCGCCCGGCGACGGCAACGGTCCGGGCTGGTGATCCCGAGCCGAGGGGGTACCCATCCCCCAGCCTTCGGCCGGGAGGTGCCCCCAGGCCGGAGGCTGGGGGCGGCCCGCCGGTGCCGCAGCGCCGATCAGCGGCTCCGCCGCGGGCGACGAGTGACAAGCGACCGAGGAACGACGGAGTGCGGGCCCCTCGCCCCCAGCCTCCGGCCGGGGGCCCCGCCCGGTGGCGGGCGAGGAGGGCGAGCGAAGAGCGTCGGCGCCGGCTCAGAGGGCCCGGAGGCGAGCAGGCGAGTAGCAGTGCCCCGGCTCAGCGTCCCGCGGCGGCGCTCGGGAGCGTGATCTCGAAGCAGCAGCCGCCGCTGACGTTGTGCACGCTCGCCCGGCCCGCATGGGCCTCGACGATGCCGCGCACGATCGCCAGCCCCAGGCCCGCGCCGCTGTCGCCGTGCTCTGGACGGGAGCCGTCGGCCGCGCGCGGCGTACGGGCGCTGACGCCGCGCCAACCGGTGTCGAAGACCCTCGGCAGGTCCTGTTCGGGGATGCCGCCGCAGCCGTCGGTGACCGAGAGCACCACCTCGTCGGCCTCACGGCGGGCCGCCACCGCGACCACCCCGTCCGCCGGAGTGGCACGAATGGCGTTCACCAGCAGGTTGCCCAGCACACGGGTGATCTCCCGGCCGTCCACCTCCACCGGCTCGGCCGCCACCCGGCCGCCCTCCAGCCGCACCCCGCGCTGCCGCGCCAGCGGGTGGACGCCCGCGATCGCGTCTCCGACCAGGTCGTAGACCGAGACCCGGGCGAGCGAGAGGGTCAGCGCGCCGGCCTGGATCCGGGAGAGTTCGAACAGGTCGTCCACCATGCCGGTGAGCCGGTCCACCTCGGTGCGGATCCCGGTGAGGTAGCGGCGCGGGTCCTCGGCCACGCCGTCCTCCAACGCCTCGGCCATCGCCCGCAGTCCGGCGAGCGGCGTCCGCAGGTCGTGCGAGATCCACGCGATCAGCTCCCGCCGAGAGTGCTCCAACGCCTGCTCCCGCCGGCGGGATTCGGCGAGCCTCGCACTGGTGGCGGCCAGTTCCGCACTCAGCTCGGCGAGTTCGGAGCCGAGCGGCTGCGCGGGTGCGGCGAAGCCGTCGTCGCTGCCGACGGTGCGCGCCGCACGGGCCAGCGCCCGGCTGCCCGCGACCACCTGGCGGCCGAGCAGCGCGGCGGTGCCCAGTGAGACCGCGGCCGCCATGCACAGCACCGTGATCACCACACCGAGGTCGTGCTCGGAGAGGAACATCGCCTGCGCCACCGCCAGCGTCCCCGCGGTCATCGCGAGCACCGTCACCACGGCCACGCAGAACAGCGAGAGCGCCAGCGAGCGGCGGCGCAGCAGGCGGACCGCCGGCCAGCCGAGCAGTCCGGCGGCGCCCGCGCCGAGAGCGGCGTAGGCGGCGATCAGCAGCAAGTCCTTCACGACTTCTCCACTCCCCCGGTCGCCTCGGCCGGGTCGAAGCGGTAGCCGACGCCCCAGACGGTGTTGATCAGGCGGGGTGCCGCCGGGTCGTCCTCGATCTTCTCCCGCAGCCGGCGGACGTGGACGGTGACGGTGGACAGGTCGCCGAAGTCCCAGCCCCAGACCCGCTGCATCAGCTCCTCCCGGCCGAACGCGGTCGCCGGGTGCCGGATCAGGAACGCGAGCAGGTCGAACTCGCGCAGGGTGAGGGAGAGTTCACGTCCGGCCCGGTGCGCCCTGCGGGCCTGCGGGTCGAGCGACAGATCCCCCGCCGTCAGCAGTCCCGAGGTGTTCGCGGGCGCGGCGGCGGCCCGGGAGCGGCGCAGTACCGACTGCACCCGCAGGGTGAGTTCACGCGGGCTGAACGGCTTGGTGACGTAGTCGTCCGCGCCGAGTTCCAGGCCGAGGATGCGGTCGGCCTCGTCGCCCTTGGCGGTGAGCATCACCACCGGCAGTTCGCCGCCGTGACCGCTCGCGCGCAACCGACGGCAGACCTCCAGGCCGTCGATGCCGGGGAGCATCAGGTCAAGCACGATCAGGTCCGGCGGGGCCGCCGCCACCGCGGCCAGTGCCGCGTGGCCGTCGGCGGCTCGCTCCACCCGGTGGCCGGCCCTGGTCAGGTAGCCGGCGACCACCTCGGCCACGGTGGGGTCGTCGTCGACCACCAGGATCCGCGCGGGCCGGGCGGCCGCTCCGCTCGCGGGTGTGCCCGTGCCGGCTTCCCGGCCGTTCGGCGCGGTCGCGGGCGGAGGCGGAGGTACGGGTGCCGCCGGGGTGGCGGGGTTGTCTGTCACACCTTCGAGGATAGGAAGCCCGCCGCCCGGACCCGCCACCGCGCACTGCTCCGTACGACTTCCGTAAGGTCGCGGAGCCGCTGCCACCCGGCCCGCTCCGGGTAGCGTCAGCCGGGTGACCACTCCTCCCCCACCGGCCTCCGTCGACGTCGTGCTGCCCTGCCTGGACGAGGCGGCGGCGCTGCCCTGGGTGCTCGGCCGGATCCCGTCCGGCTGGCGCGCGATCGTCGTGGACAACGGTTCCACGGACGGCTCCGCCGAGCTGGCGCGCTCCCTGGGCGCGACGGTCGTCCACGAGCCGCGCCGGGGCTTCGGCGCGGCCTGCCACGCCGGTCTGCTGGCGGCCGGCGCCGAACTCGTCTGCTTTCTCGACTGCGACGGCTCGCTGGACCCGGCCCAGCTCCCACGGCTGACCGGGCCGGTGCTGGCCGGTTCGGCGGACCTGGTGCTCGGACGGCGCCGTCCGACCTCCGCCCGGGCCTGGCCGCTGCACGCCCGGCTGGCCAACGCCGAGCTGGCCCGGCGGCTGCGGGCCCGCACCGGGGCCCCGCTGCACGATCTCGGCCCGATGCGCGCGGCCCGGCGCGAACGCCTGCTGGCCCTGGGACTCGGTGACCGGCGCTCCGGCTATCCGCTGGAGATGGTGCTCGCGGCGGCGGCGGCGGGGATGCGGATCGCCGAACGCCCGGTGGAGTACCGCCCGCGCGCTGGCCGTTCCAAGGTGACCGGCACCCTGCGCGGCACCCGTCAGGCGGTCCGGGACATGCGGGCCGTGCTCGCCGCGCCGCCGCCGACCCTCTTGGTGATCGCCAAGGAGCCGCTGCCCGGCCGGGTGAAGACCCGGCTGACCCCGCCCTGTACCCCCGAGCAGGCCGCCGCACTGGCCGAGGCCGCGCTCTCGGACACCCTGTGCACGCTGTCGACCGTCCCGGCCGGACGGCGGGTGCTGGTCCTGGACGGCGCCCCGGGCCGCTGGCTGCCGCCCGGCTGGGAGGTGGTCCCGCAGTCGGCGGGCGGCCTGGACGTACGGCTGGCGGCCGCCTTCGCGCACGCCGCGCCCGGTGCGCCCGCGCTGCTGGTGGGCATGGACACCCCGCAGCTCACCGCGCGGATGCTGGCCGACCCGCTGTCCGCCGCGCGGCGGAACGGGGTGGACGCCTGGTACGGCCCCGCGACCGACGGCGGCTTCTGGGCGCTCGGCCTGGCCCGGCCGACGGCCGACCTGGCGCACCGGCTGCTGGCGGGGGTGCCGATGTCCTGCGGTCGGACCGGGGCGGTCCTGCTGGAGCGGCTGGGTGGTCTGACCGTCCGCCAGCTGCCGCCGCTGACCGACGTGGACGGTGTCGGGGACGCCGCCGAGGTCGCCGCGCTCCGGCCGGACGGGCGGTTCGCCCGCTGCTGGCGGTCGGTCGCGGGCGCGCTCGGCGAGCGCTCGGTGCCGGGGCACGGCGGAGCGGACCGGTGACCGCCACCCGGCCGTGGGTCGACGACCCGTTCGCCGCGGCGATCGCGTCCGGGCGGGGCCCGCTCTGGCTGCGCCGCTCGGACGGCGGGCGGCTGCGGCTGGACGTCGAACGCTGGTGCGCGCCCGCCGCCGGGGCCGACCACGGGCTGCTGCGGCGCTGCGTCCGGCTCGGCACTCCGGTGCTCGATCTCGGCTGTGGCCCCGGCCGCCTGGTCGCGGGGCTGCTGGAGCTGGGTGTGCCGGCGATGGGGGTGGACGTGACGCCGGCGGCGGTGGCCCGGACCCAGCACCTGGGTGGTCCGGCGCTCTGCCGTTCGCTGTTCGACCGGCTGCCCGCCGAGGGGCGCTGGGGTGCGGTCCTGCTCGCCGACGGCAACCTCGGGATCGGCGGGGACCCGGACGCGCTGCTCCACCGGGTCTCTCAACTCCTCTCTCCTGGCGGCCGGTTGCTGGTCGAGGTGGAGCCGGTGGCGGTGGACGAGCGGCTGACCGTACAGGTGCAGGGCCCCGACGGCCGCTGCGGTCCGCCCTTCCGGTGGGCGCGGCTCGGCGCCGAGGCGACCGTGCGCCGGGCGGCGCGCGCGGGCCTGGCCGAGCGGGAGCGCTGGACTTCGCACGGCCGGCGCTTCCTGGCGCTCGCCCGCGAATCCGGGCGATGAGATGGTACGCGCCATGGACAGCCGGTTTGCCTGGTCGACGCGGTTCTTCCGGTCGATGTGGCGGCACTGGGAGCATGCCTGGCTTCCTGCCGGGCGGTCCCTCACGGTGGGCCGAGGGCGAGCCGCAGCGGTCCGACGTAGGCGAACGCATCGCACACGATCCCGGACACCCAACCTCCCGATCGATCGGTCGGGAGGTAAAAAGCGCGTCAGCTCCGCGTCGACTCCGTTGACCCGGCTTCCCCGGCGGTGCTTTGCTTCACGACAACGAGGCGCACCATCTGTCAGTCCGTCAGACACCGTGCGATCCAGCACGGTTGGTTCCACCGCCCCCACCGCCGGAGCAGGACGAGAGCCCTGCGCGGACCGCTACGCCGTGCCCTGAGTACCTCCGCTGCCAGGATCCTTCGCTGCGCAGACACTGCGTGACGTTTCGCTCTCCCGCCCTGCCGTGCGAACGTGCGCCATCTCCGGCTTCCGGCCCGGTCACCGGGCCGATGTCCCATCGGTGCGTCCCGCCACCTGTCCCACGCAGCCCCGACCGCCCGCCGCCGACCGGCGCCCGGGCGACCTGCAGGAGAGAGGATCCCCCGCACATGGGCAACCCCCACGGCCGCGGCGCGGCCAGAACGGCCCTGACCGGCCTCGCCGCACTGTCCCTCGTCACCGGCGCCCTGATCACCGCCGCCGCATCCCAAGCGGTGGCCGCGCCGGACGCGCAGCAGAACCGGACCCACTCCGTCGCCAACCCGTACAGCCCCGCGTACGGGCACGACTACCGGCACGGCGTGGTGCCGACCATCCAGCAGAACGGCAAGATGAAGGCCTGGGCCACGGCCCAGCCGTCGCCGCAGGCCGCGACCGGCCCGGAGACGCTGTCCTACGGCGGCGGCACCAACGGCGTCGGCGTCCTGGACGGCCACGCCAAGGTCTACCTGGTGTTCTACGGAAACCAGTGGGGCTCGCAGAGCACCAACGGCAGCGGTGACGCGACCTTCTCCGGCGACCCGGACGGCGCCGCGCCGGTCGCCCAGGAGATGTTCAAGGACATCGGCACCGGCGGCGAGCTGTGGTCCGCGGACCTGACCCAGTGGTGTGACGGCCCCAACGTCTCGGCGGGCGCGACCAGTTGCCCCTCGAACGCCAGCTTCGTCCCCTACCAGAGCGGCGGCGTGCTGTCCGGCGTCTGGTACGACAACTCCGGCGCCTCGCCGAGCGCGGCCAGCGGCAACCAGCTGGGCCAGGAGGCCGTCAAGGCGGCCGGCCACTTCGGCAACACCACGGCGGCGGCCAACCGGGACGCCTACTACGTGATCCTCTCTCCGCACGGCACCAACCCGGACAACTACCAGAACCAGTACTGCGCCTGGCACGACTACACCGGTGACACCACGCTCACCGGCGGCGCGGTCAGCTCGCCCTACGGCGACCTGGCGTTCTCCAACCAGCCCTACAACATGGACTCCGGTGCGGGCTGCGGCGTCGGCTTCGTCACCTCGCCCGGCACCCTGGACGGCTGGACGATGACCCTCGGCCACGAGTGGCACGAGACCATGTCCGACCAGTTCCCGGCGGGCGGCTGGACCAACCAGCAGAGCGGCAGCTCCTACAACGGTCAGGAGAACTCCGACGAGTGCGCCTGGCTCAGCCCCGGCACGGCGGGCGGCGCGGCCATGGTCACCATGGGCACCGGCACCTTCGCCGAGCAGGCCAGCTGGTCCAACGACACCAACTCCTGCGCCATCTCGCACCCGATCGTGGGCGGCGGCACCGGCCAGAACACCGTCACGGTGACCAACCCGGGCAGCCAGAGCGGCACCGTCGGCACGGCGGCCAGCCTGCAGATCAGCGCGAGTGACTCGGCCTCCGGCCAGACGCTGACCTACTCGGCCACCGGCCTGCCTGCCGGCCTGTCGATCAGCTCCTCGGGGCTGATCTCCGGCACCCCGACCACCGCGGGCACCTCCTCGGTGACGGTCACCGCCAAGGACGGCACCGGCGCCTCCGGTAGCGCGACCTTCTCCTGGACCGTCTCCGGCTCCGGCGGCGGTGGCGGCACCATCACCAACGGCGGGTTCGAGAGCGGCAGCCTGAGCGGCTGGAGCGCGAGCGGCGTCACCAGTGCCGCCACCTCCGCCGCACACAGCGGCGGCTACGGCGCGATGCTCGGCTCGGCCGACCCGACCACCACCTCCTCGATCGCCCAGACCTTCACCGCGCCGGCCGGCAGCAGCAAGGTCTCTTTCTGGTACAACGTCACCTGCGACGACACGGTGACCTACGACTGGGCGACGGCGACCCTGAAGGACAACACCACCGGTACCAGCAAGACCGTCCTGGCCAAGACCTGCACCCTGGGCTCGGGCTGGAAGCAGGCCTCCGGCTCCCTCACCGCGGGCCACAGCTACACCCTCACCCTCACCAACAAGGACGACAACTACCCGGGCGACGCGACCTACACCTACTACGACGACGTGACGGTCTCCTGACGTAACGTCACTCCCACTGCGGGGGCGGGCCGGAACCGGCTCGCCCCCGCGGCCGTCCAAGGGGAGACCACGACAGGAGGGACCGTGAATCCTCGAACGGTTCACCGGCGTACCACGTACGTCCTCGGCGCACTGCTCACCACTGCCCTGGCCGTCGGCGGCTGCTCGCCGACCGGCGGCCACCCGGCCACCGGCGGCCCGTCGTCGCCGTCACCGCCCACGGCGTCGAGCCCGTCGCCGCCCACCGCATCGGGCGGGGCGTCCGCGACGGCGTCCGGCCCGGCGTCCACGGCAACGTCCGGCCCGGGCACGACCCCGCCCGGGTCGGTCCTCCTCGACGAGCACGCGGCGGGCAGCACGGTCCGGGTGGGCAGCGGCACGACCGTGCTGGTCAGGCTGCACAGCACCTACTGGTCGATCCCGGCCAGTTCCGACTCCCAGGTGCTCGCGGCCGTCTCCGGCGGGAGCACACCCACGGGGGCCTGCGAGCCCGGCGGCGGCTGCGGCGTGGCCGCGGCCGACTTCGTCGCCCGGCGGCCGGGCAGTGCGAAGGTCACCGCCCAGCGGCGCAGCTGCGGCGAGGCGATGCGCTGCCCACCGGGACAGGGCAGTTACACCGTCGCCGTCGAGGTCACCGGTTGACGGCGGAACACCCGGCCCGAACTCCTCACCGGCGGACCGGGCCCGTCAGTCACCGCTCGGCAGGGGCGGGAGTGCCGGTTCGGTCAGCCAGGCCGTGAAGAAGTCGTCCAGTGGGCGGCCGGCCCAGCGGGTGGCGGCGGCGGTGAAGTCGGCGGTGGTGACGGTCGAGTGGCGGTGGGTGTCGGTCCAATCGCGCAACAGCCGGAAGAAGGTGTCGTCGCCCAGGACGCGGCGCAGGGCGTGGACGGTGAGGCCGCCGCGCTGGTAGACGCGGTCGTCGAACATCAGCCGGCGGCCCGGGTCGGCGAGGATCAGATCCTGTGGCAGGGAGGAGAGTTGGCGGTGTGCGGCCTCGGCGAGGGTGTGGGCACCGGGACCGCCGGAGTGCTCCGACCAGAGCCACTCGGCGTACTTGGCGAAGCCCTCGTTCAGCCAGATGTGCTGCCAGTCGGCGACGGTGACGCTGTTGCCGAACCACTGGTGGGCCAGCTCGTGGGCGACCAGCCGTTCCCAGCCGCGCGCGCCGTCCAGGTGGTTGGTCCCGAAAGAGGCGAGCCCCTGGGCCTCGACGGGCACGTCCAGCTCCTCGTCGACCACCACCACCGTGTACTCACCGAACGGATAGCGGCCGAACAGCTCCTGGAACAGCCGCATCATCTCGGGCTGCCGCCCGAAGTCGCTCTCGAAGCGCGCTGCCAGGCGGGCCGGGACGTACCCGAGCTGCGGCACGGCGGCGGAGCCCTCGTCCAGCCGCACCGCCCGGTACGAGCCGATCGACAGCCCGACCAGATAGCTGGGCGTCGGGGCCGGCTGCTCGTAGACCCAGGTGGTGGTGGACGCGTGCGTGGTGCGCGCCAGCAGGCGCCCGCCGAGTACCACCGCGTACCCGGACGGCACGGTCAGCGAGATCAGGTACGCGGCCTTGTCCGAGGGTCGGTCGTTGCACGGGAACCAGGAGGGCGCACCGACCGGCTGACCGGCCACCAGGGCCCCGTCCCCGGTCTCCTCCCAGCCGATCCCGCCCCACGGGCTGCGGACCGGCTTCGGCTTGCCCGACCACCGCACCTCGACGGTGAACCCGGCACCCGGCGCCGGGGGTACGGCCGGACGGATCCGCAGTCTGCCCCCGCGATGGGTGTGCCGCGCCGCCCGTCCGTCCACGTGGACCCGTCCGACCCGCAGACCGGCCAGGTCCAGCGCGAACTCCCCCAGCCGGTCCGGTCCCGGCGCGGCGACGGCCTCGATCCGGGCGCTGCCGACGAGCCGGTTGCCCTCCGGCCGGTAGTCAAGTGTCAGTTCGTACCGCCGGACCTGGTAGCGCGGGTCACCGCTGTCGGGGAAGTAGCTGCTGGTGGCCTGCGCCTGCTGGGAGTTCACCGGTCTGTCCGCTCTCTGCGAGGGCCCGCCGTGGTGCCGTGGCAGCCACCCTACCGCCGGCTCACCCCGCCCGGGTCACCCGTCGCCCCCGGATGCGGTCCGACGGCCGATCCGCCCCGAGCGGTCCCGCGTTCTCGGACCAGTCAAGTGACCGACCAGTAAGGTACTCGGTACGACGCTGGGCGAAGGGGAGTTGGCGAAATGAGCGACGACGGCGCACAGCCGACCGGAACCGGGTTCTTCACCTCGGTTGACGATGTGTCCGCGAAGCTGGCCGAGGCTGGCTATCTCGCCTCCCCGGCGGTCGCCACCACGGTCTTCCTGGCCGATCGGCTCGGCAAACCGCTGCTGGTGGAGGGCCCGGCCGGGGTCGGCAAGACCGAACTGGCGAAGGCGGTCGCCCGGGTCGGCGGCGCGAGACTGGTCCGGCTGCAGTGCTACGAGGGCATCGACGAGTCCCGCGCGCTGTACGAGTGGAACCACGCCAAGCAGCTGCTGCGGATCACCGCCGGGCGGGACGAGACCTGGGAGGCGGCCCGCACCGACGTCTTCGGCGAGGAGTTCCTGCTCACCCGGCCGCTGCTCACCGCGATCCGCGGCGACGAGCCGACCGTGCTGCTGATCGACGAGACCGACAAGGCCGATGTCGAGGTCGAGGGCCTGCTGCTGGAGGTGCTGAGCGACTTCCAGGTCACCGTGCCCGAGCTGGGCACGATCACCGCCACCCGCCGCCCGTTCGTACTGCTCACCTCCAACGCGACCCGCGAGCTCTCCGAAGCGCTGCGCCGCCGCTGCCTGTTCCTGCACCTCGACTTCCCCGACGCCCGGCTGGAACAGCGGATCGTCCGGCTGAAGGTGCCCGGCCTGGACGAGGTGCTCGCCGAGTCCCTGGTCAAGGTGGTCGGCGCGTTGCGGGCGATGGAACTGCGCAAGTCGCCGTCGGTGGCGGAGACCATCGACTGGGCCCGCACCCTGCTCGCGCTCGGCGCCGACACCCTGGACGAGACGGTGGTCCGCGACAGCCTCGGTGTGATCCTCAAGCACCAGGACGACGTGCTGAAGGCCTCCCGTCAGCTGACGTTGACATGAGCGAGGCCACAGCGAGCGCGGCCGACCAGGGCGCGGCCGACGCCGCCGAGCCGGTGGACGCCCTGCCCGAGCGACTGACCGGATTCGTCCAGGCACTGCGCGGCCACGGCCTGCGGATCGGCCCCGGCGAGACCGTGGACGCCGCCGCCGTGCTCGCCGTGCTCGGCCTCACCGACCGCGCGTACATCCGCGAAGGACTCGCCGCCGCACTGCTGCGCGCCGACGGCCAACGCGCCGTGTTCGACGCCACCTTCGATCTCTACTTCCCGCTCGGCGTCGGCGCCGCGGAGGCCACCCGCCGGAGCACGGGCCCTGGACCTGCCGATCCCGCCACCCTCGAGCCCGCCAAGCCGGTCAGTCCCGCCACCCCCTTCAGTCCCGTCAACCCCAGCGACCGGGCCGTCCTGGACGACCTGCGGGCGCGGCTGGCCGAGGCACTGGCCGCCGACGACCGCGCGGCCCTCACCCGACTCGCGGGCGAGGCGGTGAACGCCCTCGGCCGGTACGGTTCCGGCCCCACCGCCCAGGGCTGGTCCGCGCACCAGACCCTCAGCCGGCTGCAGCCGGAGACCCTGCTGGCCCGGGTGCTCGCCGCCCTCCGCGCCGGACGGCCGCCCGGGTTCACCGACCGGCTGGACGCGGACGGGATCCGCCGCCGGATCCAGGGCTTCCGCGGCCTGGTGGGCACCGAGGCCCGGCGGCGCGCCGCCGAACTGCGCGGCACCGACCAGGTCGCCCGGCGCGCCGTGGCGCCCAGCACCGACCAGGTCGACTTCCTGTTCGCCGGCCGCGACCAACTCGCCGAACTGCGCCGCACGGTACAGCCGCTGGCCCGCAAGCTCGCCACCCGGCTGGCCGCCCGCCGCCGCAGGGCGAGCGGCGGGCGGATCGACCTGCGCCGCACCCTTCGGCGCTCGCTCTCAACCGGCGGCGTACCGCTGCGTCCGGCCTACCGCCGGCGTCGGCCCGGCCGGCCCGAGATCGTGCTGCTGTGCGACGTGTCCGGCTCGGTGGCGGGCTTCGCGGACTTCACCATGCTGCTGGTGCAGGCGATGCGCGACCAGTTCAGCAAGGTCCGCGTCTTCGCCTTCGTCAACCGCACCGACGAGGTGACCCGGCTGGTCTCCGCGGGCTCCGCCGATCCGGCCGCGCTCAGCCGGCGCATCCTCACCGAGGCCAAGGTGGTCGGCTTCCACGGCAACAGCGACTACGGCGCCGCGCTGGGCGAGTTCGCCGACCGCTATCCGGACGCACTCGGTCCGCGCACCTGCGTCCTCATCCTCGGTGACGCCCGCAACAACGGCCGCGACCCCAACGTGCCTGCCCTGAAACGAATTTCAGAACGCGCTCGCCGGGTGTACTGGCTCAACCCCGAGCAGACCGAGCTCTGGGCCACCGGTGACTCCGCCGCCCACGCGTACGCCGGACTCGTCGAGATGCACTCCTGCCGCAACGCCCGCCGCCTCGGCGAACTCATCGCCCGGCTGCTGCCGGTCTGACTACCGCCGGAATCCGAGTGCGGTCGCCGGCCGGCTGTGGCAGGGTAAGGATCAACTCGTTCTTCACGCAATGAGATTGACGCCCATCTCGTTGACGCCGCCCGACGCACTGGGCCATGGTGCCCACATCAGGACGGCGAGTGGAGGGACGAGCCCATGACAATGGACCACCAGCGATTACCACTGACCACTGGCAGCGAGTGCACGATGGTGTACGGCCGTCCCGGTCCCGCGCTGCGGAACTGGGTACTCGGCTACCGCGGCTACCGGATGAGACTGCCGAAGCCGCGACGGCGCATCGAAGTACCCACCGACGTCATCACGTTGGCGCTCGGTTTCGAGGGCGCACTCTCCTTGGTCGACGCTGTGGAGCCGGGCCCCGTCGCACGCTTCACCTCCGTGGTGAGCGGTCTGCGGCGTACCGCGACGATCGCGGCGCACGACGGTCGGCTGCGGGGAGTCACGGTCTCGCTCACCCCGCGGGGCGCGTACCGGATGTTCGGTCCCGTGGTGGCCGAGCTCGGCAACCGGTGGACCGACGCCTGCGAGGTCATCGGCCGCGGTGCGACCGAACTGGTCGATCGCCTGGCCGGGGCACCGGGCTGGCCGGCTCGGTTCGGCATCCTCGACGCCTTCTTCACCGCCAGGCTGGCCGAGGGCACGGAGTGGGATCCGGCGGTCGCCCGCGCCTGGAACGCGCTGCGGGCCTCCGGTGGGCAGACGACGGTGGAGCAGCTGACCGAGCTCACCGGCTGGAGCCGCCGCCGACTGGAGCTGCGCTTCCGCTCGCAGATCGGGGTGCCACCGAAGCAGGTGGCCCAGATCACCCGGCTGCAGCGCACACTCGAGGCGTTCGAGGCCCCGGGCCGGCCGTGCGGCGCACTGATCGCCGAGCGGTGCGGGTTCTACGACCAGGCCCACCTCCACCGCACCTTCAAGGGGATGGTCGGCTGCTCACCCCGGGAGTTCTTCGGCTGGCGCGATCTCGGCGCCGGGCTCCCCGAGCCGACCGACCGGCTCCGCGGCCGGGTGACCAGCGCCGTGCTGCTCCCGGCAGCGGACGGCCCCGCCGGGCCGGCCCACTCTGACCCCCCGGTTCTGACCGGCCGGTTCTGACCGGGCCGCGGCACGCTTTCGCTTTCGTACAAGACAGGCCGGCCCGTCGCACGGCAGGCTCTGCAAGGACGGCCGCACCGGGAGACCCGGCCCGGCCGCACTGGGGGGAGTCTCGCACCCGAGGTCCGGCAGGACCCCGTCCGAACAGGCCGGTCCCGTCCCGCGAACCGCCCGGAGCACTGTGCACGGAGAGCGTTGCAGACAGCAGGATCGACACCAAGGAGCCGGAATGTCCTTCCGAACGTCAGTCCGTCTGGCGGCCCTCACCACGGTCGTCGGCGCGGGCCTGCTGGCGGTCCCCGCGACCGCCGACGCCGCCATCGCCCACTACACCCCGCAGTCCATCTGCGGTTCCAGCTACGGCACTCGCGCTTCCTTCAACCTGCCGGGCGGCACCTCGACGGTCTACCTGACCTACAGCGGCTCGACCGGCAAGAACTGTGTGGTCACCATCAAGAACAGCCGGGTCGGCACCCCGACCCTCACCGGCGCCTACATCACGTACGGCGACGGCAGCGGACGACAGCAGGACGCCAACAACTACAGCTCCTACGCCGGGCCGGTCTACCTGTACGCCCCCGGACAGTGCATCTACTTCGGCGGCGAGGACTACAACTCCGGTGGCTGGTGGGGCGAGGGCCCGGGCTGGTGCGGCTGACGGATCGGCCGCGTCGATCGAAGACGCACCGTGACTGAGGACCGTCCGTGACCCCCGGCCTCGGCCTTCCTCCGAGGGCCGAGGCCGACCGGCTCCGGGCGGGCCTCAGGAGAAGACCACCGAACGGAACTTCAGACGCTCGGAGGCGTGGCCGGTGAACGGCCGGAGGCTGAAGTAGTCGCCTCCGCAGTCGGCGTCCTTGAAGACCGCGGCGGTCGAGGCCGTACGGTTGCGCGGGGTGTCGGCGGGCTCGGAGTCGTTCGGGTCCGCCACCTCGGGCAGGTTGACGCACACCCGGCTCGGCGCGGCGATCAGCCGGCCGATCTGCGGGGAACCGTCCAGGCCGATGAACCGGTAGGTGAACTCGCCCTGAGCCGCGCCGGCCGAGGCGGGAACGGTCAGCACGAGCAGGAGAGCGGCGGTGGCGGCCGTCGCGGCGTTGCGGAGACGCATGATCAGGTGTTCCTTCTCGATGGCGGGGTTTGCCAGGTCGGGCAGGCATCACGGTAGGAGGCCCCGCATCCGCCGAAACGATTCCCCGCGTAACCTCCGCACTGCAGCGAGTTGACGTGACGTCAACTCCTCTTGATCCGGACACGTCGCACGATCGCGCCGAGTACCACCAGGGCCAACGCGGCGCCGTACGCGGGCTGCTGGGCGTCGCCCTCGAAGAGATACAGCGCCTGCCCGGCTGCGGGGACGGCCAGCCACTCCCAGCGCCCGTCGAGCGCCACCAGCGCCACGACCAGCAGGCCGTACCAGGGGTACGCGGGCGCGACCAGCAGCAGCGCGGTACCGGTGACCAGCAGCGCACCGCTCCACGGACGCGCCGGGTCGCCTCGCCGCAGGACGTACAGGATGACCGCCGCCAGCACCAGAGCGGCCGCGTACGGCGCCCAGTCCGCCGGGAGCAGCAGCCGCAGCAGGCCGAACCGCCCGGTGTTGCCGTCGTCCTGGTACCCCTCCTCGCGCAGATAGCCGGGCAGATAGCCGATCACCCCGGTGCCCGAGGCCAGCACGTACGGCAGGTAGGCGAGCGCGAACGCGGCCAGCGCGGCGCCGGGCAGCACCAGATCACCGAGGCGCGGACGGCGGGCGAGCGCGCCCGACATCACACCGGGCAGCGCGAGTCCGGGGAGCAGCTTGGTGGCGATGGCCGCGCCGAGCGCGGCCCCGGCGGCGACGACGCGCCGCCTGACCGCCAACGCGAGGGCGATGACCAGCAGCAACGCACCCAGGGTGTCCACATGGGCGTCATTGACGGACCAGATCGCGATGCCGGGGAACCATCCCCAGAGCGCGGCGTGCCAGTCCCGTCGGCGGACCAGCAGCAGCACCCCGGTGGTGGCGACCGCGAGCAGCGCGCCGCCGACCTGGACGGTCCGCACGGTCCCGCCGGCCGCGTGCAGACCCAGGAACCAGTACTCGGCGACGGGCGGGTAAATGGTGTGCACGCCGGGCCGGTTGATGTGGGTGCAGACGCCCGAGGCGGTGCGGTGCTCGTTCCAGGCCAGGCAGGGGCCCGGCGGGAACAGCGCCGGGTCCCGGAGCCGGGCGAGCGCGGGGTCGTCGGGCGTGTACCGGTACGGCGAGACACCGGCGGCCTGGACCCGGCCGTCCCAGACGTAGCGGTAGACGTCGTCGCTGGTTCGCGGCGGTGCCGCCAGGCCGGTGGCGGCGACGGCCACGCTGCCCGCCAGGACCAGTCCGGCGACCCGCCGCGCGGGCACTCGGCGCAGCATGGCCACGGCCGTCGCGAACAGGCCGAGGTCGGCGAGGTACCAACCGTGCAGCGGACGGGAGTTGCCGAGCGTCCCGCCCCGGGCGACGGTCAGCGCGAGGGCGGCGACCAACGCGGCCAGGACACAGACGGCGAGCACGGTGGCGGAGCGGGCGGGCGGTCGAGTGGTTGGCACGGGTTCACCCTGCCACCGGGTCCCACCGCTCCGGCGCAATGGCGGGCCGCCGTTCGACTTCCGTAAGCAGCGATGAAGATCAGGTGGTGGCCGTAGGTCACAGCGTAGTGCCTGCCCGGTGGCGGACGATGTTCGACCAGCTGATGGGTCGTCTCGCGGGCCGGTTCACGCGAGTGCGGCCTCACCAGGACGAGCTCACGAAGGACCCGGCACGGCAAGGTGCTTGCCGGGCCGGGTCCGAGTTCAGGCGGTGGCGGTGCGCCGTTCGAGGCGGATCCTCCGCGAGGAGACGGTCAGTACCAGAGCTGGCTATTCTGCCCGGCACAGGTGGCCAGGGTCACGCGGGAACCGTCAACGTTGCCGGGAACGGTCAGGCACAGGGTCCAGTTGGTCTTGCTCCGCAGCATGGCCGACGAGAAACCCGCAGGGCGGTCGATGTACCACTGCTGGTCGTCGTGGCCGTTGCAGTTCCACTGGGTCGCATCGCCGGAGTAGATGGCCAGGCACTCGCTGTTGCCGTTCTGAAGCTGGTAGTAGCCGCCACCGGTACCGGTCAACTGCCAGTTCTGGTCGGCGTTGCCGTTACAGCCCCAGATGACGGCGGCCGTGCCGTCGATGGGGACGTTCCCGTAGATACCAAGACACTTGTCCGTGGCCAAACTGTGCTGCGGGCCGCTGACGAGGGCCGAGGCGGAAGGTGCGTTGACGAGCGCGGCGCCGGCCGCGAGCATGAGGCCCGCGGCGGTGGCGGCGATCCGAGTCAGAGCCTTGGTCATTTCGGTGAACCCTTCAGCCGATGCCGGAGAGCGCGGCAGTCCCTGCTGGGAACCGCCGCTTCGTGAGCTAGTAGCGAACCGGTCGACTGGTGATGGATCACCACTGGCTCACAATGAGAGAAACGGCGACCCGTGAAGCCGCTCCGAGGAGTTACTTTGATACCCGGAAGCTACCTGAAGGAGATGCGCTTGCAATACCTTTACGAGTGCACAGGTGAGGACTGCAGGACGTTCACCAGTGCACAGTCCTCGCAGCTGACCTGGCCGTCCTGCACAGCTCCGTCACGCTGCGCTCCTGGACCGAGCATTGCGCAGCGCAGGATGGACCCATAAAGCTTCGCTGGAATCGAGCAGCGCCAACGCCCGACAGCGGGCGCAGGCGATCTGTGCACGGCTTGGTGCCAAGCCGTGCACAGCGGAGGCATCCGGCGCTGCCGTGCCTCTACACCACTCCGCGGGACATGCCCGAGGAGGGGACGTTCGCGGCCCCTCAGTCGATGCAGAACTCGTTGCCCTCGATGTCCAGCATCGGGATGCACGAATCATTGCCGTCGTACAGCGTTCGCACGTGTACCGCCCCGAGCGGGACCAGCCGTGCGCACTCGGCCTCAAGCGCGGCGAGGCGCTCTTCACCCACGAGTCCGGTGCCGACCCGCACGTCAGGATGCAGCCGGTTCTTGGCGGCCTTTCCTTCGGGGACGCGCTGGAAGTACAGTCGCGGACCCACACCTGAGGGGTCAATGCAGGCAAACCATGCGTCCTGTTGCTCAGGTGACTGCGAACGCTTGAAATCGTCCCACGTGGCAAACCCCTCGGGTTGAAGTTCCCCGAGTACTTGAGCGTCTTGAACTGGCTCTCGCTGTACGGGTTGTCGTTCGCAACCTTCGGCCGGGAGTGGCTTCGCGCGACTCCGAGGTCGATCAGCAGCCGGGAGACGGCCTTGGAGGTCATCGAGGTGCCCCGGTCGGCGTGCACGGTCTCGGGCACGATGCCGTTGCTCGGCGCCCGCAGCCGCTCGACGATGTAAGACGCCTCACTCGACAGCTCACGCCGGAATCTCCTCATCAGCTCCTCGCTGCAGGTCCTGACGAATCAACGGTCGCCGACAGACGGGCAGACGATCGCGGCCCAGCGCAGGACGATTCACGAGGATCAGCTGGCAAAGCGATTCGGCTCCGCTAGTAGACGCATACCGCCGTTCGACTTCCGTAAGCACGTTGAAGACCCTCGTCAGGCCCGGCAGGCGCTCTCATTGAGGTGTGAACCCGAGAACCCCCGAACCTCACGATCGCAAGGACGATGGGCAGGAGGCCGGCGGCCCCAAGCCCACCCAGCCCACCCAGCCCTCCGAGCCTGCCAAGCCGTTCGAGCCCACGGGAACACCCAAGGCGCCAGAGCCGCCCGAAAGCACTCCGCCATCTGAGGCTTCCGCCCCGGCCCCCTCGCCGGCCGAGCGGACCACGCCTCAGGCGCCTTCCGAAGCCAGGGCAGTACGCCCCGCACCCAGGAGGTCGGCCGAGCCCCAGGAAGCCTCCCGAGAGAGCCGGAACGCCGATTTCCCGCTGTCGGTCCTCCCCCAGTCCCTGCGCCGAGGTCCATTTCGGGAAGACGCATTCACCTCCGCCCTGCACGAGCCGCGTACCACCGTCGTGCTGGGGCGCTGGCTGGGCGCAGCACTGCTGGTCTGCTTCCTGACTGGGCTGCTCAGCCATGTCCTACAGCAGCCGCCGACCTGGCTGCGCGACCACCTGCCGAGCCGGCCGGTGAACGGCTACCGGGTCACCCAGGGGCTACACGTCATCTCGGGGATCGCTGCGATCCCGCTCCTCGGGGCGAAGCTCTGGACGGTCTACCCCAAGCTTTTCGAGTGGCCGCCCGTTCGCAGCGTGCTGCACGCCCTGGAGCGGATCGGCATCGCGGTCCTGGTCTCCACGATGCTGCTGGAGCTGTTCATCGGACTGCTGAACATCCTTGAGTGGTACCCGTGGCCGTTCCCCTTCCGGCAGACGCACTTCTGGCTGGCCTGGGTGGCCACCGGCGGCCTGCTGGTGCACGTGGCCGCCAAGGGGCCGATGATCGCGCAGCACTGGCGGCGCGGCAGCGTCCCGGGGCTGCGCCAGCGGCGGGCGTTCCTCGGCGCGGTGACGGTGGCGGCCGTCGCGGTCACGGCCACCACGGCCGGTCAGACCGTGCCGTGGCTGCGCCGCCTCACCCTGCTCGCCCCGCGCCGCCCCGACCTCGGCGAGCTCGGTCTCCCCGTCACCCGCACGGCCGCCCAGGCGAACACCACCATCACCCCGCCGGACTGGCGGCTGCGCGTCGACGGTCCACGGCCGTACGAACTGACGATGGATCAGCTGCTTGCGCTCCCCCAGTCCGAGTCGCAACTGCCGATCGCGTGCGTCGAGGGCTGGAGTGCCTCCGCCCACTGGTCCGGGGTCCGCTTCAGGGACCTGCTCACCCGGGCCGGCGCGCCGCCCACCGCCCGGGTCCGGGTGACCTCGCTGGAGGCCAACGGGCCGTACCGGGTGATGGAGATGCCCGCCGCGTACGCGCAGGACCCGCTGACGCTGCTGGCGCTCCGGGTGAACGGCCGGGTGCTGACGGCCGACCACGGTTACCCGGCACGGATCATCGCGCCCAACCGGCCGGGCGTGCTGCAGACCAAGTGGGTCGCACGGCTGGAGGTCATCTGATGCGGACGTTCCGGGTGGTGACCGCGCTCGCCGGGGCCGGCCTGATCGGGTACGGGGTCTACGGGCTGCTGCGCGACAGCTACATCACCGATCCGCTCGACGTGCTGGTCTGGCTGTTCGGAGGGCTGCTGATCCATGACGGGCTGTGGGTCCCGGTGCTCTGCGTCCTCGGGGCGGGCTTCGTCCGGGGACCGGTGCTGCGTGGCTGGCTGATCGTCGTGGCGGCGGTCACCGCGGTGGCGCTCCCGCCCGTCCTGCGCGACGGGCAGAACAACGGCAACGCCTCGCTCCTCCCGCTGCCCTATCTGCGCAACTGGCTGCTGGTTCTTGCCGTCACGGCGGCCGTCGCCGCTGTGGTGGCTCTCGTCTCGCGGACCCGCCGCCGCGGATGAACCGCGAAGGGCGAGCGCGCGGCGCGTCGAATGCGGCCGTCGCGCTCGTCCTGGGCGGCCGTCACGGTGACACCGGTACGACCGGCCCGACCACGCTCACCATCACCTGGCGCCAGGTGGAACCGGTCGGGCCGGGCGCCGCCGAGGCCCGGGCTCACGTCCCCGGCAGTCCGCTCCCAAGGCCGTCGAGCGCGTGCGAGCAGATGCAGTCCCGGGCGCTCGGCAGTCCCTCAAGTGCCTTGAACAGGACGGTCCGCAGCCGATCCACGTTGCGCGCGAACACGGCCAGCACCTCGGCGTGGGTGACCCCCTCCCCGGTCTCCACACCCGCGTCGAGGTCGGTGACCAGGGCCAACGAGGTGTAGCAGAGCCCGAGTTCACGGGCGAGGACCGCCTCCGGATGACCGGTCATACCGACCACCGACCAGCCGTTGGCGGTGAACCAGCGCGACTCCGCCCTGGTCGAGAAACGCGGGCCCTCGATCACCACCAGGGTGCCGCCGTCCACCGGCTCCCAGGCGTTGTCCCGGGCGGCGGCCAGCGCCGCGCGCCTGCCGTCCGGGCAGTACGGGTCCGCCATCGAGACGTGGACCACCTCGGGTACCCCGCCGTCCGGCAGCGGCAGCCCGTCGTAGTAGGTCTGCACCCGGCCGGAGGTGCGGTCCACGAACTGGTCCGGGAGGATTAGCGTGCCGGGACCGTACTCGGGGCGCAACCCGCCCACCGCACACGGTCCGAGCACCTGGCGCACCCCCAGCGAGTGCAACGCCCACAGGTTGGCCCGGTAGTTGATCCGGTGCGGCGGCAGGCTGTGGGCGCGACCGTGCCTGGGCAGGAAGGCGACGCTGCGTCCGGCCACCTCCCCGATGAAGAGCGAGTCGCTGGGTGGCCCGTACGGGGTCTCCACGGCGACCTCGGTCACGTCGTCCAGCAGTGCGTAGAGGCCCGAGCCTCCGATCACGCCGAGTTCGGCTCGCGGGAGCCGGGCGGTGCCTGCGATGGTGTCAGCCACGGTGACTGCCTTTCGGTCTCGTCCTGCCCCCACCATAGAAGCCGCCACCGCAGGAACGGTGGTCCAGTGTCTTACCGGACTCGGACGGTGCGGCTCCTAGGGTAGAGACCACGAGGGCGTCCTCGCCCCAGCCTCCGGCCGGGTGGGGGTGTCCCCGGCCGGAGGCTGGGGGATGTGCCCCGCCCGATGGCGGGCAAGGAGGGTGCGTCCTCGCCTTTCGGAACCGTCGAAGCGGAGCGGACTGCTGATGCTGATAGCGAAAGGCGCGAACTTCGCGCTGGCCACGACCGGAGTCCGGGTGGAGCTGCACTGGCGCAGCGGTCCCGGTGTCCCCGACGCGGACGCCTCCGCGCTGCTGCTCGCGGGCGGACGGGTCCGCTCCGACGCCGACTTCGTGTTCTACAACCAGCCGCAGGACACCTCCGGTGCTGTACGCCACCTCGGCAAGCGGCCCGGCCCGGACGGCACGGTCGCCGACACGCTGACGGTGGCTCTGGACCAGCTGGACGACGCGGTGGAGACCGTGCTGCTGGCGGCCTCCAGTGACGGCGGTGCGTTCGGGGCGCTGCCCGGGCTGCACCTGCGGGTGCTGGACTCCCGCTCCGGTCAGGAGGTGGCGCGGTTCGAGGACACGGGGGCGAGCAGCGAGACCGCCTTCGTACTCGGGGAGCTGTACCGGCGGGGCGGCGGTTGGAAGTTCCGGGCGGTCGGCCAGGGCTACGACAGCGGGCTCGCGGGTCTGGCCACGGACTACGGCATCACCGTCGACGACGAGCCGGGCCAGGATTCGGCGCCCGTACCCGCATCCGTACCGGCCCCCGTACCTGCACCTACACCTGCACCAGTGCCCTCGCCCACATCTGTCTCCGAGCCCGCACCCGCACCCGCACCCGCACCCGCACCCACACCCGCACCCGCACCCGCACCCGAGCCGATCACCCCGGACGACTTCCTGCTGGCTCCTCCGGCCGCGCCTGCACCCACCGTTCCGCCGATGCCCGTCCAGCCACCCACCCCCGTCCACACGCAGCCACTCGCCCCCGACTATGCACGTGCAGGGGCACCCGCACAGGACCCCGCGCCGGCCCAGGCACCCGCACCCGCACCCGCACCGCCGCCCTCCCCCGTCAGTCTCAGCAAGATCCGTCTCACCGAGAAGGACCCGGTCGTCTCGCTGGCCAAGCACGGGACCACCGGCGGCATGCTGCGCGTGAACCTCAACTGGTCTCCGGCGGGCGGCCCTCAGCCGGGCCAGGGCACCGGTGGCCGACTGGCGAAGATGCTGCGCTCGGCGTTCCAGCCCGTCGCGGCGGGCCGGGATCTCGACCTGGGCTGCTTCTGGGAACTGGCGGACGGCAGGCGGGGCGTCGTCCAGGCCGTCGGCGGGAACTTCGGCGACCTGTACCAGCCGCCGTACGTGCTGCTGTCCAACGACGACCGCACCGGCCGGGTCGCCACCGGCGAGGACCTCTGGGTCAACCTCGACCGGGCCGCCGAGATCCGCCGCCTGCTGGTCTTCGTCTACGACTACAACAAGCTCCCGCTCACCGGCCTGAACGGTCTCGCCACGCTCTTCCCCGTCACCGGGCCGACCATCAAACTGACGCTGGACGGCAGCGAGTTCCCCGCAACCGCCTGCGTGGTCGCGACACTGGAGCACGACGGGAGCGGGCTGGCGGTCCGCCGTGAGGGACGGTACTTCCAGGCCACCCCCGCCCGGTCCGTGCACCAGGCGATCGACGCCGCGTACGGCTGGAACTTCGACTGGTTCCCCGGGAGCAAGTGACGGCCCCCACCGTGCGCGGCCCGATCCGGGCGCCCCTGGCCCGGCTCCCCGACCCAGCCCCCGGAACCTGCCGCCGCGGCCCGCCGTTCCGCATACAGTGACCGTCCCGAGAGCGAGACGGGACGGGACGGCACGCAGAGGTGGACATGACAGTGAGCGGCTCAGCGGCGGGCGGGCACCAGGCGCTGGTCTGGCGGGTGCGGCCGGCCGCCCCGGTCTCCGCCGTGCTGGTACTGCACGGCGGCGAGGTGGCGAGCGAGGCCCGCCCCGGCCCGGTGAACCTGCCGGGGCTGCGGATGACCGGGTTCGTGCGGGCGGTGGTCAGGGCGACGGCGGGCGACGAGGTCGCCGTCGGGGTGGTGCGCTACCGGTACCGGGGGTGGAACGGCGAGCGGGCCGATGCCGCTCGGGACACCACGGCCGCGCTGCACGACCTCGCCGAGGAGCTGGGCCCGGTCCCGACCGTCCTGATCGGCCACTCGATGGGCGGCCGGGCCGCACTGCACTCGGCCGGCCACCCGTGCGTCACCGGCGTGGTCGCCCTCGCGCCCTGGTGTCCGGCCGACGATCCGTACGAGCAGCTGAAGGGCCGCCAACTGATCGCGCTGCACGGCGACCGCGACCGGGTGACCGCTCCCGCCGACACCCTCCGCTTCGCGGCACGTGCCCGCTCGGCGGGCGCCCGGGTCGCCGGGTACACCGTCCACGGTTCGGGCCACGCCCTGCTGCGCCGCGCGTCCGACTGGCATCGCGCGACCGCAGGGCTGGCGGGCGCCCTGCTCGGTCTGCGCCCGCTGCCCGCCGCCGCGGCGGACGCGTTCGCCCTCGACCAGGACGCCCCCGGTGGTCTCGAACTCCCGCTGCCCAGGCGGATTTCCGAGCCGCCGGCTTCCTACCGGGTCAGCACGTCGAGTTCGTTGTCGTCGTCGTTGACGAAGTAGACCGCATCGCCGTCCAGGTCCACCGCGAGGCCGAAGAGCGCGCCCGCGCCCGGCGGGCTGCCCTCGGAGTTGATCTGCTTGACCGCCACCTGCTTGCCCTTCGGTGTGGTCTCGACGATGTTGCCGTCCCCTCCGTTGACCGTCAGGATGTCGCCTTTGGGCGTGAGGGTCATCCCCAGCGGTCCGTTCAGGGCGCCGCCGGTACTGATCACCCGGCCGATGCCGTCACTGTCCTTGCGGGTGAGGGCGCGCGGGATCGCGGTGATCCGGCTCCGGACGGTGTCCGCGACGAAGAGCGTTCCCTCACGGTCGAGTGCCACCCCGGTCGGGCCGACCACCAGCGCCTCCGGGTCGGTCCGCTGCGGGAAGCCGGAGCCGATGACGGTGGTGGCCACCCGGTGCGGCGGTTTCTTGCCACCCTCGTGGCGCAGGGTGATCCGCAGCACGGTGCCCTGGTCCACCTCGTTGCCGCCGCCGGCGACCGTGCCGTTCAGCACGTTGGTCACGAACAGCTCGCTGCAGTCGTCGTGGCTGACGGCGGTCATGTCCCACGGCCCGTTGATGCCGTCGCCCGCGATGGTCTCGCGCACCTTGCCGTGGCTGTCGAGCACCAGCAGACAGCCCGCCTGGGCGGTGGCCGAGGTGCCGTCGGCGGTGGGCAGGCTGCCCACCACGACCCAGCCGCCGGGGAGGACCGTGAGCGCGGTGGTCAGCCCCACCCCGCCGGGGCACGGGCCCGGCAGGTTCGCCGGGTCGATCTGGGCGAACTGGGAGACCTTCCCGCGTGGGCTGATCTGGACCAGCGTGGTGCCGCGGCCCTGCTGGTTGCCGAGCGCCTGCGAGTTGTTGAAGTTGCTGACCAGGACGTTGCCCCGGTGCAGGTCGCCGACGTTCTCCCGGATCACGAAGGTGCCGTACGGGTTCTGGTCCCCGTTCGCCGGGACGGTGGAAGCCACCGTGGACACGGTGTGCAGCCGGTCCAGGAACGGCTCGTGTCCGCCGCCGGCGGGATCCGCCGCGGCCGGCGCGGCCCCGACGGCCAGAGTGGCCACCAGCGCTGCCGTGGCGGCCAGCGCGCTCGAACTCGCCCGAAGTCTCATCTACTTGCCTCCTGAAGGGCGGGCAGGCAGCCCGAAGGGGCGGCACTCGGCCCGCGAGAATGACGCAGAGTCGTCCCCCGGGACGCCACGTTAGGTTCGACGGATGGCCGCACGCTCGGTGACTTCCGCCAAAGGGTGGTCACACTGCGTCATCACGGGAGGACCGGGAAGCATGCGAATCCATCGTGTTCACCCGCGCCGCCCGCGACCATGCCCCTCCGCCCTCGCACCGCACTCCCGGCGGCGCCGGGCCTCGCCAATCGCAGCGCCGTGAGTCCGACGCGTGTCACAAGGGCGGGTTCGGCTCCAGCTCGGCTCGTCCGGCCGCGTCGGAGAGTTTGATCAGTATGGCGGTCAGCAGCCAGTTGGCGGTCAGCGACGAGCCGCCGGAGGCGAGGAACGGAAGCGCCTTGCCGGTCAGCGGGACCAGGCCGGTCACGCCGCCGACCACCACGAAGACCTGGAGCGCCACGGCTGCCGAGAGGCCGGTGGCGAGCAGCTTGCCGAAGGGGTCGGTGAGTGCGACGGCGGTCCGCAGGCCGCGTTGGACGAAGAGCGTGTAGATCAGCAGGAAGGCGGTGACTCCGGCGAGTCCGAGTTCCTCGCCGATGGTGGTGAAGATGAAGTCGCTGCGTCCGGCGAAGCCGATCAGGTAGGGCCGTCC
Source organism: Kitasatospora sp. NPDC032150 (assembly GCF_055579945.1). Lineage (NCBI taxonomy): Bacteria > Bacillati > Actinomycetota > Actinomycetes > Kitasatosporales > Streptomycetaceae > Kitasatospora > Kitasatospora sp. NPDC032150. The sequence continues at coordinate 183,101 of NZ_JBVIMH010000003.1, read as the reverse complement.
CTGGCCGAGGCCGGTGCCCAGTAGGTGTCCCGTGCCGAAGCTGAACATGGCCTGGGCGGGTTGCTCTGAGATCAGTGCCGGGTTGTGGACGGGTTTGTAGATGTCCAGCGGATGCAGCCAGGCCTCCACGCGGCCGTGCACGTGCGGTTCGATGGAGCCGACCGCGGCGGCGCCGCCGACAGCCATCAGCAGGCCGAGCACCACCCAGCTGGTCCGTTCGGTGGCCACGTAGAGCATCACGACGAAGATGCCGAAGAAGATCAGCGAGGTGCCGAGGTCGCGTTCGAAGATCAGCACCAGCAGGCTGGCCACCCAGATGGCGAGCACCGGGCCGACGTTGCGTCCGCGCGGCAGGTTCATGCCCCAGACCTTCCGCCCGGTCAGCGCCAGCGCGTCCCGGTTGGCCATCAGGTACCCGGCGAAGAAGACGGTGATGGCCACCTTGACGAACTCGTCAGGTTCGACGGTGATCCCGGGGAGCTTGATCCACCGCTTGGCGCCGTTGACGTCGCCGGGGAAGAAAGCCGGTGCGGCCAGCAGGATCAGCGCCCCGGTCATCAGCAGGTAGACGTAGCGCTGGAAGATCCGGTGGTGCTTGATCACGATCATCACGGCAGCCGCGGCCGTGGTGGCGACCCATACCCACATCACCTGGTCCGGTGCGGTCGGGATCTTCTGGATGTCGCCCTTGGCGGCGTGGAAGAGCGCGTAGGACTGGTCGAGCCGGTTGAGCAGCACCAGTCCGAAGCCGGTCAGGAAGACGGGCAGCGGCAGGATCAGCGGGTCCGCGTGCGGGGCGAACCGCCGGACCGCCATGTGCAGCCCCAGGGCCAGCAGCGGCAGGCTGAGGCCGTAGACCAGCAGGCCCTTGGGCAGCGCGTGGTTCATCGCCTCGTTGGCGGTCACATAGCCCGCCAGGCAGACCAGGACCGCCGCGGCCAGCATGAAGAGTTCGAGGTTGCGGCGGCGGGTGGCCAGCCTGCGCCCGGAGCTTCGCGGGCTCTCTGTCATGGGTTCCCCACCTCGGCGGCTTCGACAGCGGTGCGGTGGACGACGACTCCTGACGCGGGGTAGGTACGAGCCGATCGTGCCAGCTCATCACGGGCCCGACCGTCTCGCCGCTCCCACGGAGGGGAAGTCCGCGGGCGTACGGGGAGGCCCCTGCCGGCACCGCTCAGTCCGTTCGTCCCCCGGCGATCGAGACGCCGAACGTGACGGCACCGGCGAGCAGGGCGCTGACGAAGACGAGTGCTGCGAGCTGGACGAGCGAGCCGAGCTGGGTGCCCTGCCCGACCAGCGTCCAGATGGGGTCGCGGAACACTCCTGAGACCGGGGTGGCGAGTGCCGCCGCGGTGGCGGCGTGACGTGACGCGCGACGCCGGTTGCCGGTCTCCGGATGCCGGCCGTCGGCTTCGCGGGGTACCGCGATCAGCAGGACGGCGTTGCAGAGCATGCAGAAGGCGAAGAATCCGCCTGCGTTGACGGCGAGTTCGATGAGGAACAGGAGCGGGGGCGGTACGCCTTCGCCGACCGCCTGCCCGATGGCCAGCAGGAGACCTGCCGAGAGGCTGGCCGTCGCGGCGAGGGCGACGATGTGGCGGCGGGTGAAGCCGGTCACGGCACGGCTGTCGAGCCGGGACGCAAGCCTGCGAAGCGGGGCCGGGAGGCGGGCGGTCAGCGCGTCCACCAGCAGTGCCAGAGCGAGCGGCGCGGTCAGCAGCGGGCCGAGCCGCCCCGCGCGGGCCCCGGGATGGGGGGTGCGGACCTCAGGGCGCCGAGCTGCCCCGACCGCCTGCAGCAGTCCGCTGTGGGCGGTCAGGGCATCGGCGGCCGGTGACTCAGTGGCAGGTGTAGGTGAAGGAGGCCGAGGCGGTACGGGAGTCAGGGGCGAGCACCTCCAGGGTCGCCGTGGCCGCCATGGTCCCCTTTCCCTCGAAGGTCCAGCGGAGCACCACGTCCGTCTGGTGGCTGCCCTTCGGCACCGGCTGGGCGATCTCTGCGGAGACCGTGCCATCGCTGCGGCGCCAGCGGTAGGAGACCGTGCCGGCCCGGCCCTTCGTCCGCAGGGTGCCGATGACCGTAGCGGTGCCGTCGCAGGCCGGACCGGCCGGGTCCGCGCGGACCGAGACCGCGGTCACCGAGAGTGGCTGCGCGGAGCCCTGCCAGGCCAGATAGCCCAGCACGGCGAGCAGGACCAGCAGCGGCAGCAGCCATCCAAGGCGCCTCCGGCCTGGCCTCGGAGCTTCCGCGGCCGCCGGCTCGTCAGGCCGGGCGGTGCCGTGCCAGACGGCTGCGGCGAGCGCCGGAACGTCCGTGGTGGCGCTCGGCACACCGGGGCCGAACCGGCGCAGCCCGTCGGCGCGCGGTTCTCCCGTCGGCTTCGACGACCCCGCCGGTGCCGGGACGGTCGCTTCGAGAGTGGCCTCAAGGGGAGCTTCGACCGTCGTCTCGACGGTGGCGGCCGACAACTCGACGGTGGCAACCGGGGTGGCCCAGGCCTCCTCGTCGAGCAGCGTGGCGCTTTCTGCTTCCTCGCTGACGGCACGTACGTCGGCGGGCGTGGACCGCACCGTCGCGGCGGCAGCCGACGACTCCAGCTCCACAGTGGCGACCGCATCGAGCTCGGCGTTCTCACCGACGCCGCGTACATCGGCAGACGCGAGCCGCACCGTCGCGGCGGCAGCCGGGTCGGGCGGCGACGGTCTGTCGAGGCGCATCGTGCGGTCCGGCTCCGGGACGGTCTCCGGGGCCGGGCGCTCCTGAGGTGTGGTCATGGTCTCTTCCTGGCGGGTGGTGCGGTGTGGTCTGCGGAGGGGGCGGTCAGCGGGGCGGGTTGCAGAGGTAGGCGTAGACCTCTTGGTAGCTGCCCTGGCCCCGGACTGCGGCGGGGGCGGTGCTGACCTGTAGGCCCCACGCGGTCGCGTTGTCCGCGAAGGTGTGGCTGACCGGGAACGACGCGTTGGTCTGGCCCTTGGCGAGTGTGAGGCTCTGGGTCGCGACGACCTTCCGGGATGACCCGCCGTCTATCCAACTGAGGTTAAGTGCCCCGGCGTTGGCGCCGTTGGTGGTGACGTTGACAGTCCCCTTGGTGCCGTAGTTCCCGTAGCAGCCGTACGAGAAGATGCTCACCGAGATGACGCGCAGCGGCGTCGGGGCCGGCGAGGGCGTCGGGGCCGGCGAGGGGGTCGGCGGGGTCGGACCCGTGGTGGTGGCCGTCGGGTCCGTCACCGTCCCGGGGGCCGGCGCGGGTGCGTCGGTGGCGGCCGGGCCGGCGGTGCTCGGTCCGGTCCGGGCGGTGGCCGTAGCCGTCGCGCCGGGCGTGGCGCTCGTCGAGGACGACGGCGACGCAGACGCGGACACCGAGGCGGAAGGTGAACCGCTCGCGGACGGCCCGGTCGAGGACGCGCTCGACGCAGGCGCCAGCGAGGTCGTCAGTTCCGGTGCCGGAGCAGCCACGGACGTCACGTGCGCGGCGTCCACGCTGCCTGCGACCGCGATTCCGGCCATCGTCCCGGCCACCAGCGTGACGCCCACGGCACCTGCCGCGACGCGGGCCCTCCGGCTCGGCCGAGGACGCCGTGCGGGCTCGACGTCGGCAGCGGTAGCCGCGGCCGAGTCCGGACCGCCGCCCAGCACGGTGGTGGCCAGTGTGGTGCCTCCCGCTCCCGTGCCACCGGCGGACGGGAGCAGCAGGGGCAGCAGCGCCACCAGCGCCGCGAGCGCCCCTCGCCCACGCTCCTCCCAGTCCTCGCCGTACTCGGAACTGGCCACCCGTTCGAGCTCCTCCACCAGCGCGGCCGCGCTCTGCGGGCGTTCCCCGGGTGTCTTCGCCAGGCCGGCCCGGATCAGCGGCCGGACCGGCTCCGGCGCCAGCTCGTCGGGGATGGGTGCCTCGGTGTGCTTGATCGCCAGCTCGGCCAGCGTCGTGCCGCTGTAGGGCTTGGTACCGGTGAGGCATTCGAAGAAGGTCGCCGTGGCCGCGTACACGTCGCCGGACGGCGAGGCCGGCTCGCCCGCCCACTGCTCGGGGGCCATGTAGACGGGGGTGCCGGCGACGCCCGGCCGCTCGCCACTGCGTACCGCGATGCCGAAGTCCACCAGCTTGGACGATCCGTCGGCCGCGACCAGCACGTTCTCCGGCTTGTAGTCGCGGTGCACCACACCGGCCGCGTGCGCGGCGGCCAGGCCGAGCAGGGACCCTTTGAGTACCACCAGCGCCGCCTCCGGCGAGGTGGCGCCCTCCTGGCTCAGCAGCCTGCGCAGCGCGACGCCGTCCACCAGCTCCATCACGATCGCGGCGCCCCGGGGGCTCTCCACGTACTCGTACAGCGCCGCCACCTGGGGCGAGTGCAGGCCGCCCAGCAGCACGGCCTCGTTGCGGAAGGAGGTGGTGTCACCGACAGCGGCGCTCAGGTACTTGACGGCGACCCGCGTGCCGGTGGCGTCGTGCCGGGCCAGCACCACCCGCCCGCTCGCCCCGGCGCCGAGCTCGCGCTCATGGGTGTAGCCGGGCAGCGTCCACAGGCCGTCGGCCTCCGCCGCCGTGCCCTCGGTCTGGCCGTTCATCCGCAGTCTCTCTCTTGGTCTCTCTCGGGTCCGGCGAGCAGCGCCGCGCCGTCCGGACGGACGTCGGGTGCGCGGCCGTCGCGACGTACCACGGCGTTGTCGGCGACGCGAACGTCAGGGCCTCGGGTTCCCGCCCGAGACGGATCGCAGGTCACGATTCGGATGCTTCGCATGCATCCGCAAAACCCTTCGCACACAGGCGAGTTCGCTTCTCGGGCAGACCGGCCGTCCGGGCGCGCAGCCACCCGGCGGCGAATTGTACGACGCGCGCCGGATCCGTCGCCCCGTGCGTCGGCCGGGCGGAGGACTCGTGGAGGAACCGTGGTGTGCCGAGTGGGACCGGCGCTGTGTGCTGCCCGGCGGTGAGGTCGGGCGCAGTCCTCACGGGGTGGCGGGTCGGTCAGGGCCTGCCACGTCCGCTGCCACGTCACCTGCGCGGCCGCGGTAGCCGGCAGCCGATCGGACTGGGCGTTCAGCCGGCTTCGACCGGGGCCGGCGGCCGTTCGTCCGGTGCGGTGGCGGTGTGGATCGGGCCGTCGGTCCGGGTGAGCGGCCGGCCGGTGCCGCCCCAGCGGGCGGCGATGATCTCGGCGGCGATGGAGACCGCCGTCTCCTGCGGCGTGCGGGCGCCGAGGTCGAGCCCGGCAGGGGCCGACAGCCGGGCCAACTCCCGTTCCTCCAGGCCGGCTTCGCGCAGGCGGGCGAGCCGCTCGCAGTGGGTGCGCCGCGAGCCGAGCGCGCCGACGTAGGCGAGTTGCGGCAGCCGCAGCGCGGTCGTCAGCAGCGGCACGTCGAACTTGTGGTCGTGGGTCAGCACGGCCACCACCGTGCGGTCGTCGACCCGGCCTGCCGCGGCCTCCTCGGCCAGGTACTCGTGCGGCCACCGCACCACGACCTCGTCCGCGTGCGGGAAGCGGGGGGCGGTGGCGAACACCGGCCGCGCGTCGCACACCGTGACGCGGTAGCCGAGGAACGACCCCAACTCGGCGACCGCGGCGGCGAAGTCGATCGCACCGAACACCAGCAGGCGCGGCGGCGGGACGAAGGACTCGACGAACACGGTCAGCTCGCCGGGCTCGGCCCTCTCCGCGCCGCCCAGGCAGCGGCCCACGGTGTCGTAGTGGCGCAGCATGGTCGTGCCGTGGTCGAGCAGGCCGCGGACGTCGAGGCCCACCGCGCGGTCCAGCGCGGCCGAGCCGAGGGTGCCCGAGGAGCGGTCCGGCCAGACGACCAGGCGGCTCCCGAGCGCGCCCACCCCGTCGTCCGGCCCGGTCACCACGCTGGCCACCGCGACGGGCTCACCGGCGCTCAACGAGGCCACCACCTCCGGCAGTTCGGGAAAGGTCCGGCGGGACACCGGTTCGACGAAGATCTGGATCGTGCCGCCGCAGGTCAGCCCCACCTCGAAGGCGTCGTCGTCGCTCACCCCATAGGTGCGCAGCACCGGGCGTCCCGTGGTCCGGGCCGCCTCGGCCTCCCCGTACACCGCGCCCTCGACGCAGCCGCCCGAGACGCTGCCGACCACGGTGCCGGAGGCGGACACCGCCATCGCCGCACCCGGCCGGCGCGGCGCGCTGCGGAAGGTGCTGACCACGGTGGCGAGCCCGAAGCTCTCGCCCGCCTGGTACCACGGGTGGACCTTGTCCAGGACGTCACGCATGGTGACTCCTCACGCGCGCCGGCAGGCCCGCCGCAGTCGGCGCACGACGCCCAGCAGGACCATGACGGCGAGGACGACCGGCACCAGGCGCTTGGCGACCCGGGCCGCGGGCCACGGCGAGCACGTCCAGCCGCTCGTTCCCGGGCGTCTTTGGCGGGGCGGCCGGGGCGGCCGCAGGCTCGGCAGCCGGCGCGGTGGGTGCCGCCGTAGGCTCGGCAGCCGGCGCGGCCTCGTCCCTGGCCCCGTCCTCGCCCCCGCTCCGCTGCTCGGCGGCCAGCCGCTCCTCCAGGCAGGCCGCGAACTGGTCCGGCAGCTTCCGGCTGATGTCCGTCATCACACCCTTGCCGAACCGGGCCACCTTCCCGGTGACGCTGAGCCGGCTCTCCACCGTCACCCGGGTGCCGTCGCCGTCCGGTGCCAGGGTCGCGGTGATGTGCGCCTCGGCGTTGCCCTGGCCGTGGGTGTCGCGTCCGGAGGCGGTGAGCCGCGCGGTGCGGTTCGCCTCGTCCAGTTCGCCGAAAGCGGCCGTGCCCCGGTACTGGACGGTCACCGCGCCGACCCGCACCTTGACCGTGCCGTGGAACCGATCGCCGTCGACCTCGGTGAGCTCCGCTCCCGGCATGCACGGGGCGATCCGCTCGACGTCGGTGAAGAGGTCCCAGGCCGCTTCCACCGGCAGGCGCACGCGGAACTCGTTGGTGAACTCCATGTGGACGGGCCTCCTTGCCCGGACTTGCCCGGACCTGCCCGGTGCCCCGGGAATCCAGCGGTCGACGTACCTTCCAACGGTTCCCGGCGACCTGGCGATTCCCGGTGGGGCTGTGCCCGATCAGCTCCACAGGCTCACCCGGACGGTCGGCCGGTAGTGGTCCACCGGCACGCCGGTGGCCCGGTTCAGCAGACTCTGCACGGCGGCCGGCGTGGTCACGAACCGGCACAGCGCGGAGGCGACCGGCGAGCGCCGGTCACCGCGCAGGGCGGCTGCCCGCAGCACGGCGTTGACCGGGGTGCCGGGACGGCGACCACGGTGAGCGTGCGTGGACGACGTACGGCTGCCCGGCATGCTGCACGGCGCGGTGCTGCGCAGCCCGCTGGCGCACGCCCGGATCGCATCCGTCGACACCTCGGCGGCCGAGTCGCATCCCAAGGTGCGGAACCCCGGCGTCGGCAAGACCGAGGCCGCCCGCGCCGTGGCCGGTGTCGTCGGCAGCCCGCTGATCCGGCTGCAGTGCCACGACGGGCTCGACGCCGCGGAGGCCCTGTACGAGTGGAACTACCCGCGCCAACTGCTCAGCATCCGGCTCGCCGAGAGCCGGGGCGTGGCACTGACCGAGGCGGACCTCTTCTCCGACGCCTTCCTGCTGCGCCGCCCGGTGCTCGCCGCACTGACCCACCCGGGCCCGACTCCCGCCGTGCTGCTGATCGACGAGATCCCTGCCGGCGCTGTACTGGATCGCGGCCGCACTGCCGCACTGCGACGCCTTCGTGAGCGGAGACAGCCTCGCGGCGATGGCCGACGTCTTCGACGCAATCGCCGGCCGCGAGCCGTCGGCGGCGAGGAGAACCGCGCGAGATCGAGGGTCCCTGCGCTCCTCACCCGCTTCCGTGTTCACCCGCCGCCCGGGAGTCCGACCCAGCCCTGACCACCCCAACTCCTCGTACCACATAGCCGGTTGGCGCCAAGCGGCCCCGCTACAATCCGCCAGCCGATGCGACCGGCGTCAGGTCAGCGCCCTGGACTGCCAGTAGCCGAACTGCCGGAGCGGGTCGCCGTCGAACACCCACGGCCAGGCGGTGACCGTGTCACCGAGCAGGCGGAAGGTGTCCGTGCTCTCCTGCACGCGGCCGGCCTGGACCAGGGCGAAGGCGAGCAGGTTGAGGTCGGCCAGGGCGGCCGCGTGCCGCAGGTGGCCGGGGCGGGGCCAGTCGGCCACAGCGGTGTCCAGCGCGGCGGCGGCCCGGTTGCTCGTCCACTGGCGGCGGACCAGCAGCGCCTCGACGCCGCCCCGCGCGGCAGTGCGGGCGTGCTCGTCGACCAGCGCGGTCAGTTCTACCCCCACGGCCGGTGCGGCCGGTGGCACCGCGCCCCGCACGGCGTTCACGAACTCCAGCTGACCGCCACGCGAGCCGCACTCCTCCGGCGACAGGTAGCGCAGCATCTGCAGATGGGCCTCGCGGTTCCAGGGGTCGCGCGAGGTCACCTCGTGCCAGACCGTGAACAGCTTGCGCGATTCGGCGCGCGCCAGGCGCAGGATCCCGAGCAGCACCACCCAGGGCGTGGGGTCCTCGGGGCGGCCGTCGGCGGCGCGGTAGCAGCTGTCGGCGGCGGCACGGACGTCCTCCATCCGTCCCGCGTGCCGACCGCGGACCAACTCGACCCACGCCTCGAACACCAGCGCGTCGGCGCCGCGCGACCGGCGCATCCGCCAGGAACGGGCCAGCGCCAACGGCGCGGCGGCCTCGGCGAGCACGGCGAACCGGTGCGCACGACGGTCCCAGTCCGTGCCGGCCTCCTGCAGAAGCCGCTCGACCTGGCCAATCTGAATGTCGTACTGGCCCGGCATCCCGGAGGAATTCAACTGTCGCCGCACGCGACCGAGTTCGACGTCGTCGAGTTCCGGCAGTAGGCGCGGGCCGGAAGCGCGAAATCTTCGAAAGATTGACACGCGCCGCAGCCTAGGCCCCCGGCGGAATTTCAGACAGCCCTCGGAAGGGAATTGTTATTTCCCGGCGACCCCCGTGACCCTACCGTCTCGTACCGCAACCAGAGGAGGCCGCGACCGGCGGAAACGGGGCGGGAAAGAGAAAGGACGGGGGGTGTGGAAGGGTGGGCGGATGGAGTATGGTCTCCCAATCCGACGGGCACGCCGAGGTCATGCGCGACGCGAATGCGGCCATGCGCACGCAAAGCGGGGCCGGGGATAGCGCGGACCGGTGGAGCGAGTCCTCTCGGCGCGACGGATTCCATCGGTGTGCTCGTTTTCGGAAATATGACCACGTGTCAGAAACGTGCTTTCCCGGCGACGGGATTTCGCGCCATCCGGCCGCCCGGGGAACGCACGGCCGCCGCCCCGGAGCGCACACCGCCGGCCGCCCGGCGAGCGTCCGGGCCACGGAACGCGGAAACCCGTCGGCCGAGCAGCGCGCGAACCCCTTGATGGCGGCCGGGGTCAGACCCCGGGCGCCCCGGCTAGCATCCTCGTCATGAAGACGCTGTTGGGGTCGGGCCGGTAACCGGCGAACGGCTCGCAGTAGTCGAAGCCGAACTTCTCGTACAGCTTCCTGGCGGGCAGGAAGAACTCCTCCGAGCCGGTCTCCAGGCTCAGCCGGGCGAACCCCATCCGCCCGGCCTCGGCGATGATGTGACCGAGCAGCCGGGAGGCGATCCCGCTCCGCTTGCGCGCCGCGTCCGTGCGCATCGACTTGAGCTCCGCGTGGCCCGCATCCAACCGCTTGATCGCGCCACAGCCGACCAGCGCGACCCCGTCCCTCACCGACCAGAACGTGACCTCCGACCTGCGGAGCTCGTCGAGATCCAGCGCGTGCACACTCTCCGGCGGCGAGATCGACCGCAGCTGCTGGAGATGAGCGTCGAGGAACCGCGCGATCTCCGGACCGGAGAGGTCGTCGACTGCGATCGACGACGACCTCTACTATCGCACTGGCCGCGACATCTCCGAATTCCTCACCCGCGCCGGCTGGGAACACGTCCCCGCCTACGAGGGACAGTACCGCCGCGATTGGGCCGTCGAACTCCTCACCGAGCGCCGCCACATTCCCAGGCAGTTGGAGAAGGTACTGCTCCGACTGGCCGAGCCGCTGGAGTACCTGGGCGAACCCGACCAGCTCGCCAGCGTCGTCAGCGCGGTCAACAACTTCCTGATCCACGAAGGCCTTCGCATCGTCACGCCAGGAGGCAGGCCCCGCATCATCGCCTGCGACCCCGCGCTCGCTGGCCCCGGCCACCACGCACCCGCCGAGTTCCGCGGCACCCTCGCCGACATCGTCACCGGCCCCCGCGCCGTCCAGGTCCTTCAAGCACGCATGGACGAAGCACAGACCTGCTACGAGAACGGCGCCCACGTCGCCGCGATCATCATGCTCGGCAGCCTCCTCGAAGGCGTTCTGCTGCGCGCTGTCCTGGAACGCGACGCCTCGCTGCTCGGCAACGCCAAGGCCGACCGAATCTCCCTGGCCGAGCTCATCAAGCGCTGCCACAGCGTGGGCTGGATCTACGCCGACATCGAGAAGCTCTGCCACGAGCTGCGCGAGTACCGCAACTATGTCCATCCCCGCCAGGAGATCGACGCCACCCATACCCCCAACCGCGAGACGCTCAACGTGTCCTGGCAGGTGGTCGGCGCCGTCCTCAACGACCTCCACGCCACCCGACTGCAAGCCACCTCCTGACCGGCCCAACCACCGCGCTGGCACCAGCCGATCAGAACCCCGGGGCACTTACCTTGTGCAACCCCACCGGGAGCGCGGGCGCGACCCGACCCTCGCCCCACATCGACCGCACGTGCGCGCACCAACGACCGGAAGCGAAGGAACCACAAATGTCCGCAGCGACCGACCGGATCTTGGCCGAACTCGCTGGCACCACCCGCGTCCACGTCCACTCGACCGCCCAGCTGGTGCTGGACGCGGACAAGGCCGCCACCAGCATCGACCGGGAACGCGCCCGAAAGGCCGAGAACAAGGAGGAGGTGTTCCGCAAGCCGTTGACCGAACCGCTGCCCGGCGCCGAACGAGACGACCTCACGCTCACCACCTGGCAGGCGCTGGGCACCCTCCCCAGGTCCAGCACGCTCGCCCGGCATGGGCAGGGTCGAGGACTCGCCGAACACTGGCAGTCCCTGAAGTACTGCCGGGCCATGGCCACCCCCAAGGACGGTCATCTGCACCTCAGTTCCAGCGGTGAGAGCCCTGAGCAGTTCCACCGCGGCCTTCAAGCACGGGAACTCGGACGCGCTTTCGGCCTCGCCCTGGCCAGGCGCACCATCCGCCTACGTCACCCCGACCGCATCATTGCCACAATCGATGCAGAAGCCGCACTCCTGCCGGGATTCGCACGCAGCGACAAGCAACCTACGCTCGGCGCATGGCCTCGCCCGGACTACCTCATCGAGGCTTGGAAGCCCGACGAGCCGTCGATCGTCTACGCCGTGACGGCCAGCGGCAATCACCAAGTCGCCACCCCTCGCACCGGCAAGGCACAGCGCACCACCTTCCGACAGCTCGCCAGGGCCAGCGAACGCGTCGAACACTTCCACATCGGATCCTGGAACAACACCGGCCGCCTGCTGATGTCCACCGAGCTCCTGCCCCCCCCGGCGGCATCACCGTCCACGCCCTGCAAGCCTCCGGCAGCGCGCAGCTGCGGAACGCGCCCCTCGACATCGAAGACGGCGCCGACATCGACCGCCGCCTGAAGCGCAGCCTGAAGTACGTGGACACCGTCCGCGTCCCCAGCCCGAACGCCGACCCCCGAGATCGCTGGCACAACGCCTTCCTTGTGCCGGGCAAGGAACTTGGCTGGTTCGCGCAGACACTGGCGGCGACCGGCGCCGCCGGGCAACTCGCCTGGACCGGAGCCGGAAGGGAGATCAGCCGCTACCTGACCGCCGTACAGGGCCGCCAGCGCTACCAGGAACGCGCTTTCGCGGGTGCGGCTAGTGTCCGGGACGCCCACCACACCTTCGACGGGGAGCTCTTCGTCGGCACCGACCAGGTCTTCCGGCTCGACGGACAGCGAGTCGAGGCGTTCTCCGGAATGGCGTCATCCCTGTACAAGCTGCTGGAGGCTGGGAAGGTGGAGGAGTACCGCCGCCTCGCCCATGAACGACGGAATGCATGGCCAACCGGAACCACAGCGCATGGCTGGGGTCCTGTGTCCTTCCGTGACGACGGCACCCTGATGGCACTCCGGATTCTCCCGACAAGGCGAGTGGGCAAGGGCTGGCGGAGCCTCCAGTAGCACACAGAGCGGTGCTGGGCCGGCGATAGCAGCGCGCCCAGCACCGCTCTCTCCCCAGTCGCCGGGCCTGAGGAGCCTGTTGATCAACGACCTCTTCCTCCCCTTCGATAAGAAGCCCGCCGCAAAGCTCCGCGATGCCCAGGGTGCCGACGCCTTCACCTGCGGCGTCCTGCTCGGCCGCTTTGGGAAGCTGCTGACCCTGCGGGCGTGTGACGACACGAGGTCCCACGTCGCCCACCGCCCACCGCCCACCGCCCACCGGTACGGTGCAACCGCACCGCCCTCGGCGAGAACAGCGCCGACCATCTCTACATCGGCCACGCCCTCAGGGCATGGCTCCGCGGCCAAGACCCGTCACGCTGCGGGAGTCGCTCGGCACGGAGCTCCCATCGCGGTGGGCGCACGGTGGCGAGCGTCCCCGGCGGCGCAAGGCGGCCCCTCCCCGCCCGACCGGCCCACGGCTGAACCACTGGCAATGGGCTGCGGACTTGTCGAACACCCTGTCTTTTGCCCAGCATCCACGGCGCGCCCACTGCGGGCCGAGCCATCTGGACTACTCCTCGAGCGACGCCATGAGGCTATGCATCCGGCAGCGGACTGATGTCAACTACAGGAAATGACAGGTTTGGTGAGTGACAATCAAGTCGCGGTACCAGGCGTACGAGGCCCTCGGTGTACGGTGCTGCGTCTCGAAGTCGACGTGGACCAGGCCGAACCTTTGACGGAACCCCTCGGCCCGTCGAACAGGCTGTCATTGCAGCGGGGCGCCCCCACCGGTCTCACTTCACAGATCCGGCCATCGCTCCCTGGATGAAGAATCGTTGGAAGCAGAGGAACACCCCCACGGGGACCAGGAGGGACAGGAACGCGCCGGGTGCGAGGATGTCCATGTTGCTGCCGAACTGCCGCATCTGGGACTGCAGGTAGACAGTCAGCGGCTGCGAGTCGTTGCCGGCGAAGATCAGCGCGACCAGCATGTCGTTCCAGACCCAGAGGAACTGGAATATGCACAGCGAGGCGACGGCCGGTGCGGCGAGCGGCAGGGCGAGGGTGCGGAAGATCCGCCACTCCCCGCAGCCGTCCATCCGTGCCGCTTCCAGGAGTTCGGCGGGGATCTCCAGGAAGTGGTTGCGCATCAGGAACACGGCGAACGGCAGCCCGTAGCCGACGTGGAACAACACGACGCCGGGGATGGTGCCGAACAGCCCGACGGCGCCCTCGAGTTTGGCGACCGGGATGAGCCCGACCTGCACCGGCACGACCAGCAGCCCGACCACACCGAGGAAGACGGCGTCCCGACCGGGGAAGCGCATCCAGGCGAAGGCGTAGCCGGCTCCTGCGGCGAGGGCGACGGTCAGCAGGGTCGCCGGGACGCTGATGAGCACGGTGTTCCACAACGCCTCGGGGACGTCGCCGCCGCCGAGCAGCGCCGTGTAGTTCTGCAGGGTGAGCTGGGCGGGCTCGGTCAGTGCCGTCCACCAGCCTCCGGTGGCCGCGACCTGCTTGGGGCGCAGCGAGGAGACCAGCAGGCCGACGGTGGGCACCAGCCAGGCGACGGCAGCCACGATCAGCACGGTCTGGACGAGGCCGCTTCGGGTGAGGGCGGCGAGCCGGGTCGTGAGCGGCAGGGCGGGCCGGCCGGCGGGCACCGGTGCGGGCACGGTGGTGGTGGGGACGGACGGGGCCGCCTGGGTGGTGGTCATGCGCGGCTCCCTCGGAAGCGTCGGACGTTGAGAAGCATCACCGGCACGACCAGGAGCAGCAGCAGGACGCTGAGGGCGCTGCCGAGGCCCTGGTCGTTGCCGCCGCCGAAGGAGACCAGGTAGAGCCGGAGAGCGAGCACGCTCGCGTCCTGCTGCACCGGTCCGGGCGCGATGATGTACACGAGGTCGAAGATCTTCATCACGTTGATGACCATGGTGATGAACACGACGCCGAGGACCGGGGCGAGTTGGGGCACGGTGATGCGGCGGAAGATCTGCCATTCGCCGGCGCCGTCGATCCTGGCCGCCTCGATGGTCTCGCGGGGCAGGTTGGCGAGGCCCCCGGCGATGATGACCATGGCGAAGCCGGCCCAAATCCAGATGTAGGCGCCGATGATGGCTGGGGTGATGAAGGCGGGGCCGAGCCAGTCGACGCCGCGGTAGGGGGCGGCGAAGTTCGCGGCCGGCATCACCACCGAGGTGGTGGCGGTCGGGGCCGCGCCGAACCGGAAGGTGCCGTCGGCGGCGGTGGTGGTGGTGTCGACCGTCCGTCCGCCGTCCCGGAGTTGGACGGTGACGCCGGGAAGGCCCTTCTTCCCGGCATCCAGTCGGCCGGGGTGGCCGCCGCCGCCCGGGACGAAGTCCAGGAACACCGTGCCGCTGACCCCGTCGCCGCCGGCCGGCTCCTGGGCCGTCCGGGCGGTCGCCGGCAGAGCGCCGGGCTGCACGCCGACCAGCGGCAGCAGCACGACGCGCGTGCTGGTGGGCGCCGTGATGTCGCCGCCCTGGGCCCGGTCGAGGCCGCCGCCGGGGCGCGGGTGGGCTCCCGGGTAGGTCGACCGGTCGTTGAAGGTGTCGTGGACGGCGACCGCGGCGGCGTTGAGCGCGCCGCGGTGCGGGTCCGCGTCGTACACCGTGCGGAAGATGATCCCGGCGGCGAGGAAGGAGATCGCCATCGGCATGAAGACGAGCAGCTTGAACGCGGTGGCCCAGCGGATCTTCTCGGTGAGCACCGCGAACACCAGGCCGACGGCGGTCACCAGTGCCGGGGCGACGGCGACCCAGATCGCGTTGTTGCGCACGGCGGTGAGGGTGGCGTGGTCGGTGAAGGCGGTGCCGTAGTTGTCGAGTCCGACGAAGCGGTGGCCGGAGGCGTCGAAGAGGCTGCGGGCCACCGAGTAGCCGATGGGGTAGACGACGAGGGCGCCGAGCAGCAGCAGGGCGGGCAGGACGAAGAGCAGGGCGAGGCCCCGGTGGCGCCGGAGCGCGCCACCGGATGCCCGGCCACTGCGGGGTGAGCGCAGAGACATGGTGGATCAGCCCTTGTAGGCCTTGGCCGCGTCGGCTTCGAGCCTGGTCGCGGTGCCCTGGACGTCGGAGGGGTCGGCGAGGAAGTCCTGGAGGTCCTTCCACTCGCCCTGGCCCGCGGTGCCGCCGAACGCGGCGGGGGCCTGGTCCGACATGTCGAAGCGGAAGGCGTCGCCGGCGTCGATCACCGACTTGGCGAACTGCCGGGTGGTGTCGTCGGGGTAGACCGAGGGGTCGACGGCCTTGTTGGGCGAGATGAAGCCGCCGGCCTTGGCCCAGACGGTGGCCGCCTCGGGGCCGGCCAGGAACTCGACGAACTTCTGCGCGGCCTCGGGGTGCTTGGCGCCCTTGAGGACGACCGCCGCGTCGCCCGCGCCCATCACCGGGGCCTTGCCGCCGTCCACGGCGGGGAAGGGGAACACCTTGGCGTCGGTGCCGACCTGCTTCTTCAGCTCGGAGGCGATGACACCGCCGACAAAGTCGCCCTCGTAGGTCATGGCGGCCTTGGGTTGTGCTCCGAAGACCTCCTGGACGGAGGTCGGGAAGTCGGTCTGCAGGGCGCCCTGGCCGCCGCCGGCGACGAGTTGCTTGTCGCCGAAGACCTTGCCGAGGGTAGTCAGCGCCTTGAGGACCGACGGGTCGGTCCACGGGATCTCGTGCCGGGTGAGCTTGTCGTAGAGCTCGGGTCCGGCCTGGGAGAGGTAGACGTTCTCGAACCAGTCGGTGAGGGTCCAGCCGGCTTGGCCGGCGACCGAGAAGGCCGGGGTGCCGGAGTCGGAGAGCGTCCGACTGGCCTTCAGCAGGTCGTCGAAGGTGGCCGGGGGCTGGACGCCGGCGTTCTGGAAGGCGGTGGGGCTGTACCAGACGGTCGACTTGTCGGCGGCCTTGAAGTAGAGGCCGTACTGGGTGCCGTTGACGGTGCCGAGGCTGGACCAGATGCCGGCGTAGTCCTTCTTCGCGGCGTCGGTGACGGCGGACGAGAGCGGCGCCAGCCAGCCCTTCCCGGCGAACTGCTTGATCACGCCGGGCTGGGCGACCATGACCACGTCCATCGGGTCGCCACCCTCGATCTTGCTGCCGACCACGGTGGAGAGGTTGTCACCGGTGGAGGTGTAGCTGACGGCGGCACCGGTCTTCGCGGTGAAGGCGTCCAGCACCTTCTTGAAGTTCTCCTGCTCGGTACCGCTCCACACGGCGGCGACGGTCAGGGTCTGTCCCTTGAGTTCCTGGGTGGCGGAGTCGGCGGCGGTGCCGCCTCCCCCGCTGCCGCAGGCGGTTGCGGTGGCGGCCAGCAGGACGCAGGCGGTCAGGGTGGGAAGGGCGCTACGGAGTCTCATCGTCGGGTCTTCTTCCGTGAGGGCGGATGGGAGGCGTCGTTATGTGATTGATAGTCAGATACTGCTGGCAGTAGTGGGATTGACCCACCAGGCGGCGGTAGCGGGCGACAGGAAGCCGTCAATGCACGTACCGCTGGCCAGCAGGGGCGGACCGACGACCGGGGCCGGCGCGGGGGTGTCGCCGAAGTTGACGGCGCACACCAGGCCCTCGCCACGGACGAACGCGAGGACGCCGGGCGGGGTCTCCAGCCACCGCAGCGTGCCCTCGCCGAGCTGTGGGAGTTCACGGCGCAGTTGGAGGGCGGCGCGGTACAGGTGGAACACGGATCCGGCGTCGTTCCGCTGCCGCTCTGCCGTGTGGGCGGCGAACGAGGCCGGCTGCGGCAGCCACGGCGCGGCCGGGCTGTCCGGCGGGCTGAAACCGAATGGAGCCTCGGCGCCCGACCAGGGCAGCGGTATCCGGCAGCCGTCGCGGATCCCGGTCCGGCTGCCCGTGCGGCGGAAGATCGGGTCGGTGATCAACTCATCCGGCAGGTCGAGGACTTCGGGCAGTCCGAATTCCTCGCCCTGGTAGATGTAGGCGGCTCCGGGCAGTGCCAGCATCAGCAGGGCGGCGGCCTTGGCCCGGGCGGGGCCGGAGGCCGGGTCCTCCCCGGCGAACCGGCTCACCGTGCGGACCTGGTCGTGGTTGTTGAGCACCCAGGTGACCGTCGATCCGGTGGCGGTGATGTCCCGCACGGCGTCGTCGATGACCCGGTGGAAGTGCGCGAGGTCCCACGGCGCGTGCAGCAGGTGGAAGAAGAATGCCTGGTGCAGTTCGTCGGGGCGCACGTACAGCGCCTGTTCGGCCGGCGTGGGCACCGACGCCTCGCCGACCAGCAGCCGCTGCCGGCCGTCGCGGACGGTGTACTCCTCGCAGATCGCGCGCCACCGGCGCCAGACCTCGTGCACCTCCGGCTGGTTCCAGGCCAGCGGGTTGACCGAGTCGCGGGTGCGCTCGTCCACGTCCGGGTCGGGCGAGTCCGGCAGCTCGGGATGCTTGTACAGCCCGGCCGCCACGTCGATCCGGAAGCCGTCGACGCCGCGGTCGAGCCAGAACCGCAGCACCTCCTCGAAGTGGGCGGCGACGTCGGGGTTGCGCCAGTTGAAGTCGGGCTGCTCCGGGGTGAACAGGTGGAGGTACCACTGGCCGGCCCGGCCGTCGGCCTCGGTGGCCCTGGTCCACGCCGGGCCGCCGAACATGGCCCGCCAGTTGTTGGGAGGCAGCTCCCCGGCCTCGCCGCACCCGTCGGCGAAGTGGAACCGCGCCCGCTCGGGGCTGCCGGGGCCGTTGGCCAGCGCCTTCTGGAACCACGGGTGATCACTCGAGCAGTGGTTGGGGACGACGTCCAGGACCAGCTTGAGGCCGAGCAGTCGGCAGTCCGTCACCAGGCGGTCGAACTCGGCGAGGTCTCCGTAGACCGGGTCGACGGCGCAGTGGTCGGCGATGTCGTAGCCGTGGTCGTGCTGGGGTGAGACGTAGAACGGGTTGAGCCAGACGCCGTCGGCGCCCAGCTGCCGCACGTGGTGCAGCTGTTCCCGGACGCCGGCGAGGTCGCCGACGCCGTCGCCGTCGGTGTCACGGAAGCTGCGCACGTAGATCTGGTAGATCACGGCGTCGCGCCACCAGGCACGGGCGGCGGGGGTGGTGGGGGCGTGCGAACGAGCGCGCGGCAGGGTGACCGCG
This sequence comes from Kitasatospora sp. NPDC032150, assembly GCF_055579945.1. Classification (NCBI taxonomy): domain Bacteria; kingdom Bacillati; phylum Actinomycetota; class Actinomycetes; order Kitasatosporales; family Streptomycetaceae; genus Kitasatospora; species Kitasatospora sp. NPDC032150. The sequence goes on along the minus strand of NZ_JBVIMH010000003.1, from coordinate 164,821 downwards.
TCGCCGTCGGGGAGGGTGGGGTTGGGCATCTCGCTACTCCAACGGTTATGCATTCGCGTTAGGTATAGCAGGCAGATACGGGCACTGTTAAGCCCTTGTCTGATGCCGTTTCCCAGGAGTTACGAGAAGCGATGCCCGATCACGAGTAGATACATGTTAGGTACTCGCGGGTAGGAGCCTCGCGAAGCAGGGGCGGACCGCCCCGGGGCGTCGTCGGCGTCGTCGGCGTCGACTCAGCCGACGATGGCGCGCAGGTCCGCGGCCAGCCTGGGCAGCGCCGCCTCGGCGGTCCGACGGCCCGACACGACCTCGAACGCCGTCTCGCTGAACGCGAGGCTCAGCTGCTGGTACTGCGGCACGCCGGGGCGCGCGCCAGCCGCCAGGATCGCCGTGCGCAGCACGGGCAGGTACGGGAACCGGGCTGTCAGGTCCGGGTCCGCGTACAGGTCGGCCCAGACCGGCGGCAGCCCACCGTCGGTCAGCACGCGGTACTGCGCCCGGCGGCTCGTCAGGTAGCCGATCAGCGCCTGGGCGGTGCGCTGGTACCGGGAGAACCGGCTGACCGCCAGGCCCGAGCCGCCCAGCACACCGCTGCCGGGCCCGTTCGGGCCGGGCAGCGGCACCACGCCGAACCGCCCCTCCACGGGGGACCCGGCGGCGCCGACCGCGTGGTAGACGTACGGCCAGTTCCGCAGGAAGAGCAGGCCGCCCCGGCCGAAGGCCGCGCGGGACTCCTCCTCCTGGTAGCCGAGCACCTCGGGCGGGATCCAGCCGTCGCGCACGCCCCCGGCCAGGAACTCCAGTCCGGCCAGGGCCTGCGGGCTGTCGACCACCACGGTTCCGTCGCCGGCCAGCAGGTCCCCTCCGGCCGAGCGGATGGCCTCCAGCGCGTTGACGGCGAGGCCCTCGTAGGGGCTCAGCTGGCCCGCGTACCCGGACAGCCCGTGCGCGGGGGCCAGCGTCCGTGCCTGCCGCACCAGTTCCGGCCAGGTGGTGGGCGGCTGCTCACCGGCGGCGGCCAGCACGTCGCTCCGGTAGTACAGCAGGGCGGCGTTGGCGACGAACGGTACCGCGTACAGCCGCCCGTCATAGCGTCCGGTCCGCACGACCGGCGGCAGGAAACTGCCCAGTGCGAAGTCCGACTCGTCCAGCGGCACGGTCCAACGCCTGGCCGCGAACTCGGCCGTCCACACCACGTCGAGGTTGAGCACGTCGAAGCGGCTCCCGCCGGTCGACAGCTCGCCGGCGAGCTGCGCGTGCACCTCGTCCGCCGCCTCGGGCAGCTCGACCAGCTCGGCGGGCTGGTCCGGGTGCTCGGCGTTCCAGTCGGCCAGCAGCCCACGCAGGTAATGGGTGGTGTCGCGGCCGGTGGCCAGCGTGACCGGCCCGACCCCCTCCGGGTCGCCCGCCGCCTGCGCGTCGCCGGCGAGGCCGTACCAGGCGGACGCGCCCCCGGCCGCGAGCACCGCCGCTCCGCCGACCAGCGCGCGCACCACGCGCCGACGGCCCGCGTCCCCGGTGGGCGGCCGGTCGTCCATGGATCTCCTTCGATCCGCCGGCACGGGTGGGCGCCGACGTACGTCCCTTTATACGGCCTCCCTGCTGGTGGGAGCCCGCCTGCCCGTACTGTGTGACCGAGGTGTAACCAGCGAACAGGGACGAGAAGGAAGAGGTGACGCCCGGTGCGCCATCAGCTGCTGGCGCTGCTGGCCCGGCAGCCCGCCTACGGGTACGAGCTCAAGCAGGGGCTTGAGCAGACCTTCGGCGCGGCGTACCCTCAGCCGAACATCGGCCAGATCTACGTGACCCTGAGCCGACTGGAGAAGTCCGGACTGATCCACGGCACCGAGGTGACGCAGGAGGGCAGGCCGGACAAGAAGGTCTACGAGATCACGGAGAAGGGCACCGAGGAACTCGCCGGCTGGTTCGAGGCACCCACCGAGGGGCCCCGGGTCAGGGACGAGTTCTTCATGAAGCTGATCCTGGCCGAAGGCACCGACCTCGCCGACCGGCTGACGCTGATCAACAACCAGCGCCGGCACTGCATCAACACGATGCGCGGACTCAACAAGCTGGCCGCCACCGAGCGCGGCAACCGGACCTCGCTGCTGCTGATCGAGGGCGCGGTCCTGCACCTGCAGGCCGACCTCGACTGGCTGGAGCGTTGCCAGGAGGAGCTCACGTGACCGGCTCGGAACCGATACGACCGCTGCTGGCCGCCGACGGCGTGGTGCGCTCGCACCTGAGCGGCTCGACCCTGATACCCGCGGTCCGCGGCGTCAGCCTGCGGATCGACCGGGGCGAGTTCGTCGCCGTCACCGGCCCTTCGGGCGCCGGCAAATCCACCCTGCTGCACCTCCTCGCCGGCCTGCTGCGGCCCGACGAGGGCGAGCTGTGGCTCGACGGGCGCCGGGTGGACCGCCTGCGCGAGTCCGCCTGGGCCCGCCTGCGCCGCCGGCACTACGGCATCGTCTTCCAGAGCGGCAACCTGCTCCCCGACTTCTCCGTCGCCGACAACATCGAACTGACCGCGGTGCTCGCAGGCATGTCCGGCCGCACCGCCCGCGAACGCCGCCAGGAACTCCTTGAAGACCTCGGCCTCGCCCACAAGGCCGCCGCCGGGCCCGGCGAGCTCTCCGGCGGTGAGCGCCAGCGGGTCGCCCTGGCCCGCGCGCTGGTCAACCGGCCTCAACTGCTCCTCGCCGACGAGCCCACCGGGAACCTCGACAGCCGCAGCACCCGCGATGTCCTCGCCCTGCTCAGCCGCTACCACGAACAGGGCACCACCATCGTGCTGGTCACCCACGACGCCAGGGCGGCGAGCACCGCCGACCGCGTCGTCAGCCTCTTCGACGGCCGGGTCGCCGACGACGCCCGGGTGGAGGAGCCCCCGGCCGCGCGGCGCGCCGTCGGGGTCCGCGACATCATCGATTTCGGCGGGTGAGCCGGTGCCTGCCATCCTCCGCTGGATCCGTGCCGACCTGCGCTCGCACCGCCTCCACGCCCTGCTGATCGTCCTCGCCACCGGCGGCACCGCCGCCGCCCTCCTGCTCGCCGGCACGCTGCTCGGCGCCGCCGCCGACCCGTGGCAGCGGCAGTTCCGTGCCGCCGGATCACCCGACATCCGGATCGACCTGCGCCCGTCCGCGACCGCCCGGGGCAGCGCCGACGAACCCTCGGCCGCCGTGCTCGCGGGCGAACCCGGCGTACTCGCCGTCTCACCGCCCCAGCACACCGCCGAGACCACCCTGGTCGGCCGACGCGCCGACGGCGCCACCAACGCGGGCCCGCCGGGCCGCACCACGCTCGTACTGCGCGGCGACAACCCGGACGCGGCCCGCCCGCTGCTGCGCTCCGGCACCTGGCTCGATCCGGACGACATCCACGGCATCGTGCTCGAACAGTCCGCGGCCGACGCCGCCTGGGCCCACCCCGGGGACCACCTGACCGTCCTCGACGCCCATGGTGGCCCCGTCGACCTCCGGGTCCTCGGCATCGCGGACAGCCCCGACCAGCTGCCCAGCCAGGCCGCCGGCTACGACCTCGGCTGGGCCCCTCCCGCCACCCTCGACCTCGTGCAGCCGGAATGGGCGGCCCAAGGACTCACCCTCGGCCTGCGGCTGGCCCACCCCTCCGACGCCGGGTACACGGCCCAGCGAGTGGTCAGCGTCCTCGGCGCCGAGCGGGTCTCCCGGATCACCACCTGGCTGGACGCGCGGGCCGCACGGCAGCAGGACAACCGGCTGGCCGGCCTGCTGCTGGGCCTCAGCGGACTCGCCGCACTGCTCGCCGCCGCCCTCGCGGTGGCCGGCGCGGCCGGCGGGCGGATCCGCTCCAGGACCGGCGACATCGCCCTGCTCAAGGCGCTCGGCTTCACCGCCGGCCAGGTCGCCTGGATGTTCATCGCCGAACAGCTCCTGCTGGCCGGCACCGGAGTGCTGCTCGGCGCCGGCGGGGCCGCGATCGCCGTCCACACCGTACCGGCCCTCGGCGGCGGGACCGACGCGCTCCACGGGCTCGTCCCCGGCGGTACGGCGACCACCGGCGCCGTGGTCGCCGCCGCGCTCCTCGCCGTCGGGGCCGCCGCCGCGCTGCCCGCCCTTCGGGCCGCCCGGGTCGTCCCCGTACCCCCGACCGACGGCACCCGGCCACCCGTCATGACGGCCCGGCCGGTCCGGCTCGGCCCACTCCGACGGCTGCCGCCAGCCGTCGTGTTCGGGCTCGGCAGCGTCCTGCGCCGACGCTCGGACCTGGTCGGAAGCGCCCTGCGGCTGACCGTCCCGGTCGTTGCCGCCACCCTGGCCCTGAGCACCTGGTCGACCCTCGACGCCGTCACCCGGCCCGACGGCGGCGCCACCGTCCCGTCCGTCACCGCCCGCCGCACCACCCCCGATCAGACACCCGGCGACGGGCAGCTCGCCAGCGCCCTTGCCGCCGATGTCGCCGTGCAGGGCGTCTTTCCGGGCACCGAGGTGCAGGCCTTGGCGCCCGGCCAGTCCGCAACACTCACCCTCCGCGCCGTCGGCACCACCGACGCCCCGTACCCGTACACCCTCGTCGAGGGCCGGGCGATCCGCGCCACCGACGAGGCCGTGGCCGGACAGGGCGCCCTCGACCTGCTCGGTGCTCGGGTCGGCCAGTGGGTGCGGCTCACAACCGGGAGCACCCCGCGCATCCTGCACATCGTCGGACGCAATCTCGAACCGGAACACGGCGGCCGTGTCCTGTCCACCGGCTTCGACACCCTCGACCGGCCCGGTGACCCCACCCACCCCGACTTCTGGCAGCTGACCCTGCGCCCCGGCCAGGACCCGGCAGAGGTCCAACGCGACCTCCCCGCCCGCGCCGGCCTCGCCGGGCAGACGGAGATCCGTCTCCCCACCGGCCCGGTCACCCGACCCGGCGCCCTGCGGGCCAGCGTGGTCGGCCTCCTGCTCCTGCTCGCCCTCATCGGCCTGGTCGACCTGCTCACCACGGCCACCGCCGGCTTCCACGAACGCCGCCGGGACCTCGGCCTGCTCAGGGCGATCGGCCTGACCCCGGGCCAGTCCGCTGTCGTGCTCGCCGTCCGCGGGACAGCCATCGCCCTCATTACCGTCGCCGTCGGCTCGGCCGTCGCCATCCCGCTCGTCCGCCGGCTCATCGACCGGCAGGGCGAGCTGAGCGGCATCGGCGCGGGCATCGCCCGGGCCCCCTCCACCTGGACGGTCCTCGCCATGGCCGCCATCTGCGCCACGGCGGCCGCCGCCCTCTGCGCACTCCCGGTGCTGCGCATCCCCCCGCCCACCCGGACCCCGGACGGCGCCGACCGGTAGACGTCGCGGCCACCGGTTCACTGCTCGCCCTCCCGCCCACGAGTTGTTCGGCGACGGCGTCGACGGCGTCGCGGGCCCCGGCCCTGGTGAGGCGCCGCAAGGCCTACCTCCCGTGTCGCGCCCGGTGGGCCGCGACCACCTCGCGGTACCAGGCGTACGAGGCCCTCGGCGTGCGCCTCTGCGTCTCGAAGTCGACGTGGACCAGGCCGAACCTTTGATGGAACCCTTCGGACCACTCGTAGTTGTCAAGAAGGGACCATGTGTAGTAGCCGCGGACGTCTATGCCTTCGGCGATGGCCTGGGCGAGGGCGTCGAGGTGGGTGGCCATGAAGTCGATGCGGGGCTGGTCGGGGGTGGTGTCCTCGGTGACGGAGCAGCCGTTCTCGGTGATGGTGATGGGTGGGAGGGCCCTGCCGTACACGTCCCGCAGGCGGTGGAGGAGTTGGCGGAGGGCGTCGGGGACGACGGGCCAGCCGAAGGCGGTGTGGGGGACATCGGGGATGTCGACGAGGGTGAAGGGGAGGCCGGGGCCGGTGGGGGCGGCGACGCGGGTGGGGTTGTAGAAGTTGAGGCCGAGGCCGTCGAGGCCGGGGGTGTGGATGAGGTCGACGTCGCCGGAGCGGATGGCGCCGTAGATGTCGTCAGGGACGCCCAGGACGGAGAGGTCGGGGTAGCGGCCGAGGAGGACGGGGTCGGTGAACAGGCGGTTGTGGAGGGCGTCATAGGTCTCGGCGGCGGCCGCGTCGGCGGCGGAATCGGAGGCGGGCCAGACGGGAGTGAGGTTGTTGGAGAGCATCACCTCCAGGCCGCGCTCGTGCAGAACGGCGGCCGCCAGGCCGTGGGCGAGGAGCTGGTGGTGGGCCGCCGGGAGAGCCTCGAACATGAGGGTGCGGCCAGGGGCGTGGGTACCCAGCGCGTAGCCGAACACCGTGTGGACGAAGGGCTCGTTGAGCGTGATCCAGGTGGGGATGCGGTCACCCAGACGGTCCGCCGCCACCGAGGCGTACTCGGCGAAGCGGTACGCGGTGTCGCGGTTGAGCCAGCCGCCGCTGTCCTCCAGGCCCTGCGGGAGGTCCCAGTGGAAGAGGGTGGGCAGCGGCGCGATGCCAGCCTCCAGCAGGGCGTCCACCAGGCGGTCGTAGAAGGCGAGTCCGGCGGGATTGACCGCACCCGAGCCCGTGGGCACCACCCGGGGCCAGGCGATGGAGAAGCGGTAGCCGTCCAGCCCGAGGCCCTTCATCAGCGCGATGTCCTCGGGGTACCGGTGGTAGTGGTCACAGGCCACCGCACCCGTGTGCCCGTTCCGGACGGCGCCGGGGCGGGCGGAGAATGTGTCCCAGACGGAGCGCCCGCGCCCGTCCTCGGTCACCGCCCCCTCGATCTGGTAGGCGGCGGTGGCGGCACCCCAGCGGAACCCCGCCGGCAGGTCGAGACGGTCCGGCATGGCAGCCTCCTGACGTAAACATGAGGAGAACTCATGTTACTGGTGCAACACCGAAGCACCAGAGGCCGTCGGCTAACGCCACCCTCAACTATCCGCCAGCGGGGAGTTCCTGGCTCTGGCGCGAGTTCTCGGGGCTGGTAGCGGCTACGCGGTGGGGCGGGGGCTGATCAGGCAGGCGAGGGCGAGGAGGAGTGCGGCTGCGAAGAACGGGGCGCGCAGGCCGAAGGCTTGGGCGGTGAGGCCGGACGCGGCAGCGCCGAGGGCGGCGGTGCTGCCGGTGACCATCTGGTAGGCCGTGCTGACGCGGCCCAGGAGTTCGGTGGGCACGAGTGCCTGGCGCCGGGAGACGGCGGTGACGTTCCAGGCCACGTTGGTGGCGCCGTAGCCGATGATGGCCAGGCCTGCCGCGAGAGCTGAGGTGGCGACACCGAGGCCGGCCACACAGAGGGCGGCGCCGGCCATGGTGAGTGAGAGGAGTGGGCCGGGGCCGAAGCGGGTGAGCAGGCGCGGAGTGGCGGTGGCGCCTGCCACGCCGCCGATGGCGGAGGCGCCCAGCAAGAGGGCGAAGCCCATGCTGCTCAGGCCCAGTGAGTCCTTGGCGAAGAGCACCAGGATGGCGATCACGCCACCGCCGACCAGGTTGCCGATCCCGGCCACCAGGCAGAGCCGGCGCAGCAGTTGGTGGCGCCAGAGCCAGCGGACGCCTTCGACGGTGTCCCGGCCCAGGGCTGCCAGGGTGTTGCTGCTCGGCTCGGTGCGAGGGCGGAAGTCGCCGCGCAGCGGCAGCAGCAGCGCGGCGGAGAGCGCGAAGGAGGCGGCGTCCACGCCGAACGGGAGCGCGGCGGTGACGCCGAAGAGCACCGCGCCCAGCGGCGTGCCGAGCAGGGTGTTGCTGATCAGCGCGCTGGACTGCAGTCGCGCGTTGGCCCGCGGACGCTCCTCGGGTGCCACCAGCACCGGGATCACCCCGGAGAAGGCACCGCCGAACAGTGCCTGCCCGGAGCCCAGCACGAAGGCCACCGCGACCAGGAACGGGATCGACACCGCGTGGCCCGCGACCGCGACGGCGAGGACGCTCACCACCAGGGCGCGGACCGCGTCCACGGTCCACAGTATCCGGCGGCGGTCGACCCGGTCCGCGAGCACGCCGGACAGCAGGCCCAGCAGCAGCCAGGGCAGTTGACCGGCCAGCGCGACCGCGGCGATTTCCCGCGGATCGGTGGTGAGTTGGGCCGCGAGCAGCGGCAGGGCGACCAGCCGCAGGCCGTCGCCGAGGCTGGAGACCGCGGTCGAGGCCCAGACCTGGTGGAACCCTGATCCGAGCCGGTTGGCGCGGGTCGTCTCGGCGGTGGTCATGAGGAGAGTCCTTGCTGGCCGGCGGTGTGAGTTACCGAGGGTTGGCGTAGAGCTGCCCGTCCGACCAGATGTAGCGGGTCTGGCCCCAGCGGGCGGCCGAGGCCACGTCCGGGAAGAAGCCGCTGCCGTTGAGGTTGGCGCTGGTGTTGCAGAGCACCGGGATGCCGCTGATCCGCTCGTACTCCACCAGGATCCGGGCCGCGGCGGCGTCGACCGACGGGTCGATGGTCTGCAGCCGGGCGGAGTTGTCCAGGTACACGATGGCCGGTACCTGCTCGGCCCAGCCGGGGCGCATCTGGTGGTCGAAGAGCATGTAGCGGTCCCGGGTGCCCGGGTCGAAGATCTCGGGAGCGCGCTCGGTGAGGCAGAGCGGCGCGACCGGGCGGTACTCGATGTGATGCCTTCACGCCCAGTGTCAGCACTGCTCGTTCCCTCGCTGGTGTTGCCTGCTTCGGTGTCGGCCGCGACTTGCCCCGGATTCAGGAGCCGGTGCTGCTCCACTCCTCGAGCTGCACGGTGCCCGCATCGCCAGCGGCGGCCTGGGCGCTGTGCGGCTGGGTCCAGCCGACGGCCGGGAGCGACGCGGTGCCGAGAGCCAACAGCGCGGTGGCCGCGGCGGTGGCCAGGGCCCGTCGGGTGGTGCGGGCGAGCGGTGTGGTGCTGAGCTCCATGGGTGTGTCTCCATCCACTGATCACTTGCTGGAGGCGGCCGAGCGGTGGAGCGTTTCGACGGCCTCACCGGCGGCTCCGGCAGAGTCTTCCGGCTGGGGATCTACATTTGGTCTTCACCGATGAACGGGGGATATACGCGCTTCCGGGCAGGCCGGAGCAGGCGTTCGGCCCGTCGTCGTCACGGGCCGACCCACGGCCGGCTCACCTGCCGGGGCGGGTTCGCGGCCGGCGCCCAGGTCATTGATGCGATGTACATCGGGCTGGACGACAGTGGCTGGCTCCGGCAGGCGCACCAGGCGCCGAGCGGCCGAAACCCCCAAGGATCACCCGAAAGGCCAGGCACCATGCCCGTTGAATTCGTCGGCGCCCTGTGGACCAGCGACGCCTCGGAGTCCAGTCGCCGCACCACCGAGATCCTCGACCGCGACTACACGCTGCGCCTGGCGCGGGCCCACGAGGAGCACGGCTTCGACCGGGTACTCGTCCCCTACTCGGCGGGCATCCCGGACCCGACGACGGTCGCCACGTACACCGTCTCCAAGCTGGACAAGCTCCAGGTGCTGCTCGCCCACCGCCCGAACGCCTGTCACCCGACCGTCGCCGCCCGGCTCTTCGCCAGCCTGGACCGGATCAGCGACGGCCGACTGACCGTGCACATGATCTCCGGCGGCAGCGACGCCGATCAGCGGCGGGAGGGCGACTACCTGCCCAAGGACCGGCGTTACGCCCGGACCGGCGAGTACATCCGGATCATGAAGCAGGCCTGGAGCGCTCGGGAGCCCTTCGACCACCGGGGCGAGTTCTACGAGTTCGAGGACTACTGCCCGGCCTTCCCGCCGGCCCGCCCCGGCGGTCCGCTGATCTCCTTCGGCGGCGCGTCGGCCGCCGCCCTGGAGGTCGGCGGCGCGCTGGCGGACGTCTACGCCTTCTGGGGCGAGCCGCTGGCGCACACCGCCGCGGAGATCGCCCGGGTGGAGGCCGCCGCGGTGGCGGCCGGGCGCACTGGGGCGCCGCGGTTCCAGGTGGGCCTGCGCTCGATCATCGGGGCGACCGAGGAGCTGGCCTGGCAGAAGGCCCACCGGATCGCCGGCGTCATCGAGGGCAACGCCCGCCGGTTCCTGCCGCCGGCCGACCCGAACGACCCCGACGGCAAGCGCGCGCAGCGGACTCCGGAGAACGCGGCCTCGCAGCGCCTGATGGCCATCGCCGAGGCCGGTGAGCGCTACGACCGCGCGCTGTGGACCGGGATCGCCTCCATCGTCGGCGGGATCAACGACTGCAACGCACTGGTCGGCACCCCGGAGACGGTCGCCGAGGCACTGCTCGACTACTACGACCTGGGGGTGGAGATCTTCACCATCCGCGGCTACGACCTGCTCGGCGACGCGATCGACTTCGGGCGGTACGTCATTCCGATCGTCCGCGAGGAGGTCGCCAAGCGGGACGCCGCCAAGGCGGCCGCTGAGAGGGCGGCTGCCGAGCAGGCGGCCGCTGCGCTCCCGCTCGCCGAGGTGCCGTAAGCGGGTCCGCCGGCAGGGGGCCGGGACGCTGTCCTGATCGCGAGAGAGCCCTCCGGGGTGCGGCTCTCCCGCGATCAGGTCTTTCGGCGTTCAGGCACGGGCCGCTGAGGATGGCTCAGCCACCGGTTCGGGCCGACGCCGCCTGCTGCTGCGGCAGGAAATCGTCCAGCCGCACCGCCAGCCCGTCCTGCTCCGCCACGCGCTGCACCAGTTCGGCCAGCGCCAGGTCCAGGATGCCCAGGCCGAACGGCGAGAAGACCGTGACCCGCTGCTGGTCCCGCTGGTAGGACCGGCCCGCCGCCAGGATCTCGCCGATCGAGGTGGCGATGAACTCGCGGTGGCCCACCTGCTCCTCCGCCAGGTGCAGGGAGGTCGAGGCACGGCACACGTGGTCCGCGTCGTCGACCACGTTCACGGCTCCCAGCAGCGCCTCGGGGGTGAGGTCGCGCAGTGAGAGGTGGAGCACCACCGAGCCGGGGCGGCAGGCCGAGAGATCGACGTGCGGGACCGCCGCCGTGGTGGCGATGCAGACCAGCGGGCTGGCCGCCAGCGCCTCCTCGATCGACTCGGCGTGGGTGACGCCCAGGTCCGGGGCGTGGGCCGCGGCGAAGGCCTGGGCCCGGCTGCGGTCGAGGTCGAAGAGGCAGAGCGAGCGCAGCTCGGGCGCGACCACCCGCAGGAAGCGCAGCACCTCACCGTTGATCACACCGGAGCCGATCAGCGACACAGCGCGCTGCGCGCCGCCGACCCGGACCCGGCCGGCCCGGGCGCTACCACCCGTCAGGACGCTCGCGGCCAGGGCAGCGCTCGCCGCGGTGCGGCGCGCGGAGATCGTGGAGCCCTCGATCAGCGCCTCCGGATGCCCGGTGCGCAGCGAGTTGAGGATGATGGCAGCCGAGGCACGCTCCAGTCCGGCCGAGATGTTGTCGGGGAACGACGAGATCCACTTCATCCCGGCCACCTGGCTGCTGCCGCCGAGATAGGCGGGCAGGCCGATGATCCGGTTCTGCGGGGCGTCCGGGAAACGCAGGAACACCGAGTGGGGCAGCGAGGTGTCGTCCTCCGCGTGCCCCACGTAGGCGCGGCGGACGGCGTCGAGCACCTGGTGCTCGCGTCCGTCCAGGACGGTCCGAACAGCCTTGTTTCCGATGACTAGCATGAGACTGCCTCCGTGGCCTGAACAGCGGGAAGTTGGATGTCGGAGAGCTGCGGGATGCCGCCGAAATGGGCGGCCACCCAGGAGTCGTTGTAAATCGTGCCGAGATAGCGCTCGCCACGGTCGGGGAGGACCACCGCACAGGTGGCGCCGTCGGGCAGGCTGTCGCGCAGCCCGGCCAACGCGCTGACCACCGCCCCGGAGGAGCCGCCGGCCAGGATCGCCTCGGTCGCCGCCAGGTGTCGGCAACCGGCCACACACTCCAGGTCGCTGACGTGGATCACCGAGTCGGCCAGGCCCGGCAGGTGCAGCGGCGGGCGGATCGCGGCGCCGTGGCCGGGCAGCAGGCGGGGGACCGCCGGCGGGTTCGGGTCGAAGATCGCGCTGCCGAGGGCGTCCACGGCCACGATCTTCACCGACAGGTTCTGCTCCGCGGCGTACTCGGCGCAGCCGCGCAATGTGCCGCAGGAACTCGCCGAGCAGATCAGGTAGTCCAGCCGGCCCGGCATCGCCTCGACGATCTCGCGCATCGTGGTGCGGTGCGCCAGCGCGTTGAGCTCGTTGCCGTACTGGTTGGTCCAGTGGGCGCCCGGGATCCGGGCGGTCAGCTCACGGACCCGGCGCACCCGGGCCGGCAGGTAGTCGCCGGTCTGCGGATCGGGCTCGGCGACCATCTCCACCTCGGCGCCCAGGGCGAGCATGATGTCGATGTTCTGCTTGTTCGCCCTGGGGTCGACCACGCAGATGAAGCGCAGATCGTAGTACCGGCAGACCTGGGCCAGACCGATGCCGAGATTGCCCGAGCTGGATTCGATCACCACCGACTTTCCCGGTACGAGCTCACCGCGGCGGATCTTCTCGCTCAGCATCGCCATGGCCGGACGGTCCTTGATGCTCCCCGCCGGGTTGAATCCCTCGAGCTTGGCGTACACCTTGATGCGGTCGTCGCTGAAAAGCCTGGTGAGTTCGACCAGGGGCGTCGAACCGATGGTCGAGAGAATTCCTGTCCGGAGCACTGCGCTCTCCTGTTCCTGTCCGGCCGGGCCGTGCGCTACTTCGCCTGGGTGCTCAGGACTGGGGGCTCGCCGACTGGGGGCTCGCCGACTGAGCGTTCAACGACTGGGCGTTCATCGCGTCGACCAGGCTCTTGGGGCGCATGTCGGTCCAGTTCTGCTCGATGTAGGTCAGGCAGGCCTCACGGCTGTCCTCGCCGAAGGCGCGGGTCCAGCCGGCCGGCTGATCGACGAAGACCGGCCACAGGGAGTGCTGGCCCTCGTCGTTGACCAGCACGAGGAAGCGGGCGTCGGTGTTGTCGAAGGGGTTGGTCATGGCAGTTCTCCTTGATTCGTCATCGATGTGAGTGAGCATCAGCTCGCGGTGCGGTGGATCGGGGGGATCAGGGCTTGCGGCGGAGCGCGCGCAGCTTGGGGCGGGCGGGGGCAGCGGCGGACTGCTCGAGCCGCACCGCCAGCAGGGCGGGGGTGGGCGCCTCGAAGAGCGCGCGCACCGGCAGCTCCACTCCGAGTACGGTGCGCACCCGCGAGGCCAGCCGGGTGGCCAGCAGCGAGTGACCGCCCAGCTTGAAGAAGTCGCCGTCGACGCCGACCTGTTCGATCCCGAGGAGGTCGGCGAACAGCTTGCACAGGCTCTCCTCGCGCGGGTTGCGCGGCGCCCGCGCGACCTCGGCCGCCGCCGCGAAGTCCGGCGCCGGCAGCGCTCGCCGGTCCAGCTTCCCGCTCGGTGTCACCGGCAGGTCCGCCAGTGCGACGAACGCGGCGGGGACCATGAACCCGGGCAGGATGCCCCGCAGGTGCTCCCGCAGGACGGCGGGTGTGCGAGTGATCAACTGCCGGCGGCGGCGGGCAGCGACCGGGTCGTTGGTCCGGGCGCCGCCGTGCACCGGGGCAGTGCCGGTGTAGGCGGCCACCGGGCCATGGGCGTCGGCCGGCAGGAAGGTGAGGTCGAAGTGGTCGGGTCGGTCGGCCGACCAGGTGGGCACGGCCCGCAGGCCGAGGGCCTCACCCAGCCGGCACAGCGCCTCCGGGTCCACGCCTTCGCCCTGGTGGCTCGCCAGCGCCTGATGCGGGGCGTTGCCGGCCCGCAGCTGGGCCAGCGCGGCGAACTCTCCCACCAGGCGGGCGTTGGGGATCGCGCTGATCCGCAGCCCGGTCGGACTCTGGGCGAGCAGCGCGGCCAGGGCGGCCACGCCGTCACCCTGCTGCCGGCTGGTGGCGCCGCTCGCGAGCTGCGCCCAGCTGTGGTGCGGCAGACCGTCCAGCGTGCGCGGCGGCGCGGCCGTGGCGCAGGCCTTGTGCAGCACCACCTCGTAGCGGTGCCGGGTCAGCTCGTTGTGGTACGAGCCCCGCTTGAGGCGCAGGTCGACCCCGGCGACGCGCTCGTCGGCCTCGGCCAGAGCGGTGAACAACTCCGGGGCGATCACCAGCTCCTCCTCCGCGGCCACCGCGCGCTCCACCGTGGTGCGCAGTTGGGCCACGGCGGTGTCGGCGGGCAGTTGGCAGCCGGCGATGCCCACCTGCATCGCGGGCAGCGTGTGCAGGTTGCGCACGTCTCCCAGCACCATGGCCCCACCCGGCACCAGCAGGCTCAGGCAGGCGTCGACCACCTTGGCCAGGTAGTCGGCGTCGGGGAAGTACTGCGCCACCGAGTTGAGCACCACCGTGTCGAAGAAGCCGGTCGGCAGGCCGCCCAGCGCGTCGGCGGCCAGGCAGTGCAGCTCGACCTTCCCGGTCAGGGCGGGTTCGGTCGCCACCTGCCGGGCCAGCCGGTCCACGGCCGCGGGCGAGATGTCGGTCCCCCAGTAGGTCTCGCACCGGGCGGCCAGCTTGGACAGCAGCAGCCCGGAACCGACACCGATCTCCAGCACCCGGCGCGGCCGCAGTTCGCTGATCCGCTCGACGGCCGCGTCCCGCCACTGGCGCATCCGCTCGACCGGGATCGGCCGACCGTCGTAACTGCTGTCCCAGCCACGGAAGTCCTCGTCCCAGGGGGCCGCGTCCGCAGCGGTGTACACCTCCTCGTAGATCTCCTCCCACTCCTGCACCAGGTCCGCTGCGGGCTTGCCACTGGCGTCCTGGGCGGTCGGGTCAGTGGTCGGGTCGGCCTCGGGATCCGGGACCACGTAGGCCACCAGTCGGGGGTCACCCGGCACGTCCTCGCGGGCCAGCACGACCGCCTGGCCCACCCAGGGGTGCTCCGCCAGGCGCGCCTCGACCTCGCCGAGTTCCACCCGGTGGCCGCGGATCTTGACCTGCTCGTCCGCCCGGCCGCGGAAGACCAGTTGGCCCTCCCCGGTCCAGGCCGCCAGGTCGCCGGTGCGGTACATCCGCTCCCCCGGGGCGCCGAACGGGCAGGCCACGAAGCGGGTCGCGGTCAGCTCCGAGCGGCCAAGGTAGCCGCGTGCCAATCCGGCGCCTGCCACGTACAGTTCGCCGGCCACGCCGGTGGGCACCGGGCGCAGGTTCGCGTCCAGCAGGTAGACCCGCGCGTTGCTGAGCGGCCCACCGATCGGCACCGGTCCGCCGCCGAGTCGTGCCGGGGCGAGCGGGCCGCTCATCGTGGCGCAGACCGTCACCTCGGACGGGCCGTAGGCGTTCACCAGCACCCGGCCCCGGGACCACCGTGCGGCCAGCGCCGGCGGGCAGGCCTCACCGGCCACCACGACGGCCCGCAGACTCGCCAGCGCCGACTCGGCGCCGACCGGCACCGCTTCGAGCGCCGAGGGCGTTACGGTCAGGTGGGTGATCCCGGCCTCGGCCAGTGCCGCCACCAACTCCTCTCCCACCAACGGTCCTTCGCCCTCGGGCAGGACCAGGGCCGCGCCCGAGGCCAGTGCCATCAGCAGCTCCCAGACGGAGGCGTCGAAGCTGGGCGAGGCCAGTTGCAGGACCCGACCGGAGGTGTCCACACCGAGCCGTTCAGCCTGGGCGGCCGCCAGGCTGGGCAGGCCGGCGTGCGGGACGACGACACCCTTGGGGCGGCCGGTGGATCCTGAAGTGTAGATCACGTAGGCCGGGTTGTCGGGCCGCAGCGGCCCCACCCGCTCGGCGTCCGTCAGCGGAGCACCGGACAACTCGGCGAGGTGCCGGGCGACTTCGGGGTCGTCCAGCAACACCCGGGTGGCGGCGCAGGCCGGCAGGGCAGCCGTCGTACGGCCGTCCACCACCAGCGCCGTCGGCGCGGCATCGGCCAGCATGTAGGCCAGCCGCTCGGCCGGGTAGCCAGGGTCCACCGGCAGGTACGCGGCGCCGCACTTGAGGGCGCCCAGGACTGCCGCCACCAGGTCCACCGAGCGCGGCAGCGCGATTGCCACCACGTCCTCGGGGCCCACTCCGAGCCCGGCCAGGTGGCGCGCCAGGCGGTTGGCCCGCGCATCCAACTCCGCGTACGAGACGCTCGCACCGCCGTGGACCACCGCCGGTGCCTGCGGATTGCTCGCCGCTCGCGCCTCGAACAGGGCGCTGAAGGTCTCCTCCGGGCCCGGCAGCGCCAGTGCGGTGTTGTTGCGGGTGGTCAACAGCAGCTCGCGCTCCACCTCGTCGAGCACCGTCAACTGGTCCACGGGCAGGCTCGGTTCGGCCACCACCTGGGTCAGCACCAGCAGCAGCCGGCCGATCAGCCGCTCGACCGTGGCGCGGTCGAACAGGTCGGTGGCGTACTCCACCGTGCCGTCCAGGCCGGCCGGGGAGCCGTGCGGGTCCGTCCGCTCGCTCAGCGAGAAGAACAGGTCGATCCGGGAGGTACCGGTGCTCGCCCACTCCAGCTCGGCCTGCAGGCCGGGGAGTTCGAAGGTGGCGCGCTTGTTGTTCTGCAGCACCAGGGCCACCTGGAAGAGCGGGTGGCGGGCGGGCGAGCGGACCGGGGCGAGCGCCCCGACCAGGTGCTCGAACGGTACGTCCTGGTGGGCGTAGGCCGCCAGCGCCGAGCGCCGGACCCGCCCGAGCAGCTCGGCGAAGGACGGGTCACCGGTCAGATCGGCGCGCAGCACCAGGGAGTTGACGAAGAAGCCGACCAGACCGTCCAACGCCTCGTCCAGCCGGCCGGCCACCCCGAACCCGATCGGGATGTCCTGGCCGGCGCCGAGCCTGGAGAGCAGCGCCGCCAGACCCGCCTGCAGCACCATGAAGAGCGTCACGCCGTGCTCGCGGGCGATCCGCAGCAGGCCCTCGTGCAGATCGGGGCCGAAGGCGAAGGTCTCGAAGCTGCCGCGGTGCGAGGCCAGCGCCGGCCGCGGGCGGTCGTAGGGCAGCGCCAGCTCCTCCGGCGCGCCCTCCAACGCCTCTCGCCAGTACGACACTTGCCTGGCCAGCTGGCTGGCAGGGTCAGCCTCGTCACCCAGTAGCTCGCGCTGCCAGAGCGCGTAGTCCGCGTACTGTACCGGCAGTTCGCCCCAGCTCGGCTCCCTGCCCTGGCGACGGGCCTGGTATGCCTGCGCCAGGTCACGAGCCAGTGGGTCCAACGACCAGCCGTCGCTGGCGATGTGATGCAGCACCAGGACTAGGGTGTGCTCGTGCGCCGACACCTTGAGCAGCGTGGCGCGCAGCGGCGGTTCGCAGCTCAGGTCGAAGCCGTACCGTGCGGCCTCCTCCACCGCCTGGGTGAGACCCTCGACGGCCAGCTCCCTGACCTCGATGCCGCGCCAGGCCTGGTCCGGGTCGAGCACCAACTGCCGTGGCACCCCGCCCTCTTCGGGAAAAACGGTGCGCAGGCTGTGGTGCCGGCTCAGCAGGTCGCGCAGCGCGGCGTCCAGCGCCGCTCGGTCCAGCTCGCCGGCCAGCCGCATGACCACCGGCATGTTGTAGGTGGCGCTCGGCCCCTCCAGGCGGTGCAGGAACCACAGGCGCTGCTGGGCGAAGGAGAGTGGCACCAGCTCGGGCCGGGGCCGGCGGACCAGGGCTGCCCGGGCAGCCGACGAGGTGTCGATCCGCAGGGCCAGCGCGGCGGGCGTGGGGGCCTCGAACACCTCGCGGACCGGCAACTCGACGCCGAAGACACTGCGCACCCGCGAGGCCAACCGGGTGGCCAACAGCGAGTGGCCGCCCAGCTCGAAGAAGCCGTCCTCGGCGCCGACCGTCTCCATCTGGAGGATCTCGGCGTACAGGCCGCAGAGCATCTCCTCGGCGGGCGTGCGCGGCGGTCGCGAGGCGCTGGCCGTGCCCAACTCAGGTGTGGGCAGCGCCTTTCGGTCGATCTTGCCGTGCGGGGTCAGCGGCAGTGCGGGCAGCACCAGCACGGCGGCCGGGACCATGTAGCCGGGCAGCAGTCCGGCCACGTGCGCCCGAACGGCGGCCGCCTGGGCCTCGCCCGCGACGTAGCCGCAGAGCAGGGCGCGCCCGGCCGCATCGCGTACCACGGCGGCGACGGCCGCGGTGACGCCGGGCGCCCCGCGCAGGGCCGCCTCGACCTCGCCGAGCTCGATCCGGTGGCCGCGAACCTTGACCTGGTGGTCGCGCCGGCCCAGGAACTCCAGCTGCCCGTCCGCCCGCCAGCGCACCTGGTCGCCGGTGCGGTACATCCGCCCGCCGGTCTGCGGGGAGTAGGGGTCCGCCACGAAGACGGCGCCGGTGCGGGCCGGGTCGCCCACGTAGCCTCGCCCGACTCCGTCGCCGGCCACGTAGAGCTCGCCGGGGACGCCGATCGGCACCGGACGCAGGTCGTCACCGAGGACGAAGAACCGGGTGCCCCGCACCGGGCCGCCGATCGGCGCCCGGGCCCCGGCCACCGGGCCGGTCAGCACCGCATGCGCGACATCGTCCGAACACTCGGTGGGGCCGTAGGCGTTGACCAGGGGGATGGCCGGGTAGCGGGCGAACCAACGCTCGCACAGGCCGGGCGGCAGCTCCTCGCCGGTCACCATCAGCCAGCGCAAGTCGGCCAGTTGGGGTGCCGACGCGCCCTCGTCCCAGGTGTCGAGAGCAACCCGCAGCAGCGAGGGGACCACCTCGAGGACGCTGACCCGCTCGGCCGCCACCACGCCGAACAGCGCCTCGGGGTCGGCGGCGGTGTCGTGGTCGACGACCCGGACCCGGCCGCCGACGGCCAGCGCGGCCAGCAGCTGCCAGACGGCGACGTCGAAGGTCAGGGGGGCATTCTGGAGCACGAGGTCGTCGGCGGTCAGCGCGAGGTCGGCGATCTTGGCGGCCAGATGGTTGGCCATGCCCCCGCGGTGGACCATGGCGCCCTTGGGCCGTCCGGTCGAGCCGGAGGTGAAGATCACGTAGGCGAGGTCCTGCGGATCGGCCGAGACGGCCGGCCACGGACCGTGCCACTCGCCCTCGGCACCCGGGTCGCGAAGCGGCAGGACGGTCACGGCCACACCGGACTCAGCCGCCAGCTCCTCGGCGGCCGCCTCCAGGCCCGCCCCCGCCAGCAGCACCCCGGCACCGCCGTCGGCGAGCACGGCCGCCGACCGGGCGCGGGGGGCCGCGGGGTCCAGCGGTACGAACGCGCCCGCGGCACCGAGCACGCCAAGCACCGCCGACGCGAACCCGATCCCGGGCTCGGCCAGCACCCCGACCACCTGTCCCGGAGCCCAGGCGGGCAGCGCGCACAGCCGGGCCGAGAGTGCACCGGCCAGCGCGACCAGCTTCGCGTAGCTCACCTCACCCGCACCGTCGGCAACCGCGGGCCGGTTCGGTCCGGCCGCGGCGGCCTGGCGCACGCACTCCACCAGATCGTCCGCGCCGGAACCCGCGCCGGTGTCGTTCCAGCCGACCAGCACCTGGTGCCGCTCCGACTCGGAGAGAACGGCCAGCTGCCCCACCGGCAGGCCGGGCTCGACCGCCACCTGGGCCAGCACCCGCACCAGGGCGTCGACCAGCCGCTCGACCGTCTCGTGGTCGAACAGGTCGACGGCGTACTCCAGCACGCCGGTCAGCCCGGCCGGTGCGGCGTCCGCTGCCGTCCACTCGCGTACCGAGAACATCAGGTCGAAGCGGGAGCGGCCGGTGCCCTCCAGCTCCAGGCGGGTGGTCAGGCCCGGCAGCGCGAACTCGGCCTGGCCGCCGTCCTCCAGCACCAGCTCCACCTGGAACAGCGGGTGGCGGGCGGCAGACCTGGCCGGGGCCAGCGCCCCGACCAGGTACTCGAACGGAACGTCCTGGTTGGCGTAGGCGGCGAAGGCCGCCTGGCGCACCCGACCGAGCAGTTCGGTGAAGGTGGGGTCGCCGGACACGTCGGCGCGCAGCACCAGCGTGTTGACGAAGAAGCCGACCAGCCCCTGGAGTTCCTCGTCCGAGCGACCCGCCACGTCGAACCCGATCGGCACGTCGGGCCCCGCACCGAGCCGCGACAGCAGCGCGGCCAGGGCCGCCTGCAGCACCATGAAGAGCGTCGCCTCATGCCCCTGTGCCACCTGGCGCAGGCCCTGGTGCACGGCGGCCGGCACCTCGAAGGGCACATAGCCGCCGCGGTAGGAGGCCACCGCCGGGCGCGGCCGGTCGTAGGGCAGCGCGAGCTCCTCCGGCGCCCCCTCCAACACCTGGCGCCAGTAGGCCACTTGCTGGGCGGCCAGGCTCTGCGGGTCGTCCAGCTCGCCCAGCAGCTCGCGCTGCCAGACGGTGTAGTCGCCGTACTGCACCGGCAACGGGGACCACCGCGGTTCCTGACCCACCAGGCGGGCGCCGTACGCGGTGGACAGGTCGCGAGCCAGCGGACCCAATGACCAGCCGTCACTGGCGATGTGATGCAGCACCAGGACCAGGGTGTGCTCCCGCTCCGAGGCCTCGATCAGCGTCGCGCGCAGCGGCGGCTCGCTGGAGAGCTCGAACGCGTGCCGGGCCGCTGCCTCGACTGCCGCGGTGACCTCCCGCTCGTCAGGCGCTTCGACGGTCCGCAGGCCGGGCCAGGCCGCATCCAGCTCCAGCACCACCTGGCGGGACTCGCCGCCGTCCTCGGGGAAGACCGTTCGCAGCGCCTCGTGTCGACCCATCACATCGCGCAGTGCCAAGTCCAGTGCTTCCCGGTTGAGTGCACCGGAGAGGCGGAGCACCAGCGGCAGGTTGTAGGTGGCGCTGGGGCCCTCCAGTCGGTGCAGGAACCACAGTCCCCGCTGTGCGAAAGACAACGGAATCATGAGGCGTCTCCTTCAATGGTCATCCTGCGAAGCTTGGGTCGCCGTGCCACGATCGGCTGGTCCAGCCGCACTGCCAGTCCCGCGGGTGTCGGCGCCTCGAACACCGCGCGCATCGGCAGCTCCACCCCGAGCTCCTCACGCACCCGGGCGGCCAGTTGGGTCGCCAGCAGCGAATAGCCGCCGAGGGCGAAGAAGTTGTCGTCGGCTCCGACCTGCTCCCGGCCAAGGACGTCGGCGAAGAGGCGGCGGAGGGTCTCCTCGCGCGGGTGGCGTGGGGCCTGCGGTGCGCGGGGGGCGGGGTCGGTGGCGGTCGTCGTGTCCTCAGGCACCGCCACCTCGGCCTCGTCAAGGCGCAAGTCCTTTTCCTTGGCCACTCGTTCGAGAAGTGCCCGCCAGTCGGCCAGCATGGCCTCGACCGCCTGGCCGGCGAATCGGTCGGTGCTGTACTTCAGGACGATCTTGTAGTCGTCGGCCTGCTGGTAGATCTCCACCGCGAGCTCGAACGCGCTGTCCTGGTAGACCCCTTCGAACGGCCGCAGGTCCAGGGCCGATCCGGCGTCCTCGCCCGCGAAGAGCGCGGAGCCGTCGAAGTTCTGGAAGGACAGGCAGGTGCTGACGATCGGGGCCGAGGCCGCGTCGCGCTCCTCACCGAGGGCGCGGACCATCTCCGAGAACGGATAGGCGCTGTGCTCCAGGCCGCCGACGACCGCTCGCCGCACCGCCTTGAGCAGATCGGCGAAGGAGTCACCGCCGGCCACGGTGCAGCGGATCGGCAGCAGGTTCACGAAGTGGCCGATCACCTCGTTGAAGCGCTCCTGCGGCCGGCCGGCGTTGGGCAGGCCGACGATGAGGTCGCGCTGTCCGCTCCGACCGTACAGGAAGGCCAGGTAGGAGGCGAGGAAGAGCACGGTGGGGCTGACCCGCGCGGCCCTGGCGCGGGCCGTGAGCGCGGCCGAGAGCTCGGGGGTGAGGGTCGCGACGACCACCGCACCGTGCGGCTCCACCGGCGACTCCATCGGCCTTGCGGCGGACAGTTCGAGCGTACCGCGCGGCGCGCGCAGTTGCTCGACCCAGTAGTCGCGGTGCGCCGCACCCTCCGGCCCCGACAGCAACTGCGCCTCCCAGGCGGTGAATTCAGCGTACTCGACGCTATCCGCCGACAGCTGGACCTCGTGCTCGGCGAGGGCGGCCGCTCGGTAGGCATCGGTGATCGAGCGGACCAGCAACGCCGCTGATGTCCCGTCAAGAACCAGGTGATGTGCGGTGATCAGCAACAGTCGGCGCGGTTCGGCGCCGCCCTGCGGCACCGCAAAGGACACCAGCAGCACCCGGACGAGGGGACCGTTCGCCAGGTCGAACGGTGCGCTCGCCTGCTCGCGCAGGTAGGCCAGCTGCTCCGGTTGCGAGGCGGTCGCGAGCTCATCGCGCTCGAATCGGAGACCGCCCGAACCGCGGTACTCCAGGTAGGGCACGCCGTCCTGCTCACCGACCACCGAGCCGAGCAGCGGGTGCAGTTCGAGCTGGGCCCGGCAGGCCGATTCGAGCGCGACCTCGTCCAGTTCACCGTGCACCTCGAAGGCGATCGGCACGTTGTAGGCCGTCAGCTCCGGCTTGCTCTGCTGTTCGAGCCAGATGCCCAGTTGGACGTGGGACAGGGGCCTGCGAGCGGGGGTCGGCGGGGTGGCCGGGGCGGCAGCGGCCGGGGCGGCTGCCGTCACGGGTCGCAGCCGGGCCAGCAGGGCGTCCACCCGCTCGCCGCCGGTGGCCAGGAAGTGGACGGCGAGTCCGTCGAGCGTCTCCACGTCGAAGAGCAGGGTGGAGGGGACCTCGCCGAGGTCCTGGCGCAGCGCGTTGGTCAGGTGCAGGACGAGGATCGAGTCCATCCCGTAGCTGCTCAGCGGTTCGTCGGCGTCGATCTGGTCCGCGGGGATCTTCAGCGTCGCCGCGGCCTTGTCCCGCAGGTAGCCGACCATGGTGTCGGTCCGGCTCCCGGTACTGCCGTGCCTCGTGGGGGCAGGGGCAACAGGTGCAGCAGGGGCTGCGGGCGCCGGCACAGCCGGGGCGACCAGCCGGACGGGGCTGTGCTGCCGCGTGATCCCGTCGCTCTCGGCGGCGATCACCTGCTGCCCGAGCTCACGCACCTGCGGCAGCATCAGGGTGGCCGACCCGAACCCCTCCCCCGCCAGCACCTGCTGCCAGCCGTCGGGCGACAGCGCCGGCGAGCCCGGGATGCGCAGCGGCGCGTCCTCGAACAGCCACCAGCCCTCCAGCAGGCCGAACGTGAGGTGACTGAAGACGTCGAACGCCGCGAGTTCGTTCAGCAGCAGCCAACCGCCGTCGCGCAGCGCCGCCTTGGCGTTTCGCAGGGTGTTGCGGATGTCGCGGGTCGCGTGCAGCACGTTGGCCGCGATCACCAGGTCGTAGCTGCCGGGCGTGATGTCCTGTCCGGCCAGCGGCTGTTCGGCGTCGAGGCGCGCGTAGGTCAGATACGGAACCTCGGGGCCGTAGGCACTGCGCGCGTGGTTCAGGAAGGCCTTCGAGAGGTCCGTGTAGGTATAGGTCTCGATGCTGTCGCGGAACGGGCGCAGCGCGGCGAACATGCCCACGCTGGTGCCGCCGGTGCCCGCACCGACCTCCAGGATCCGCAGCTGGGCGCCCGGTTCCTGGCGCAGCCGCTCGGTCACCAGGCTGACGGCGGTGTCGGCCATCGCCCGGTTGTACAGGTCCGCCACCCGGTTGTCGCGGTAGCAGCCTTCGACCAACTCGACCGAGCCGCGCGGGAACATCACGTCGGTGGGCGGCGTCACGCCGGTCAGGATCGCGGGCAGCTGACGCAACGTGGCGTCGACCAGTGCGAGTTCCGCCTTCTTGTCCGGGTCCACGGACCACTGTGCGCGGCGCTCGTCCCACTGCCTGGTCAGCTCCGCCAGCGGCGGGGTCACGGCCGGCATCGCCGCCAGCGCGTGCTCCAGCCAGGCTGTGTAGCGCTCCAGGATGCCTGCGCGGCTGCGCAGTTCGGCCGTCGTCAGGTCTTCCTCGGCGGCGCCGCGCACGGCGCCGAGCCGCTCCAGGTGGGCCCGGATCAGCTGGGCCAGCAGCGGGTCACGCTCAGTGCTGCGCCACTGGGCCACCGCGCGCACCAACTCCCGGTCCGCCGCCGGAACCTCTCGAACCGTGAGCGCCCGGGCCGCGACGCGTGCCTTCGCACGCCGGCGCACGGTGACCCGCACTGCCGGCTCGAAGGCCGCCACCGCATCGGGCCGGGCCAGCTTGACGAAGCTCAACTGCGGCTGCGGGCCGCCGAGCAGCTGCTCAAGCGCCGCCATCGCCTCCGGCGTCTCGATCGAGGCCAGCCCCGAGCGGGTCATCCGCTCCTGGTAGAAGTCGGAGGTGACACTGCCGAGCTTGCCCCACCAGCCCCAGTTCATCACGCGCACCGGGCTGTGCCAACTGCGCTCCAGAAGCTGGGCGTAGGCGTCGCTGAAGGTGCAGCCGGCCGCGTAGTTGGCTTGTCCGGCCGCGGTGGTGAAGGACTGCATCGAGGAGAAGAAGACCGTGAAGTCGAGCGGCTCGTCGGCGAAGACCGCGGCCATCGCGGCGCTCACGTCGACCTTCGCCGCCAGAGCGGCACGCAGCCCCTCCTCGTCCATCGCGGCCAGCGTCCGGTCCTGCAACACCAGGGCAGCCTGGACGACGCCGTTGATCCGCCCGTGCCGGGCCGTGATCTCGGCGTGGGCGCGGCGCAGCGCCTCGGGGTCGGCGGCGTCGACGGCGAGGTAGTGCACCTCGCCGCGGCCGCGCACGGAGCGCAACCTGGCCTCGATCTCGGCATCCTGGACGCGGCGTCCGAGCCACACGACGCGTGCGCCGTAGCGCTCCACGACGTGCTGGGTCCAGGCCGTGCCGAGCCCGCCGGCGCCGCCGATCACCACATAGAGACCACCCTCGCGGTAGCCGGCCCACTGCTGCGGCTCGCTCTGGCTCGGGGCCCAGTGGCGCAGGAGCCACTGGCCCGCGCGGTGCGCCCAGGTGTCGCCGGCGGAGTCCGCCGGGAGGGTCATGAGGTCCGCCGGCCACTCAGGGCCGTCGAGGTCGACGCTGCGCACCGTCCAGTTCGCGTACTCGCGGCCGAGCGAGCCGAAGAGGCCGTGCAGGCCGGCGTGGGCGGGCCGGACCTCCTCGCCCTGGTGGGTGGCCAGGCAGCGCCGGGTGACCAGCGTGATGCCGAACCCGCGCGCGTCGTACTTCGTCCGCAGCAGCGCCTGGATCTGGCGGAACGCCGCGATGACGCCGTCCTGCTGGGCGCTGACGAAGCCGGCCGCGTCATCCGCCCGGTACACGGTGTCGGGTGCGAGCCAGACCAGGTGGTCGAGCTCACCGATCGTCAGCAGCTCGGCCGCGACCTCGTCGGTCGTGGCGCTCGGGGCCAGCCGCCAGAGCACGGCCCTTGGGCACTGGCCGACGATCGCGGCCCGCTGCTCGGCCCTCCCGCCGACGATGAGCACGCGGTCGGCGGCGGATGGCACGGGGGTGCCCGGCACGGCCGCCGGGATCGGGTCCCAGACCGGGGCGAAGAGCGCGGGCAGCGGCCGCGGCGCGATCCGGGAGGTGTAGCCGGCCAGCCGGGCGCAGACCGCGCCATCGGCGTCGACCAGGTCGATGTCCAGCCGGCTCACCGCGCTGGCCCGGGCGTTGCCGTCCGCCAGCCGGACCACCGCCCACAGGGAGGTGGCGGGGCAGGGGGCGAAGAGGTCCAGCCGGTCCAGCGCGAAGGGCACCGCGGTCTGCGCGCTCTGCTGGTCGGCGTCGTCCGCGGCCAGTTGGAGCGCCATCGAGGCCTGGATCGCGGAGTCCAGCAGCGCCGGCGGCAGCCCGTACGGCGTGCCGGACAGCTCCGCGGCGGCCGGCGCTCCGAGCTTGGCGAGAACCACGCCGGCACCGACCCGGGCCTCGTCGATCGCCCGCAGGGCGGGACCGTGGGTGATGCCCATCGCCGCCAGCGCCTGCTCGATGCGCGCGGCGGAGACCGGCGTCGGGCAGCTCGCCCGCAGCGCGGCGAGATCGAGGGCGGGCGGGCGCGGCGTGTCGGCCCGCGTGATCCGGCCTTCGCAGAAGACCGTGCCGCTCTCCGCGCCGGCCTGTGCGCCATCCTGCGTGGCAACCTCGAAGGAGAGCTCGCCGTCGGGCCTCGGGCGCACCAGCACCTGGACGGGCAGCGGCGCGTCGTCGACCGCGAGCGGCTGCACCCAGGTGACGTTGCGCATGGTCAGCGGCGTCGTCGCGGCGGCGCCGAGCGCCTGCGCCGCGGTGGCCCGGGCCAGCTCCAGGTGGACCACACCCGGCAGCACCCGCCGGCCGTGCACCTGGTGGTCACGCAGGACCGGCTCGTCACCGGTCAGCAGCGCGGCGCCGCGCAGCGCGCCGGGTTCGCCCGGCACCGACGACAGCTGCTGGAGCAGGGGGTGGGGGGTACCGGTGGGGAACGGGCCGGTGGGGCGGGGGCCGTCGGGACGGTCGGTGGCGAGCGCGGGTGCGACCGCGGCGGGCGAGGAGGCGGTCCAGTGGCTCTCGCGGGCGAACGGGTAGGTCGGCAGCGACACCCGCCGGTGCATGCCCGCCGGGAAGACCGCCGGGAAGTCGACCGGCAGGCCTCGCACGAAGCGCTCGGCGAGCGCCGTCAGCTCCGTGCTGTCGGCGGGCTGCGCCTGGCCCTGGTCACCCGCGCCCGGGCGGCCGGTGCGCCGCGAGGCGGCCTCGCCGGTGACGGCGCGCGGGCCTTCCAGGCCCTGGTCCAGCACGTCCAGCAGGTCCTCGCGATCGCGGACCACGCAGGCGAAGCGGTGCGTCAGGTGCTCGCGCCCGACGGCCAGCGTGTAGGCGGTGTCACCGCTGTCGAGCGCGGGCTCGCGCCGGACGTGCGCCGCCAGGCGCGAGGCCTGCTCCGCGAGTTGCTCCCGGGTGCGGGCCGAGAGCACCACCAGGTGCTCGGCGGCGGCACGGTGGGCGGTGGTGCGGTTGCCCGTTGCCGGGGCCTCCTCGATCACCAGGTGGGCGTTGGTCCCGCTGGCGCCGAAGGAGCTCACCACACCGCGGCGCGGGATGCCGGCCGGCACCGCCCAGTCGTGGGTGCGGGTGCTCGGGTAGAAGGGACTGCCCTCGAACTGGATGGCCTTGTTCGCCTTCTCGAAGTGCAGCGAGGCGGGGATCTGCCGGTGCCGCAGCGCCAGCAGCACCTTGAGCACGCCCGCGACACCGGCCGCGAACTGCGCGTGGCCGAGGTTCGTCTTGACCGAGCCCACCGCGCAGTACCCGACCTTGTCGGTGTCGGCGCGGAAGGCGCGGGTGAGCGCCTGGAACTCGATCGGGTCGCCCAGGCTGGTGCCGGTGCCGTGCGCCTCGACCAGCTGGATGTGCTCGGCGCTGATCCCGGCGTTCTGGTAGACCTCGCGGAGCAGGCGCTCCTGCGAGACCGAACTCGGCGCCGTGATCCCGTTGGTCGCGCCGTCGTGGTTGATACCGGAGCCACTGATCACGCCGTGGATGTGGTCCCCGTCGGCCAGCGCCGCGGAGAGCCGCTTCAGCACGATGACACCGACGCCCTCGCCCGGCACGAAGCCGTCGGCGCGGTGGTCGAACGTGTGGCAGCGACCGGAGGGCGCCAGCATCCCGGCGCGGTCCGCGAGCTCGTACAGCCGCGGCGTCGACTGGACGAAGACGCCGCCGGCCAGGGCCAGTTCGGTCTCGCCGGACCACAGGTCCCTGCAGGCGAGGTCGATGGCGACCAGCGAGCTGGAGCACGAGGTGTCGACCGCGATCGCGGGGCCCACCAGGTTCAGCGCGTAGGAGACGCGGCCCGGGATGACGGAGGCCATGTTGCCCCACAGGGCCTGCGCGGGCGCGTCCGGCCCGGTCGGTCCCTGGTAGTCCCCGGACCAGCAGCCGGTGTAGACGCCGCAGCGGCGTCCGCTCAGCTCACCCGCCGGGTATCCGGCATCCTCCAGCGCCTTCCAGGACTCCTCCAGGAAGAGGCGCTGCTGCGGGTCCATCGCCGCGGCCTCGACGCCGGAGATGTTGAAGAAGAGGGGGTCGAACTCGTCGATCCGGTCGAGGAATCCGCCGCGCGGCCGGGTGCCGCTCTGGTCCGCCCCGAGGTCCCACCGGGTGGCTTCGCGCACCAGGTCATCACCGCTCGCGAGGTGGGTCCACAGCTCGTCCAGCGAGTCGGCGCCGGCGAATCGGCCGCTCATCCCGATCACGGCGATCGGCCCGCGGGCACCGGCGGACGGGGTGGACCGGGACCGCTCGGCGGTGACTTGAACCTCGGCGGCGGGAGCCTGGGCGGCAGCGGGGACCTCGGCGGGCACGATTCGGTCGCCGTGCTCCGCGAGCAGGTGGGCGGTGAGGCGGTCGGCCGTGCTGTGGTCGAAGATGACGCTGGTCGCGAGGTCGAGTGCGAGGGTGTCATTGAGCTCGTGCACCAGGCGGACACCGAGGATGGAGTCGAGCCCGTAGTCGGCGAAGGCACGAGCCCCGTCGATCCCGGCCTCGTCCATGGCCAGTACCTTGGCGAGCTCGCCCCACACCACGTCCGCGACGTGCTCCTCGACCGAGCGGCGCACCGGCGCCGATGCCTGAGCCGGTGCCTGAGCCGGCGCTGCGGCCAGGCTCGTGGCTGCCGACGCGGCGGCGGTGGGCTCCGGTTCGAGATCGCCGATCCAGTACCGCTCACGGGCGAACGGATAGGTCGGCAGCGAGATCAGCCGCGGTGCGCCGGCCTCGTGCAGCAGGCTCCAGTCGAGGGACACGCCGTCGATCCACAGGGCCGCGAGCTTGGCGAGCTTGCCCTCCCGCGCCCATCGGGCGACCAGGAGCTCCTGGAGGTCGGCATCGGCCGCGATCTCGGCGACCAGGCCTTGGGCCCGGCCGACCGTGCCGCGCAGCACGGTCGGCGTCGGCTGGTCCTCGTCAAGGTATCCGCGCAGCACGCGGCGCAGGTCGCCGATGGAGGCGGTGACCACGGCCAGGCGCTCCGCCATCGCCTCGCGCCCGACCTGGAGGGTGTGGGCGAGGTCGGCCAGCTCGACGTCCTGGTTGCGCTCGTCGCCGAGGAACTCCAACAACCGCGAGGCAGCGGCACGCAGTTGCTCGGGCGTACGCGCCGACAGGACGATCAACTGGTCGCCGCCGTCTGCGAGTCGCCGGTCCGTGGGCGCGGCGTACTCCTCGAGGATCACGTGGGCGTTCGAGCCGCCCGCGCCGAAGGAGGAGACGGCAGCGATCCGCGGGCCCTCACCCGGCCAGTCGGCGAGCTCGCGCTGGACGAAGAACGGCGTGCGCTCGAAGGCGATTTCGTGGTTCAGCTGCTCGGCGTGCAGGCTCGGCGCGAGCTGGCGGTGCTGCAACTGGAGTACCGCCTTGGTGAATCCGGCGACGCCGGCGGCCGCCTCCAGGTGCCCGATCGCCGACTTGGCGGAGCCGATCGCGCAGTACTGCGTGTCGTCGGTGTCCTGCTGGTAGGCCCGGGTCAGGCCCTGGATCTCTATCGGGTCGCCGAGTTCGGTGCCGGTGCCGTGCGCCTCGACACAGCCCACCTCGCGGGCCGAGACCCCCGCGCTCTCCAGCGCCTCGCGGATCAACTCGGTCTGGGCGGCCGGGTTCGGCACCGTGTAGCCGTTCGTGCGGCCACCGTGGTTGACGCTGCTGCCGCGTATCACCGCGTGGATCCGGTCGCCGTCCGCCAGCGCGCGGGACAGCGGCTTGAGCAGCACGCAGCCGACACCCTCGCCGGGGACGAAGCCATGGCCGCCGGTACCGAAGCTGCGGCAGCGCGCGTCCGACGAGAGCATGGTGGAGCGGCAGAGTTCGACGTAGTCGTGCTGGTGCAGGTAGAGGTTGACCCCGCCCGCGATGGCCAGTTCGCAGGCCCCGCGGTGGAGGTTCTCGCAGGCCTCGTGGATCGCGGTGAGCGAGGCCGAGCACATCGTGTCGATCGTCATGCTCGGTCCGCGCAGGTCCAGGACGTAGGACGTGCGAGCGCTGAGCGAGGCGAAGGAGAGCGCGGGAACCACCCGCTCGCCGGATGGCAGCAAGCCCGCACCGTGGCGCGCATGGCCCGACTTGGTGACTCCGGCGAATACGCCGACCCGGCGCCGGTGGCGCCCTGCCAGCCGCTCGCGGGTGTAGCCGGCGTCCTCCAGGACCTCCCAGGAGGCCTGCAGGAAGAGGCGCTCCTGCGGATCAATCGCATAGGCGTCGCGTGGTGCGATCTGGAAGAAGAGCGGGTCGAAATCCGCGAAGCCGTCGACGAAACCGCCCCACTTGCTGTAGCTGCGCCCGGTGGCGATCGCCTTGAGCCGGTCGGGCTCGAAGAAGCCCTCCAGCGGCCAGCGGTCGGCCGGCACCTCGCGGACGCAGTCGCGGCCCGCCTTGAGGTTCGCCCAGAACTCGGCGAGGTTCTCGGCGCCCGGGTAGCGGCCGCTCAGGCCGATCACGGCGATGGGCTCGCGTGCCTCGGGAGACCGGGCCGGCTCGAGCCGGCCGGGAGCCCGCTCGGTGACGGTCAACGGCTCGGCAGCGGCGGTGACCCGAGTCGGCTCGGCCGCCGCTCCGGTCCAATCGAGGGCGTGCGACGTGTGCTCCGTCGCGAGGTGGCCGGCGATCGCCCGCAGGGTCGGGAGCTCGTAGAAGAGGGTCGTGGAGACTTCGGGGAACGCCGGGGAGAGCGCGTTCTTCAACTGAACCACCATGATCGAATCAAGGCCCAGCGCAGCCAACGGCTCGTCGACGTCGACGTTGCCGGGGGACAACTTGGTGACCTGTGCGAAGAGTTCGGCGAGCAGGCGCAGACTCTCGCGGCCGAGACGGCCGAGGTTGTCTGAGCTGATGGCGCTGACGGGACCAACGGGTCTGGCGGGCATGGTGGTTGTCACCGGCGTGCTCGGCGCGAGCGGGATCCGGGCCGGGTCGCCGTGGTGCACCCACACCCGGTCCGTGCCGAGTCGCCAGGCCTGCCGCAGGGCGTCGACGCCCTGCGCCGAACCCATCGGGGTCAGGCCGCGGCTGCGCCAGAGGTAATCGCGCGCGGCCTGGTCGACCGTCATGCCGCCGTCCTGCCAGAGCGGCCAGGCGAGCGAGAGCGTACGTCCCGACCGCTCCCCCGTCGCGACCCGCTCCGTGCGAAGCGCCGCGAACTCGTCCAGGAAGGCGTTGGCCGTGGCGTAGTCCGCCTGACCCGGGTTGCCGGTGACGGCGGAGCCGGAGGAGCAGGTGATCAGGAAGTCGAGTGGCGCGCGGCCGATCGCACGGTCCAGGTTGACCAGGCCGTCGACCTTCGGGGCGAGCACCTGCGTCCACTCCTGCGCGGTCTTGCGCACCAGCGAGGCGTCCTGGATCACACCGGCGCAGTGGACGATCCCGTCGACCCCTCCGCTCTGCTGCCGGATGCCCGCGATCAGGTGGCGCGCCTCCTCCCAGCGGGAGATGTCCGCGCGGCGGTAGCTCGCGAGGGCACCGGCCGCCCGCAGTTCCCCGAGCAGCGCCTCGATCCGCGCGTCCTGCGGCGCCCGCCCGGCCAGTACCAGGGTCGTCCTGCCCACCTCGTCGGCGATGGCTCGCGCGATGATCGCGCCGATGCCGCTCGCGCCGCCGGCGATCAGGTAGACCCCGCCCGCGCGCCACGGCGCCTGCGCCGCGCCCGCCGACTGCTCGGCCGGGCGCCAGCTGCGGACGGTGCGTTCACCGGCGCGGTAGCGCACCAGATCCTCGCCTGCGGTGCCGTCCTCCGCGATGAGGGCGGCGAGGACGTCCGCCGAGCCGGTGCCCTCCAGGCCGATGACCTGGCCGACGAACCCGGGGCTCTCCAGCATCGCCGTGCGCAGCAGGCCGGCCAGCGCGAGGTTCACCGCCTCGTCGCCGTACGAGTCCGTCACCAGCTGGACCAGCGTGCCGCCGACCTGCGGCTCGGCGACCAGGCCGCGGACGATCTCGAAGACCTGCTGCGAGAGGTCGGTGAAGCGACTGTCCAGCCGCTGCTTGGCCGTCGTGGCAGTGAAGCAGCGCACCTGCGGCAGGCGCAGTTCGACCTGCTCGCGGGCGGCGCCGAGCCTGCCGCAGAGGATCACCACCCGACGGGCCAGGGTGCCTTGGCCCGCGCTTGCGGACGGCGCGGGGCGGGGCGTCCAGTGCGGCGCCAGCAACACCGTCCCGATCGCGGGCTCGGAGCTGGTCGGAGCCCGCAGCGGCGCGGCACCGACCGAGGCCTGGAACGGCGCGGGGCGAACGCCGCTGCCAGGGATCCAGTACCGATCCCGCGCGAACGGGTACCCGGGCAGCTGGACCCGCCGAGGCGTGCGCGGCCCGTACAGGGCGCGCCAGTCGACGGCGCCGCCTTCGGTCCAGCGTGCCAGCAGCCCCGCGAGGTCGCCGGCCGTTACGGCCGGCGCGGCCGACTGCGCCGTGCGCGCGGCGGGACCGGCATCGCGGCGGGCGACCCGGCCGCGGGCGCCGCCTTCCAGACGGTCCTCGCCCGCGGCGAACGCCCGCAGACGGTCGACGAGTTCTCCGCGCGAACGGACCACCCAGCCGACCCGCTCCGCCAGCGCCTCTCGACCGGCCTGCAGACTCCACGCGATCGAGGAGAGCGAAGCCGGCACCCGGTCCGCTTCGAGCGCACGGAGCAGATCCCGGGCTCGCGCCCGCAGTTGCTCGTCCGTGCGGGCCGAGAGCGGCACGACGACCGCCGCCTGCTGCCCGGCCCGGTCCTCGCGCGGCTCGTCGGCGGGCAGGTACTCCTCCACCACGACATGGCAGTTGGAGCCGCCGAAGCCGAAGCTGCTGACTCCCGCGCGGCGCGGGGCGAGTGCGCCGCCGCGCTCGGGCAGCCGCTGCCAGGGCTCGTTCTCGCGCACGATGCGCAGCGGGCCGCCGTCGAGCTGGATGTACGGGTTGAGCTCGCCGAGGTTGCGGGTCGCCGGGAGCACGCGGTGCTTCATCGCGAGCAGCACCTTGAGCAGGCCTGCGATTCCGGCGGCGGCCTCCAGGTGGCCGATGTTGCCCTTCACCGAGCCGAGACCACAGGTGCCCCGGCCGGTGCTGCCCAGCCGACGGAACGCGGACTGCAGGCCGCGCACCTCCACCGGGTCACCGAGCGCGGTGCCGGTGCCGTGGGCCTCCAAGTAGCCGATCGTGTCGGGGTCGGTGTCGCCCATCGCCCGCACCACCAGATCGGCCTGTGCGTCGGCATTCGGCGCGGTGAGCGAGTTGGCCCGCCCGCCGTGGTTCTCGGCGCTGCCGATCAGCAGGCCGAGGATCACATCGCCGTCGCGCTCGGCGGCGGCGAGCGGCTTGAGCACCACCACGCCCGCCCCCTCGCCGCGCACGTAGCCGTCCGCGTCCCGGGCGAAGGGCTTGCAGCGGCCGTCCGGGCTGAGCATCCCCGCACGCTGCGCGCTGACGAAGGTGTCGACGCTGAGCAGCAGGTTGACCCCGCCGGCGATCGCGGCCTCGCACGCTCCCGAGCGGATCGCCTCGATCGCGCGGTGGACGGCGATCAGCGAGCTGGAGCAGGCGGTGTCCACCGGCTGGCTCGGGCCGTGCAGGTCGAGCACGTAGGAGACCCGGTTGGCGAGCATCGAGTGGGCGTTGCCGGTGGAGGTGAAGGCGTCGCCCGGAACGCCGTAGGTGGTGAGCAGCGTCGCGTAGTCGGTGCCGGAGACACCGAGGAAGAGGCCGGTGTTCTTCGGTAGCTCGGCGGGGCGGTAGGCGCTGTCCTCGATCGCGTTCCAGACCGTCTCCAGCGCCAGGCGGTGCTGCGGGTCCATCAGTTCGGCTTCTCGCGGCAGGATCCGGAAGAACTCGGCGTCGAAGGCGTCGACGCCGTCGAGCACGCCGGCGTGCTTGGGGAAGTCGGCCTCGTCGACGGTCCGCGCGTAGGCGTCGTCATAGCGGTGGCGTGGGAAGTCGGTGACCGAGTCCCGGCCCACCAGCAGGTTGGCCCAGTAGGCGTCCAGGTCGGGTGCC
Organism: Kitasatospora sp. NPDC032150; assembly: GCF_055579945.1. Classification (NCBI taxonomy): domain Bacteria; kingdom Bacillati; phylum Actinomycetota; class Actinomycetes; order Kitasatosporales; family Streptomycetaceae; genus Kitasatospora; species Kitasatospora sp. NPDC032150. The sequence goes on along the minus strand of NZ_JBVIMH010000003.1, from coordinate 131,250 downwards.
TGTGGGAACCGTCCCGCCGCACCGACCACTGCGATCGGCATGTCCGTCGAGGGGCGGGCGGCGAGAGAGCGGGCCGCGACGGGTCGGCGCTCGGCCGGGCGCGCCGGTGTGGCCGCTCTGTCCCGCGTCTGCGTGATCTGGTCCCCGAACTCCTCGGTGAGGTAACGCCCGAGGTCGTCCAGAGTGTTGACGTCGTAGAGGATGGCCGGGTTCAGCTCGACGCCGAACCGTTCCCGGACCAGCCCGGAGAAGGAGAGCAGCGAGATCGAGTCGAAGCCGAAGGCGTCGAAGCGGGTGTCGCCCTCCAATTCGTCGGCGTCGAACTTGAGGATGCCCGCCGCCATCTCACGCAGCGCGCCGACCACGAAGCCGACGGTGCCCGCTGCCTGGCTCCGCACCTGGTGCGTTGCGGCGCGCGGCAGTCGACTGTCGCCGCACCGCACGCCTGCGAGGGTGCCGAGCACCGTACCGTCGCTGTCCAGCAGCCGCACCGCTCCGACACCGTCGCCGGAGCTTTCGGTCAACTCGAAGAACAGGTACTCGACTTCGTTCAGCGCGTCGGAGACTCGCAGCTCCCCGATCTGCTGGGGGAAGGTCGCCGCCCAGTGCGCCGCACCCGCCCGCTCGGCGACCAACTGCACGCCCTGCGCGATGGCCGCGAGCACGGTCGGCGTGATCGAGGTGTTCCGCGCGGCGTGGTCGTGCCGCCGCTCGGGCGCGGTGAGTTCGAGCAGCAGCCCGCCCTCCCGCAGCCAGTAGCCGCGTCGCAGGCCGCAGTGCGCGGCCGGGCGCTCCAGGCCGCCGGCCGCGAGCACGGCGCGCAGCTCGTCCCCGTCGTGCACGGCCGTGGCCCGCTCGCGCAGCGCGTCCAGCCGGACGGCCTCGGCGAGCGGCGGCCGGGCCTCGCCCGGTTCCACGTCGAACTCCAGTACCGGCGTGCGCACGTGATCCGCGTCCTCGACGAAGAGCGCGCCGCGGCCGGCTGCGAAGGTGGTGACCAGGCGCGTAACCTGGCCCCACCGGACCGGGTCGCACACCCGCAGCTCGCGCACGACCGGGTCGGTGGTGAAGCCGGAGACCTTGGCGGCGGCGAGGGCGAGGTCGAGGGCGAAGGTGGGGACGATGCCGAGCACCTTGTCCTGCTGGTAGCCGTAGTCGGCCAGGTCATCCAGGTGGACGTCCAGGACGTAGCGCAGCCCGTCGACGTCGGACTCGTTACGGCCGAGGAAGGGGTGGAGCTTCTCACGCAGTGCGAGTGGTACCGCCACTGACGGCGCGTCGGGCTCCTGGGCCACCCAGCAGCGGACCCGATCGAAGGGGTAGGCCGGCAGCGGGACCCGCCGGGGCGGGCGCCCCGAGTCGAGCGTGGCCCAGTCGACGCTCTTGCCGCCGGTCCAGGTCAGTGCGAGCTCGCGCGCCCGCGTCGAGCGCTGGTCGTGGCCGGTGAGCTCGGCGGCCAGGTCGCGCTCGCCCGCGAGGTAGCGTTCGATCGCCGCCAGTACGCCGGCCAGGTCCTTGGCCAGGAAGGCCCAGCGGCGCGGCAGTTCGTTCTTTCCGACCCGCAAGGTATGGGCGATCGAGGCCAGTTCGGCCTCGTCGGCCTGGGCCGCGTAGTCGCGGAACCGCAGCAGGTGGGCCGCCAGCGCCTCTTCGGTCATCGCCGAGAAGACGAACAGCTCCACACCCGGCTCCCGCGCGGGGCTCGGCGGGGCCACGTACTCCTCCACGATGATGTGCGAGTTCATCCCGCCCGCGCCGATCGAGGTGATGCCGGCGCGCCGCGGGTGGACCACGGTGCGGCCGCCGTCGGTGGTGGTGACCTGCTGCCAGTCGGTGAGCTCCTGCTGGACGTGGAACGGCGTGCTCGCGAAGTCGATGTCCGGGTTGGTCTCGGCGCTGTGCAGCGAAGGCGCCAACTTGCCCTGCTTGAGCTGGGCCACCACCTTCGCGAAGGCGACCACGCCGGCCGCCGCGAGCAGGTGCGCCAGGTTCGACTTGACCGATCCGAGGGCGCAGAACTGGTTCTCTTCGGTGTACTTGCGGTAGGCGGCGGTCAGCGCGCCGACCTCGATCGGGTCACCGAGCGAGGTGCCCGAGCCGTGCGCCTCCACGTAGTTGATCGTGCGCGGGTCGACGCCCGCGTCCTCGATCGCCTTCTCGATCGCCCGGGTCTGCATCCGCGGGTTGGGCACGGTGAAGCCGTTGCGGACGCCCGCGTTGCTGAGCGCGGTGCCCTTGATGACTGCGTACACGTGGTCACCGTCGCGCTCGGCGTCGGCCAGCGGCTTCAGCACGACGGCGCCCACGCCCTCGCCGAGGATCGTGCCGTCCACGCCCTGGCCGAAGCTGCGCACCACGTCCGAGGTCGCGGTGGTGAAGTGCTCCTGCGAGGAGGTGATGAGGTTGTACGGGTGCAGCAGCAGGTTGACGCCGCCGGCCACCACCATCTTGCAGTCGCCCGCGCGCAGCATCTGCACCGCCTGGTGGATGCAGACGGAGGAGGTCGAGCACATGGTGTCGAGGAAGATCGACGGTCCGGTGAGCCCGTAGAAGTAGGAGAGCATGTTGGGGATGGTGGCCAGGTAGCTGCCGCTGGCCGGGGCCCCGCGGGTCAGGCTGTTCTGGAACCCGTACAGGCCGTAGTGGTTGCTCATGGTGCCGACCAGCACGCCCACGTCGCCCTGGTACTGGCGCTGGATGGTCTCGCGCGAGTAGCCCGCGTCCTCCAGGGCCTCGACGCCGGTCTGCAGGAAGAGCCGCACCTCCGGCGACATCTGCTCCGCCTCGCGCTTGGAGATGCGGAAGTAGCGCGGGTCGAAGCGGTCGATGTCGCGCAGGAAGGTGCCGGTGTGGATCACGCTCTTGCCGAGCACGCTGCGCTCGCGGCTGTAGATCGCGTCGTGGTCCCAGCGCTCGCGCGGGACCTCCTCGAAGGCGTGGCGGCCCTCGGCGAGCATCTCCCAGAGCTCGTCGAGCGTGTCGGCGCCCGGGTACTTGCCGGAGATGCCGATGACGGCGATGTCGCGGCGGTCGGCGTCGCGGCGGTCGGCGTCGCGGCGGTCGGCCCGGTCAGCGGGCTCGGCCACGGTGGCGGTAGCGGTGCGCGCGAAGCGTGCGCGGCCCGGGACGGGCGCGGCCTGCGGGTCCTCGACGGCCTGCACAGGCTGTTGCGGGGCTCCTTGAGCCCCCAGCACGGCGTCCAGCTTCTCGCGGTGCTGCGCGACGAAGTATCCCGCTACGTCCTCGACGGTCAGGTACTCGAAGAAGATCGTCTTGGCGAGCGTCCCGAACAGCGCCTCCAGGCGGACCGTCAGCTCCAGGATGCTGAGCGAGTCGATGCCGTACTCGACCAGGTTGGCCGAAGCGTCGATGGTGCCGGGGTCGTGGTGCAGCACCTCGCCCAGTTGCTGCTTGAGCAGCTCGGTCATCCGCTCCAGCAGCTCGCCCTCGGCGACCGGGGTGGCGGCGACGGGTCGCGGCACCGGGGCACCGGCACGCTCCGCCGCCCGGCCTGCGGGCGCGAGGGTCGCCTCGGTGCCGTAGGCGACCACGACGTGCTCGGGTCCCTCGGTCAGCACCCGCCCGAGCAGGTGCAGGCCCTCCTCCGTCGGCAGCGGCTCCCAGCCGCGCCGGCGGCGCATCGACTCCAGCGTCACCGCGTCCATCGCCATGCCGCCGTCGGCCCAGAGCGGCCAGCTGACGGCGACCGTGCGCCCGCTGCGCTCGCCACTGTCGACAAGCGTGCGGCGGTGCTGCGCGAAGGCGTCCAGGAAGGCGTTGGCCGCGGCGTAGTCGCCCTGTCCGGCGTTGCCGTAGACGCCGGCGACGGAGGAGAAGACCGCGAAGAAGTCGAGCGCGAGGTCACGGGTGGCCGCATCCAGGTTGACCGCGCCGTGCAGCTTCGGGGCCGTCACGGCGGGCAGGTCGGCGGCGTCCTTGCGCAGCAGGTAGGCGTCACGCAGCAGGCCCGCGGCGTGCACTATGCCGGTGAGCGTGCCGTGCTTGCGCTGGATCGCGCGCACCGCGCGCTGCACGTCCGCCGCGCGGGTGACGTCGACGCGCAGGTAGTGGGCGTCGACGCCCGCCGCGCGCAGCTCGGCGAGGGCCGCCTTGCTCGCGGCGCCGGCTGCCGTGCGCCCGCTCAGCACGATGGTCGTGCCCGCGCAGCGCGCGAAGTAGCCTGCCACGTGCCGGCCGAGGCCGCCGAGGCCGCCGGTGACCCAGTAAACCCCGCCCGCGCGCAGCGGCGGGACCTGCGGGCCCGCCGCGAGTTCGAGCTCGATGGGACGCCAGGCGAGGCGGGTGCCGTCGGCCGCGTGGCGCAGCTCCGCGTCCGGCTCGGTGGCGGCCGCCTCCTCACGCAGGATGCTCGCGATCTGCTCGGTCGACGCGCTCTCGAGGCCCGCGATGCGGAGCACCCGGCCGGAGATCAGCGGGTTCTCCAGCTCGGCGGTGCGGAACAGTCCGGTGAGGGGGGCGTGCAGCTGGCGCGGCGCCCGGTCGTCGACCAGGACCAGGAAACGGTGCGCCGTCCTCGGGCTCGCGGTCAGCACCCGCTGGACCGCGGCGAAGAGTTCGCCGAGGGCGGCCTGCGCGTTCTCGGCGAGCCGGCCGGGCGCGATCTCGGGCAGTTCGGTGAGCGAGAGGTCCCCCAGCGCCGCCGCCTTGCCCGCGATGAACGCGTGCACGGTGACGTCGGCCTGGCCGACCTCCGACGCGGCGGCGGCGAGCGGGGCGTCCACCCACCCGGAGGTGGCCGTGACCACGCGCGGCCCGGCCGGCGCGACGACGGTGCGCTGCACCAGCCCGCGCAGGCTGGCGCTGACGACGCCCGCGGCATCGCAGAGGTCGAGGTCGAAGGTGGCGAGCGCGCCGGTGCCCTCGCGCCGCCGCACCCAGGCCCAGGTCTCGGCGGCGCACGGGCCGTGGATGTCGATCCGGTCCAGCACGAACGGCATCGCCGGCCCGACGGCGGGCTCGGTGGCCGCGGCGGCCAGCAGGACGAGCGAGGACTGCAGCGCCGAGTCCAGCACGCTGGGCGGCAGCACGAAGTCCGGGCCCTCCTCGGCGGCGGCCGGCTGCTCGATCCGCGCGAGCAACTCGCCGTCTCCAAGATGGAGTTCCGTCAAGCCGCGCATCGCTGGGCCGTAGTCGAGCCCGGCGGCGCGGAACGCATCATAGGCGTCCGCGGGCGCGTACGGCGTGCCGCAGGCCGCGCGCAGCGCGTCCAGGTCGAGTGCCGGCACCTGCTCGGGGGCGCACAGCTCGACGGCGCCGCGGCTGTGCACCACGGCTGAGGCCCCGGCGGCCCGGGCGCCGGTGCGGAGCTCGAACGCGATCCGGCCCTCATCCTCGGGGATCAGCCCCAGCCGGACCTCCAGCGGCTCCTCCCCCGCCACCAGCGGACGCAGCCAGGAAAGATCGCGCAGGCGCAGGAACGATCCGGGTGCGGCGCCCGGCGCCAGCGCGTCCTGGACTGCGGCCCGGGCCAGCTCGATCGAGGCGGCGGCGGGCAGCACCCGTTTGCCGCCCACCTGATGCGCCGCCAGGAACGGCTCCTCCCCCGTGAAGGCGGAGCTGTAGCGTTGCTCGGCGAGGTCAGAGGTGTTGCGGTGGACCAGCGGGTGCAACAGGCCGGCCCCCGCACTCGACGCGTGGGTGGGTGCAGGCGTGGCGAACCAGTGCCGCTCGCGGGCGAACGGATAGGTGGGCAGCCGCACGCGGCGAGCCGGCGGGTTGGCCTCGCCGGGCAGGCCCGCCCAGTGGGCCGCGCCGCCCGTCACCCAGCGGGTGGCCAGCTCCAGCGCCTCGGGCGCCGTCTCCTGCGCGGTGCGCACGTGCACCTCGGAGTCGGCGACCGAGCCGGCCGTGAACTCCTCCAATGCGGCCATCAGTTCGGCGGTGTCCGCGACGAGGAAGGCCACCCGCACGGACAGCGACTCGCGGCCCACCCGCAGGGTGTGGGCCACGTCGGCCAGCGACAGCCGCGCCGCGTCCTGGGCGCCGAGCCGGGCCAGCAGCCGGCTCGCCACCGCGCGCAGCCGCTCGGGCGTCTTGGCCGAGAGCGGGACGAGCTGCGGCCCTTCGGCGACCACCGCGTCCTCGGACTCCACTTCGGTGCCGAGGTGCTCCTCCAGCACCACATGGGCGTTGGTCCCGCCGAAGCCGAAGGAGCTGACGCCCGCCCGGCGCGGCATCGCCCGCCCGTCCGCCGCAGCGGCCTGGGCCTGCCACGGCCGGGTCTCGTCGACGATGTAGAACGGGCTGTCGTCGATGCGGATCAGCGGGTTCTGCACCTCGAAGTTGGCGGTCGCCGGCAGGGCCTTGCCGGCCAGCGCGCCGATCACCTTGGCCATCCCGGCGACACCGGCGGCGCCTTCGAGGTGCCCGATGTTGGTCTTGACCGAGCCGATCCCGATGCTCGCCGGCTGCGCCTCGGTGCCCTGGGCCGCGTGCAGGTTCAGATACGCGCGCTTGAGCGCGAGGATCTCGATCGGGTCGCCGACGGGCGTACCGGGGCCGTGCGCCTCGATGTAGGAGACCGTCTCGGGCCGAATGCCCTCGCGGGTGTAGAGCCCCTCGATCAGGCTCGCCTGCGCGGCCGGGTTGGTGACCGTCAGGGAGTTGGTGCGGCCACCGTGGTTGGTCGCGACGCCCTTGATCACGGCGTGCACCGGGTCACCGTCCGCGAGCGCCCGCGCGAGCGGCTTCAGCAGCAGCACCGCGCCGCCCTCGCCGCGCACGTAACCGTCCGCGCCCTGGTCGAAGGCCCGGCACTCGCCGCTGCGCGAGAGCATGCTCGCCTGACTGAACGCCACGAAGTGCTTCGGCGACCAGCACAGGTTGACCCCGCCGGCCAGCGCCAGGTCGCACTCGCCATTGCGCAGCGCGGAGACCGCCTCGTAGACCGACACCAACGAGCTGGAGCACGCGGTGTCGTTGGTGATGCTCGGTCCCTGCAGGTCGAAGAAGTAGGAGACCCGGTTGGAGATGATCGAGTACGCCGTGCCGGTGGGGAAGTAGACGTCGGTCTGCGCCCCCTCCCGCTCCATCAGTTCGGCGTAGTCCGCGTGGCAGACACCCATGAAGACGCCCGTCCTGGAGCCGGCCAGCGCGGTGGCCGGGTAGCCGGCGTCCTCGATCGCCTGCCAAGCGAGTTCGAGGGCGAAGCGCTGCTGCGGGTCCATGCTCTCGGCTTCACGCGGCGAGATGTTGAAGAACGCGGCGTCGAAGCAGTCCGCGTGCTCGATGAAGCCGCCCCAGATGCTGTTGGTCTTCTCGACCCCGGGGCGCGGGTCTCCGAAGTAGCGCTCCTTGGACCAGCGTTCGGCCGGCACCTCGGTGATCAGCGAGCGGCCCGCGACCAGGTGCTGCCACAGTTCGTCCAGCGACTCGGCGCCGGGAAAGCGCAGCGAGAGGCCGATGACCGCGATGTCGCCGCTATCCGGCGAGGGCTGTTCGGCGCTCATCGTGCTCCTCCGATCGGCTGGGCGAGGCGACGGCGGTCGGCGACCGTGCGCACCTTCAGTTCGGCTGCCGAGGGCGTGCCCATGTAGCTCTCCTGATTCCTGACGAACTGCTGGTTGATGACCGCGGTCGTGAGCAGGTAGATGAACGCCTGGTCCTCCTTGGTGCTGATCTCGGCAGCGGGGACCGACATGATCTTCTTGACCAACTTCCGGGCGAAGACCGGGTCGATGCCCTCGATCCCCGCCAACTCGCGCTCGGAGAGCACCAGTTCCAGGTAGTCCGGATCCTGGTCCTTGAACACCGCACTGCCCGGCGCCCGGTAGGGCTGCTTGGGCCGGGTCAGGCTGCGGGCGGGCAGCTCGCCGGCGAAGGCCTTCTTGAGGATCGCCTTCTCCTCGGCGCCGTCGTCGAAGCGCAGGTTGACCGAGGCGGCGGCCCGCACCACGGCGGGATCGAGGAACGGGCAGCGGTTCTCCACCCCGTGCGCCAGGCCCATCCGCTCGCCCTGGGTGGAGAGCAGGTAGCCGGGCAGCAGCGTCTTGTACTCCAGCCACTGCGCCTTCTGCACCGCGCTGAGCTCCTGGTACCCCTCGGTGGCCTGCGCCAGGGTGATCAGGTCGGCAAACGGATCGAACCGCTCCTTCACCAGGCGGGCGGCGAACTTGCCGTTCTGGTAGCGCAGTTCGTGCGAGAATAGGCCGGGCAGGCGCTCGGTGGCGAACTGCCGGAACAGGCCCGTCAGGTGTGCGCGGTGCTCGGGCCCGAAGTGCGCGAGCTCGGGGTGCAGACCCGCGATCCTCGTCCTGCGCTCGTCCTCGGAGAGCTCGTGCCAGGCCGCGCGCAGCATCGTCTCCCGGAACAGCGAGTAGCCGAGGAAGGCCTCGTCGGCACCCTCACCGCTGAGCACCGTCTTGATCCCGGCCTCGCGCACATGGCGCGACAGCAGGTACATCGGGACGAACGCGGTGCGGAAAGCCGGGACTTCGGCGTGGTAGACGGCCGCCGGGAAGGCCTCGGCGATGTCGGCGGCACTCACCGTGATGGCCGAGTGACGGGTGCCCAGGTGCTCGGCCACCAGCTGCTGGCTGTCCGACTCGTCGAAGGTCCGGTCCTCGAAGGCGACGGAGAAGGTCCGCACCTGGCTGCGGGACAGCTCGGTGGCGAGCTTGGTGACGACGGAGGAGTCCAGACCGCCGCTCAGGTAGACCCCGACCGGCACGTCGCTGCGCAGCCGCAGCTCCACGCTCCGTCGCAGCTCCTCGCGGACGAAGGCGGCGGCCTCGGCCTCACAGCCCGCGAACGCGGGCGCGTCCACGCTCAGTTGCTCGTAGGTGTGTAGCGCCTGGCGGCCCTCGCGGACGGTCAGCACACTGCCCATCGGCAGCTGACGCACGCCGGTGAACGGGCTGCGGTCGGGCAGCGGCGTCCAGACGGCGAAGGTCGACGCCAGCTCGCGGGCGTCGAGTTCGAAGCGGAAGCCGGGGAAGGCGCGGAACGCCTTCATCTCCGAGGCGAAGAGGAAGTCGCCGCCGTGCTCGGCGTAGAAGAGCGGGCGCTTGCCGTAGCGGTCGCGGGCCAGGGCGAGCTCGCCCGATTCGGCGTCCCGGATCGCGAAGGCGAAGGCGCCGTTGAAGCGTGACAGGCAGTCGGCACCCCACTGGATCCATGCCTGCAGCACGACCTCGGTGTCCGAGCGGGTGCGGAAGGGGTGGCCCAGCCGCCGCAGCTCCTCGCGCAGTTCGAGGTGGTTGTAGAGCTCGCCGTTGAAGCAGATCCAGTAGCGCTCGGACAAGTCCGACATCGGCTGCGCGCCGGCGTCCAGGTCGACGATCGACAGGCGGACCGTGCCCATCGCCAGGCCGTCGTCCAGGTAGTAGCCCGCCTCGTCCGGCCCGCGGTGGCGGATCAGCGAGAGCATCGAGGTGATGACGTCCGGCGCGGCCTCGGGGGCCGGCGAGGAGGAGAGGAATCCGGCTATCCCGCACACGGCGCGTCCCCCTTCGCGGCGAGCTGCTCGGCGAGCTTCGTCGCCACGAACTCGTCGATCGCCTCCACCGTGACGAAGACGTTCAGCAGGATGTCCTCCTCGGCGAACGCGATGGCGAACTGCTCCTCCAGGAAGGCCATCAGCTGGATGTAGCCGAAGGAGTCGATGATCCCTTCCTTGAAGAGATCGCTCTGCGCCGTCACCTCGCTGCCGAACTCCACGAGAAACTGGTCCTCGATGAACTGGATGATTCGCTCGGTCCTGTCCATGTCTCATTTCCTCGAGTCGGTGAGCTTGGTGGGGAGGGCGGAGGTGCGGATCTGCTCCACCATGCGCAGCAGGGCCCGGCCGCCGAGCTCCGCGCACTCCACCTCGGGATCCAGTGCCAGCAGGTGGCGGACACTGTCCGTCCACCGCACCGGCTCGACGAGTTGGTCGCACAGCAGCCGGAGGGTCTCGCTCGGCTGGTAGGGGCGTCCGGTGACGTTGGCGATCACCGGTGTCTTCGGCTCGGCGAAGCTGAAGTCCCGCAGGAACGCCTCGAACTCGGCGCGGGCCGGCGCCATGTAGCGCGAGTGGAACGGTCCGCTGACCCGCAGCGGCGCATGGCGCACGCCTCGGCGCTCCAGCGCGGCGTGCGCGGCGGGCAGCAGGTCCAGCGGCCCCGCGATGACGATCTGTGCATCGGTGTTGAAGCCGGCCAGGTCGATACCCTCTACGCCGTCCTGTTCGAAGATCTCCAGCAGGCGCTCGGCCGCGACGTCCTTGACCGCCGTCATCCCGCCGCCGCTGGCGGCCGCCATCAGCTCCGCGCGCTTCTTGACCAGCTGAAGGCCGGTCTCGAAGTCGAAGACCTCCGCCGCCAGCAGGGCGTTGTACTCGCCGATGCTGTGGCCGAGGTAGCAGTCCGCGGCCCGCTCCTCGCGGCGGGTGCGCTCGAACAGCTGCAGCGCCTGGACGGTGTAGAGGGCCGGCTGGGTGTACCGGGTGCTGGCGAGCAGGTTCTCGGGGTCGTCGCGACAGAGCGCGGCCAGGTCGTAGCCCAGCAGATCGCAGGCGAACCGGGTGAGCCCCGGATAGCAGTCGAAGAGATCCGCACCCATGCCTCGGAACTGCGCCCCCTGTCCGGGGAAGAGAATCGCAAACACCATGACGTCTCTCAGCTCGATACCAACAGTTCGGCCGCGCCGCGGCTGCCGCCGGTCAACACCGGCAGGGACCAATGTCGAGGAGCCCGATCAATGTCGGATCTTCAACTGCTCCACAGCGGCGACGGCCGAACAGCAGGCGCGGTGCGGCCGGGCCTGAGCGGGGACGCCAGAAGGGCCCGAGGACGGGTCCAGGACGGGTCCAGGACGGGTCCAGGCCGGATTCAGGCCGGATTCAGGCCGGATTCAGGCCGGATTCAGGCCGGATTCAGAAGGCGAGCACCTGCCCGTCGGCCGGGCGGTGACTGCGCGAGCGGCGCAGATCCGCGGCCACGAAGGTGCGCTGCAGCCAGCGGTCCCGGCCGTCGTAACGCGGCACGAAGGCCGAGCGCCCGTGCACCGTCACCCGGTTGTCGACGATGGCCAGATCCCCTGGGGCGAGCCGCACCGGGCGGTAGGAGGCCTGGAAGAGCGCCGAGAGTTCGGCCATGGCCGCCGCGGCGGGCGCGCCCAGCGGCTTGGTCGCCGCCTCGTCGATCCGCAGCACCGGGTCCTCCTCGCTGTGCGCCAGTACCGCGTGCGGGCGCCCGCCCTCGCCGGCGGCGAAGGACGGCGGCGCGGCGGTCTCGAAGTTGGGTCCGCTCAGCGCGGCCAGTGCGGCCGCGCTCAGCCGCGGCAGCACCTGACGGGCCGAGCAGAGGCGCAGTTCGGCCTGCTGCTCGTGGTCCGCCCGCAGGCAGAGCAGCAACACGTAGTCCGGGCGGTGCTGGTGGAAGGCGTTCTCCACGTGGAAGGTGAGCCGGGTCGAGCCGGCGTTGCCCTGGAAGTCCTCCAGCCCCGGCACCGGGACCACGTCCTGGACGAGCGCGCCGGCCTTCTCCTGCCGGTAGGCGATCGGGTCGCCGAGACCGTGGGCGATGAGCATCAGGACGGCAGCGGGCAAGGTGGCGGTGCGCTGGACCGAGCCCCGAGCGGTCGGGGTGGGCGGGACGGCGGCCACCTCGATCGGCAGTCCGCGCAGCAGCAGCGCGCCGGGTGTGCCGGAGTCACGTCTGAACTCCGTGAGAGTTCGCCGCAGTTCGGTCGGTGCGTCGGCCCAGGCGTGCCGCACGGCGTGGACCCACTGCGGGGAGTCGATCTGGCCGTCCGCCACGCTCAGCAGCTCGCGCGCGAGCTCCTCGAGCTCAGCCGAGGCCACCGGGTCGAGAGTCAGCTCGTCGGTCCGGGTCGGTTGGGCGAGTGTCATTCGGGGTTCCTTTCGGAAAGCGGGGTTCCCTTGGAGCGGATCAGCCGCTCGGATGCAGCTCGACCGGCAGGCTCTTCAGAAAGCGGAAGTTGATGCTGTCCAACCACCGCAGCTGCGGATCCGTCAGGCGCAGCTCCTGACTGCGGCACAGCAGGGTGGCGACGGCGATGTCGATCTCCGCCAGAGACAGGGCCGCGCCGAGGCAGTAGTGGATCCCGTGTCCGAAGGAGAGCTGGTCGCTCGCCTTGCGGGTCACGTCCAGGGCGTCCGGGTCCGGGTAGCGCAGCGGATCGCGGTTGCCTGCGCCGAGTACCAGGGTGACCGACTCGTCCCGCTTGATCAGGTGCCCGCCGACCTCGATGTCCTCCAGCGCGATCCGGGTGGTGAACTGCACCGAGCTGTCGTAGCGCATGAACTCGTGCGCCGCGTTCGCCGACAGCTCCGGCTCCGCGCGCAGCCGCCTCGCCTGCTCGGGGTGCTGGATCAGGGCCAGCACCGCGTTGGCGATCAGGTGCGTGGTGGTGGCCTGCCCGGCGTCGATGAGCAGCAGGAAGTTGGCGAAGACCTCGTCCTCGGTGAAGTCCGCCGCTTCGAGCTGCCCGGCGATCACCTCGCTGAACCGGTCGGTGGCGGTACCCGCCCGACGCTGGTCGGCGACCTGGTCGAAGGCGGTGCGCATCGCCTGGAGCCGACCGAACTCCCGGGTGGACTGGCTGAACAGCTCGTGCAACAGGCTCTGCCAGTCCGCCAGCAGGTGGGCGGCCTCCTGCGGGACCCCGGAGAGGTCGCTGATCAGGCCGCGGGCCAGCGGCTCCGCGTAGTCCTTGACGATGTCGAGCCGGCCCCCGCCCTGCTCGATCGCCCGGTCCAGCAGGGCATCGGCCAGTTGCTGGATCGCCGGACGCATCGACTGGATGAAGCGCGGGGTGAGACCGGGCTTGATCAGGCCGCGCAGCCGGGTGTGCCTGGGCGGCTCGTTGAAGAGCATCATGTCCGAGAGGGTCTGCGCCAGCGGCGCCATCTCCGCCTGCGCGGCCGCCGGGAGCTGCTGGTGGAAGTCGCGGATCCGGGCGCCGGACAGCCGCCGGTCCTTGCCCAGCCGGGTGATGGTGGCGTGGTCCAGCACCACCCAGCTGCGCATCAGGTCGTCCCAGTAGACGGGGCTGCGCTCGCGCAGGATGCGGTAGAGGCCGTAGGGGTCGGCCGTCCACTCGGGGCGGAACCCGTCCAGCAGGCTCTGGGCGTTGTCGCCGGGCAAGGGATTCTCCTCGGTAGTAGTGGTTGGCGGGCCGCCAGGGGCCTGTCCGGCGGATCTTGCCGGACAGGCCCCTGGCCGATCGGCCGTCAGCCGAGCTTCTCGGCGAGCACGGCACCGACCCTCGCGATCGGCTCCGGTTGGGTGAGCGCGCCGTGCGTGCAGGCGACCTCGTAGGCCGTCACCGCCCCTGACACGTACGGGTGCCAGTCCGCGGGCTGCGGGGCGTTGGCGGGTCGGCCGAGGGTGGCGGTGAAGTGCAGCACCTCACCCTGGTAGACACCCGCGGCACCGGCTCTGGCCAGCCGGTCGTTGGCGGCGAACACCGCACCCAGGGCGCGCACTTGCTCTTCGTCGAGCCCGGACAGCGGGCTGCCCTCGGTGCGCAGCACCTCAAGGAGGCGGGCGGGATCCAACGGCTGTTCGTGATCGGCGTCGTAGCCGATCGACTCCAGCAGCACCGCCAGGGTCTGCGGCGCGTCGGCGGCCAACTCGGGCCCGGTGGCGCCGGGGTAGCTGTCGAGCAGCGCGAGCAGCTCCACTTGCTCGCCGGCGGCCTGGAGTTGGACGGCCATGGCGTGCGCGACCACGCCGCCGAACGACCACCCGAGCAGCCGGTAGGGGCCGGTGGGCTGGACGGCTCGGATCTCGGCCAGGTAGTCAGCGGCCATCTCGGCCACCGTGGCGGGCAGTTCGTCGGACCGGGTGAGTCCACGGGCCTGCAGGCCGTAGACCGGGCTGTCGGGATCGAGGTGACGCAGCAGGCCGGAGTAGACCCAGGAGATCCCGGCCGCCGGGTGGACGCAGAACAGCGGCGTTCCCGAGCCCCGCGGGCGCAGCGGGAAGAGCACGTCGAGCGAGTCGTCAGCGCCGCCGCTGTGCAGCTGCCGGGCCAACTCGGCCACGGTGGGCCGGGTGAACAGGTCGCGGATGGTGACCTCCAGACCCAGCACCGAGCGAATCCGTCCGGTCAGCCGGGCGGCGAGCAGCGAATGGCCGCCCAGGTCGAAGAACCCGTCGTCGATTCCCACGGACTCCAGCTCCAGCACTTCGGCGAAGAGCGAGCAGAGCACCTCCTCACGCGGCGTGCGCGGTGCCCGGCCGCTGGGCGTCGCGCCCGATTCCGGTGCCGGCAGGGCCTTTCGGTCCACCTTGGCGTTGGTGGTCAGCGGCAGCTCGTCCAGCACCACCACGGCCGACGGCACCAGGTACTCCGGCAGCCGGCGGCCCAGCGCCGCGCGCACCTCGGCCGGATCCAGCACCCCCTCGGCGACCACGTAGCCCACCAGGCGCCGGTCGCCCGGCACGTCCTCGCGGACCATGGCCGCACTCGCCCGCACCCCCGGGTGGGTCAGCAGCGCCGCCTCCACCTCGCCCAGCTCGATCCTGAAGCCGCGCAGCTTGACCTGGTCGTCGACCCGGCCCACCGACTCCATCCGGCCGTCGGCGCACCAGCGTGCCAGGTCCCCGGTGCGGTACATCCGTTCCCCTGGCTCGAACGGGCTGGCCACGAAGCGGCCCGCTGTCACCCCCGGTCGACCCAGGTACCCGCGGGCGACCGCAGTGCCCGACACGTACATCTCACCGATCACCCCCACCGGAACCGGCTGCAGGTAGTCGTCCAACAGGTGGACCCGGGTGTTCCAGATCGGCCGTCCCAGCGAGACCGAGTCCCCGGTCAGCGCCTGTCCCGGCTCGGCGCGGAACTCCATGCAGCCGACCGTGGTCTCGGTGGGGCCGTACTCGTTGACCACCGCGGCCCCGGGGTTCTGCCGCCGCCAGGCCTCCAGCGCCCCGGTCAGCAGCAGCTCGCCGCCCAGCGACAGCGTGCGGGTGGGTGAGACACCCGCCAGCTCGGTCAGCAGCGGCAGATGGCTCGGGGTCGCCTTGACGAACGCCGGCGGCGCCCCGGCCGTCACCTGCGGATCCAACTCGCCCAGGTCAACGGTTCCGCCGCTGAGCAGCGGCGCGTACAGTCCGGTCACCGACAGGTCGAAGGCCAGCGAGGAGTGCAGCAGGGTGCGCTCCTCCACTCCGGGATAGGCCTGCACCGCCCAGCTCAGGTAGTTCACCAGCGAGGTGTGCTCGACCACCACACCCTTGGGTCGCCCGGTCGATCCGGAGGTGTAGATGACATAGGCCGGTTGGCGGACATCGACCGCGCCGAGCCGATCGGCGTCCGTCAGGTCGGTTGCGGCCAGCGCGGACAGCTCCCCGACGGCCTCCTCCAGCACCAGCACCGCAGCCGCGCTCGACTCCGGCAGCACCGCCTCGACCTGACGCATAGTCAGCATGAGGACCGGACGGGCGTCCTCCAGCATGAACGCCACCCGCTCGGCCGGGTACTGCGGATCCACCGGCAGATACCCCGCCCCCGCCTTCAGCACCGCCAACGCCGCGACCACCGCCTCCACCGAACGCGGCAGCACCAGCGCCACCAACGACTCCGGACCGGCACCGCGCGAGACCAGCAGCCGCGCCAGACGGTTCGCCCGCGCGTTCAACTCCGCATACGAGAGGGACTCATCGCCGCAGACGACCGCCGGCGCGGTGGCCGAGCTCATCACCCGCTCCTCGAACATGCTGGGCAGCGTCGCCGGCGCGAGGGGCGCCGAGGTGTCGTTCCACTGCGCCAGCCGCTGCCGCTCCTGGTCCGAGAGCAACTCCACCGCACCGACCCGCACGCCCGGATCGGCCGCCACCGACTCCAGCACCCGCACCACGCAGTCCAGCAGCCACTGCGCGGTGGAGCGGTCGAACAACGCGGCGGCGTACTGCAGCGAGGCTCGCAGGCCGCCGCTGCCGTCGGCCTCCTGCGCGGCGGACTCCGAGAAGAACAGGGCCAGGTCGAACTTGACCGCGTCCCAGCGGAGCGGCTCGGGTGCGGCGTCGAGGCCGGGCAGCCGAAGGCGCGGCTCATCAACGCTGTCCAGCTGAACCAGGACCTGGAAGAGCGGGTTGCGAGCGAACGACCTGGGCGGGTTGATGACTTCGACCAGCCGCTCGAACGGAACGTCCTGGTTCTCATAGGCCCCCAGGTCCACCTCCCGCACCCGCACGAGCAGTTCACCGAAGGTCGGGTTGCCCGACACGTCCGTGCGCAGCACCAGCGTGTTCACGAAGAAGCCGACCAGCTCTTCCAAGGCTGCGTCGGTGCGGCCCGCCACCGGCGTGCCGAGCGGGATGTCGGTGCCCGCGCCCAGCCGCGACAGGGTGACGGCGAAGGCAGCCTGCAGCACCATGAAGAGCGTTACGCCGTGCCCGCGGGCAAGCGCAACCAGGGCCTGATGCACCTGCGGCTCGAACTCGGTCCACACCGAGCCGCCCTGGTACGAGGCCACCTCCGGACGCGGCCGGTCCACCGGGAGCGCCAGCTCCTGCGGCAGCTGTGCCAACGCCTGCCGCCAGTAATCCAGCTGACGTGACAGCCGGCTCTGCGGGTCGGTCTCGGACCCCAGCAACTCGCGCTGCCACAGGGTGTAGTCGGCGTACTGCACCGGCAGCGGCGACCACTGCGGCGGCGCACCGGCCGCGCGCGCCTCGTAGGCCACCGCCAGGTCCGTCAGCAGCGCGGCCCACGATCCGCCGTCGTTGGCAATGTGGTGCAGCACCAGCAGCAGGACCCTTTCCTGGCAACCGAGTTCGAAGAGTTCGGCGCGCAGCGGGAGCTCCACGGTGAGGTCGAAGCCGTGGCCGGCCGCCGCCTCCAGGGCGCGTGGCAGTGAAGCCTCGTCACAGCTGCTCACCCGCAACGCGATGTGGGCGTCCGCGCCCTCGGCGATCAGCTGGGCGGGCTCACCGTCCAGCTGCGGGAAGGTGGTGCGCAGCACCTCGTGCCTGGCGACCAGGTCGTTGATCGCGGCCTCCAGTGCTGCGGTGTCCAGCGGCCCGCGCAGCCGCAGCGCGAGCGGAGTGTTGTAGGTACCGCCCAGTTCCTCGAACCGGTTGATGAACCAGAGCCGCTGCTGCGCGAAGGAGAGCGGCAGCGCACCGTCGCGGGGCATCGGCGCCAGGGCGGGCCGCTGCCCGGCGCGGGCGTCCAGGATGGCCTCCAGCGCGCCGACGCTGGGGTTCTCGAACAGGTCGCGGATGCCGACCTCCCGGCCCAGCACCGAGCGGATCCGCCCGGTCAGCCGGGTGGCGAGCAGCGAGTGCCCACCCAACTCGAAGAACCCGTCGTCCACGCCCACCGAGACACCCGCCGACGCGAGGCCGAGCACCTCGGTGAAGAGCGAGCAGAGGATCTCCTGGCGCGGCGTGCGCGGCGCCCGACCACTCGACGAAGCGGTGAACTCCGGCACTGGCAGCGCCTTGCGGTCCAGCTTCCCGTTCACCGACAACGGCAGCTCCGCGAGCACCACCACCGCGGCCGGCACCAGGTAGGCCGGCAGTCGGTCCGCCGCGAACTCCCGTACCGGAGCCGGAAGTCCACTCGTCTCCACGCCCTCGGCGGGCACCACGTAGGCGACCAGTCGAACGTCCCCCGGGGTGTCCTGACGCGCGATCACCGCCACCTGCGCCAGCTGCGGGTGCGCGGCCAGCACGGCCTGCACCTCGCCGGGCTCGATCCGCTGGCCGCGGATCTTCACCTGGTCGTCCGCCCGCCCCAGGTACTCCACCTGACCGTCCGCCCGCCACCTGGCGATGTCCCCGGTGCGGTACAGCCGGGAGCCGGGCGGCCCGAACGGGTCCGCGACGAAGCGCTCCGCCGTCAGGGCGGCTCGCCCGACGTACCCGCGTGCCAACTGGATCCCCGCCAGGTAGAGTTCGCCGCCAACCCCGACCGGAACGGGGCTCAGCGAGTCGTCCAGGACGTGCACCCGGGTGTTGGCGATCGGCGCGCCGATCGGCACCGAGCCCACCGTCTGGTCCGGGCGGCACTGCCAGGCGGTGACGTCCACCGAGGCCTCGGTGGGCCCGTAGAGGTTGTGCAGCTCCGCGCCCGGCAGCAGCTCGAAGAACCGCTGCTGGGCCGGTAGCGGCAGCGCCTCGCCCGAGCAGATCACCCGCCGCAGGCTCAGGCAGTGCCCGACCGTCGGCTCGGCCAGGAAGGACTCCAGCATCGAGGGCACGAAGTGCGCCGTGGTCACCGCCTGTTCGCGCACCAGCGCGGCAAGGTAGCCCGGGTCGCGGTGCCCGCCGGGCCGCGCCAGCACCAGCGTCGCGCCGGTCAGCAGCGGCCAGAAGAACTCCCAGACCGACACGTCGAAGCCGAACGGCGTCTTCTGCAGCACCCGCTCGCCTGGCTCCAGGCCGCCGTAGGACTGCATCCAGTGCAGGCGGTTCACGATCCCCTCGTGCGGCACCAGCACGCCCTTGGGACGCCCGGTCGAGCCCGAGGTGAAGAGCAGGTACGCCGGGTGCCCCGGCAGCAGCTCAGCGCGTTCGGCCGCGCTCGGCGTGCCGCCGGGCAGGCTCGCCAGCGCTTCGAGGGTCGCGGGCCCGTCCAGTGTGATCCGCGCCTGCTGCGCCGGCAGCACCGCACCGAGCGCCGCCGAGGTCAGCGCCACCTGCGCGCCCGCGTCGGCGAGGCTGTGCGCGATCCGCGTCCGCGGGTGCTCCGGATCGACCGGCAGGTAGGCGCCACCCGCCTTCAGCACCGCCAGCAGCGCCACCACCAGCTCGACGCCGCGCTCCAGGCAGACGGCGACGATCGACTCCGGGCCCACGCCCTCGCCCAGCAGCAGGTGCGCCAGCCGGTTCGCCCGCGCGTCCAGCTCCGCGTACGAGACCGCCAGGCCCTCGAAGACCACGGCCGTCGCGGCCGGGGTGCGCGCCACCTGGGCCTCGAAGAGCCCTGGCAGCGTCCCTTGCTCGACCGCGACGGCGGTGTCGTTCCACTGCGCCAACTGTTGCCGCTCCTGGGCCGACAGCAGCTCCACCGCGCCCACCCGCAGACCCGGATCGGCCGCCACCGACTCCAGCACCCGGGTCAGGCAGTCCAGCAGCCACTGCGCCGTGCCGGGGTCGAACAGCTCGGCGGCGTACTGCAGCGAGGCCGTCAGCCCACGCGCCGCGCCCGCCTCGTCGCGCACCTCGGCGAAGAAGACGCCCAGGTCGAACTTGGCCGCGCCCCAACCGAACCGCTCGGGCTCGGCCTTGACCCCGGGCAGCTCGAAGCCCGCCCCGCCGAGGTCCTCCAGCTGCACCAGGACCTGGAAGAGCGGATGGCGGGCGGCCAGACGGGCCGGATTGAGCGCCTCGACCAGCCGCTCGAAGGGCACGTCCTGGTGCAGATACGCGTCCAGGTCCACCTCGCGCACCCGCGCCAGCAGTTCACGGAAGGTCGGGTTGCCCGACAGGTCGGTGCGCAGCACCAGCGTGTTGACGAAGAAGCCGACCAGCGGGTCCATCGCCTCGTCGGTGCGCCCCGCCACTGGCGTACCCACCGGGATGTCGGTGCCCGCGCCCAGCCGCGACAGCAGCAGGCAGGTGGCGGCCTGCAGCACCATGAAGAGCGTCACGCCGCTCTCGCGCGCCAGCTCCACCAGTGCCCGGTGCACGCCGGCGTCGTACTCGGCCCAGACCACCGCTCCCTCGTGCGAGGCCACCGCGGGGCGCGGCCGGTCCACCGGCAGCTCCAGCTCCTCCGGCGCGCCCGCCAAGGCGCCGCGCCAGTAGTCGAGCTGACGGCTCATGAGACTGTTCGGATCGTCCTCCGTGCCCAGCAGCTCCCGCTGCCACAGCGTGTAGTCCGCGTACTGCACCGCCAGCGGCGCCCAGTCCGGCTCGCGGCCCACCAGGCGTGCCTGGTACGCCTGCGCCAGATCGCGGAAGAGCGGTGCCCAGGACCAGCCGTCGGTGGCGATGTGGTGCAGCACCAGTAGCAGCACCGACTCCTCCGCGCCGAGGACCAACAACCGAGCCCGCAGGGGCGGTTCGCCCGACAGATCGAAGGGGCGGCGGGCCTCGGCGTCCAGCTCCGCAGCCAGCGCGCTCGACTCGCAGGCGGTGACCGCCAGTTCGATCGGCGCCGCGTGCGGCTCCAGCACCACCTGGAAGGCCTCCCCGTCGGCCTCCGCGAAGAGCGTGCGCAGCACTTCGTGGCGGTGGACCAGGTCGTTGACCGCACCCTGCAGCGCCTGCGCGCTCACCCGCCCGTGCAGACGCAGCGCGATCGGGGTGTTGTAGGTGCCGCTCGGGCCCTCGAACCGGTCGATGAACCAGAGCCGCTGCTGCGCGAAGGAGAGCGGCGTGCGCGCGGGGCGCGGCCTGGCCATCAACGCCGGCCGCGCCTGGGCGCCCTGGGCCAGGTACTCGGCGAGCAGCGCGGGCGTCGGCCCGGCGAACAGGTCGCGGATGCTCAGCTCGGCGCCGAGCACGCTGCGGATCCGGCTGATCAGCCGGGTGGCGAGCAGCGAGTGCCCGCCCAGGGTGAAGAAGCCGTCATCCACGCCCACCGTGTCCAGCGCGAGCACCTCGGCGAAGAGTGAGCAGAGGATCTCCTCGCGCGGCGAGCGGGCCCGGCGCTCGGTGGCGGCGCGGGTGTACTCGGGGGCGGGCAACGCCTTGCGGTCCGCCTTCCCGTTCGGCGTCACGGGCAGCGCCTCCAACACCACCACCGCGCCCGGCACCAGGTACTCCGGCAGTCGCCGGGCCAGTGCCGCGCGCACCTCGGCGGGCTCCACCGTGCCGTCGGCCACCACGTAGCCCACCAGGCGCGGGTCGCCCGGGGTGTCCTCACGGACGACGGTCGCCGCGGCCCGCACCCCAGGGTGCGCCAGCAGCGCCGCGTCCACCTCGCCCAGCTCGATCCTGAAGCCGCGCAGCTTGACCTGGTCGTCGGCCCGGCCGATGAACTCCAACTGACCGTCGGGACGCCTTCGGGCCAGGTCGCCGGTGCGGTACAGCCGCTCCCCCGGCTCGAACGGGCTGGCCACGAAGCGCTGCGCGGTCAGTTCGGGGCGCGCCAGATAGCCGCGGGCCATCCCGGCACCGGCCAGGTAGAGCTCGCCGACCACCCCGACCGGCACCGGGCGCAGGTAGCCGTCCAACAGATGGACCCGGGTGTTCCAGATCGGCCACCCGATCGGCGGGGTGGCCGAACCCTCCAGCGGCGGGCTCATGGTGGCGCACACGGTCATCTCGGAGGGACCGTAGGCGTTGATCAGCCGTCGGCCCGGCGCCCAGCGGCCCACCAGCTCACCGGGGGCCGCCTCGCCGGCCAGCACCAGGGTCACCCCGGTCGGCAGGCTGTCGTCGGGCTGGCCGGCGAGGGCGGCCGGGGGCAGCGTGAGATGGGTGACGCCCTGCTGCGCCACCAGATCGGCCAGTGGTCGGCCGGGCAGCAGACGGTCGGCGGGGGCCATCACCAGGGTGGCACCGGTCAGCAGCGCCGTGCCCCACTCGGAGAGGGCGGCGTCGAAGCTGAGCGAGGCGAACTGCAGCACCCGGCTGCCCGCTTCGATACCGAACCGCTCGGCCTGCGCGCCGACCAGGCCGGCCACGCCCTGGTGGGTGACCACCACGCCCTTGGGTCGCCCGGTCGATCCGGAGGTGTAGATGACATAGGCCGGTTGGCGGACATCGACCGCGCCGAGCCGATCGGCGTCCGTCAGGTCGGTTGCGGCCAGCGCGGACAGCTCCCCGACGGCCTCCTCCAGCACCAGCACCGCAGCCGCGCTCGACTCCGGTAGCACCGCCTCGACCTGACGCATAGTCAGCATGAGGACCGGACGGGCGTCCTCCAGCATGAACGCCACCCGCTCGGCCGGGTACTGCGGATCCACCGGCAGATACCCCGCCCCCGCCTTCAGCACCGCCAACGCCGCGACCACCGCCTCCACCGAACGCGGCAGCACCAGCGCCACCAACGACTCCGGACCGGCACCGCGCGAGACCAGCAGCCGCGCCAGCCGGTTCGCCCGCGCGTTCAACTCCGCATACGAGAGGGACTCGCCCTCGAAGAGGACCGCGACCGCGTCCGGGGTGGCCGCCACCCGCGCCTCGAAGAACTCCGTCAGCGTCCCCGACGCGACCTGAACCGCGGTGTCGTTCCACCGCGCCAACTGCTGCCGCTCCGGCTCCGACAGCAGCTCCACCGCGCCCACCCGAAGACCGGGAGCGGCCGCCACCGCCGCCAACACCCGTGCCACGCAGTCCAGCAGCCACTGCGCGGTGGCCGGGTCGAACAGATCGGCCGCGTACTCCAGCGAGGCCCGCAGCGCTCCGCTGCCATCGCCCGCCTCTAGGAAGGTCAGGCTCAGGTCGAAGGTCGACCTGTCCCAGCCGATCTCCTCGAACTCCACGCTGACACCGGGAAGTTCCAGGTGCGTCTCGCCGATGTTCTGCAGCTGCAGGTGGACCTGGAACAGCGGGTGGCGCGCGTTGTCCCGCTCCGGGTTGAGCAGCTCCACCAGCCGCTCGAACGGAACGTCCTGGTTCTCGAAGGCTCCCAGGTCCACCTCCCGCACCCGCGCGAGGAGTTCATCGAAGGTCGGGTTGCCCGACAGGTCGGTGCGCAGCACCAGCGTGTTGAGGAAGAAGCCGACCAGGTCCTCCAGGTCCTCGTCGGTGCGCCCGGCCAGCGACATCCCCACCGGGATGTCAGTACCCGCGCCCAGCCGGGACAAGGTGGTGGCCAGCGCGGCCTGCAGCACCATGAAGAGCGTCACCCCACGGTCCTGGGCAAGCTCCAGCAGCGCCCGGTGCACCCCCGCGTCGAACTCGCCCCGCACCACCCCGCCCCGGTGCGAGGCCACCGCCGGGCGCGGCCGGTCCACCGGCAGCGTCAGCTCGGTCGGCAGAGCGGCCAACGTCTCCTGCCAGTAGGCCGACTGCCGGCGCAGCACGCTTTCCGGGTCGCTCTCGGCCCCCAACAGTTCCCGTTGCCACAGCGTGTAGTCGGCGTACTGCACCGGCAGCGGCTCCCAGTCGGGCGCCGCACCCGCCAGTCGCGCTCGGTAGGCCTGCGCCAGATCCCGGAACAGCGGTGCCATCGACCAGCCGTCGGCGGCGATGTGGTGCAGCACGAGGAGCAGCACCGACTCCTCGGGACCCGCCACCAACAGGTGGGCCCGCAGCGGAAGTTCCTTCGCCAGGTCGAAGGGGTGGCCGGCCGCGCGGGAGAGCGCGGCGGCCAGGCCCGCCCCGCCGTACTCCTCGACGGCCAACTCCAGGGTGAACTCGTCCGGTTCCAGGATGTGCTGGTACGGCTCGCCGTCGGCGTCCGGGAAGACCGTCCGCAGGGACTCATGCCGGCCCACCACGTCCACCAGCGCCGCCCGCAGTGCCACCGCGTCCAGCGGTCCGCGCAGGCGCAGCGCTATCGGGCTGTTGTAGGTACCGCTCGGCCCCTCGAAGCGGTTGACGAACCACAGGCGTCGCTGCGCTGGTGACAGGGGAATCATGAGGCTGTGGGCTCCTTCTGACGCGGCTTCTGGCACAGCAACGGACACCGTCTCCGGCCCCTTTCTCCATTCGATATACGACGCATCAACATCCGGGCCGCCGTTCGCCGCCGCGGGGGCGTCCCGGCGGGCGGCGGCCATCGGACGCGGATCGAAAGGAGATCGAGGGCCGGGAGAGTGTCCGCGGAAGCGGTGCCGGTCACGCGAGCGTCCGGCCTGCCTGAATCCAGTCACGTCATCCAGTCACGATGCAGTTGTGATCCGGTCACACCTTGTGACGCCAATCGCCCCAGTCACGCACGGAAGGCGCATGCCATGACCTCTGGTCCGACCAGGCCGGGTGCCGCCGAGGAGCGGTCCCTGCCGCTGCTCGTCCCCCCGCCGCACCCGGGTGCCGACCTCGTCGCCTGGGCGGCCGAGGCGCAGCAGGAGCTGCGCGACGGTCTCCTGCAGCACGGCGCCCTGTTGCTGCGCGGCTGGCAGGTCCCCTCGGTCGCGGTGTTCGAGGAGTTCATCCGCACCGCGGTCGGCGAGCCGCTGGCCTACCAGCTGCGCTCCTCGCCCCGCCACGCAGTGGCCAACAACGTCTACACCTCCACCGACCACCCGGCGGACCAGCCCATCTTCCTGCACAACGAGCAGTCCTACGGCCACACTTGGCCGCGCTACATCGCTTTCCACTGCGTCACCGAGCCGGCCACCGAGGGCGCTACCCCGATCGCCGACCTACGCCGGGTCACCAGCCGGGTCCGGCCCGGGATCATCGAGGACTTCGCCGAGGGCTACCAGCTCGTGCGCCACTTCCACGAGGGCATGGGCCTGTCCTGGCAGACCACCTTCGGCTGCGACACCCCGGAGGAGGTCGAACGGATCTGCGCCGAGCACGACATCCACTGCGAGTGGCTGCCCGAGGGGCTGCTGCGCACCCGCCAGCTGCGCCCGGTCACCGCGGCGCACCCGGTCACCGGTGAGCGGCTGTGGTTCAACCACCTGACCTTCTTCCACCCCACGACGCTGGAGCCGGCCGTCCAGGAAACCCTGCTGGCCGCCTTCTCGCCCGACGAACTGCCCTATGACACCCGCCACTTCGACGGTTCGCCGATCGACCCCGCGGTGGTCGCCGAGCTCCGCGCTGCCTACCGGGCCGAGAGCGTCAGGTTCTCCTGGCAGCGAGGGGACATCCTGGTGCTGGACAACATGCTCACCTCGCACGCCCGCGAGCCGTACACCGGCGAGCGTCGGATCGTCGTCGCCATGGCCGAGGCCACCCAGCGGGAAGGAGTCCACGCATGAGTGACACCACCGCAGCACCGCTCGACCTCCTGGAGCGGCTGCGCCTGACCGTCCGGCAGACCCCGACCCGCCTGGCCGTCCACGGCTCCGACGGCGAGTTGGACTTCAGCCAGCTCGACCGCCGAACCCGCCGGCTCGCCGCCGAACTGCGCGCCCAGGGGGTCCGGCGCGGCGGCCGGGTCGGGGTCTGCCTGCCGCGCGGCAGCCGGCTGGTGGTGGCGCTGCTCGCCGTGTGGCGGGCCGGCGCGGCCTACGTACCGCTGGACCCGCACTACCCGCGTCGCCGCCTTGAGCAGGTGGTCGCGGAAGCCGGGCTGCAGGCACTGGTGACCGAGGGAGAGGCGCACTTCGCACCCGTCGGTGTGCCGGTGATCGAGCCGAGCACGCTGGACCCGGACCAGCCCACCGCGCCGCTGGACCCGGACCGGCCGGCCGGTCCGCTGGATCCGGCCTACGTCATCTTCACCTCCGGCTCCACCGGCACCCCCAAGGGCGTCGAGGTGACCCGCGGTGCTGTCGCCTCGCTGACCGCGGCACTGGAGCAGGCGGCGGTGTACGCGCCCGAGCCGCGAGTGGTCGCCTGGAACGCCAGCGCGGCCTTCGACGCCTCGGTCCAGCAGTGGATCAGGGTCTGTCGCGGCGACACCCTGGTCGTACTCGACGAGGCGGACCGCCTGCACCCCTCGCGCCTGGCCACCGTGCTGACCCGCCACCAGGTGGACGATCTGGACCTGACGCCCTCGCACTGGGAGGTGCTGCGCGAGGTGCTGCTCACCCCGCGCGCGGACGGCCGCCGACTACGGCTGCTGATCGGCGGCGAGCCAGTGCCCGAGCACACCTGGCGGGAGCTGACGGCCGCCACCGAGCAGGGCGTCCTTTCGGCGGTGAACCTCTACGGCCCCACCGAGTGCACGGTCGACTCCACTGCGGCCTGGATCGCGGGCGGCGAGCCCTCGATCGGCCGGGAGCTGCCCGGCGTCCGGCTGTACGTGCTGGACGACGAGCTGCGCCCGGTACCCGACGGAACCGCGGGCGAGATGTTCATCGCCGGCACCCGCCTGGCCAACGGCTATCTGCGCCGCCCCGCACTGACGGCACGGCACTTCGTCGCCGACCCGTTCGGCGCCCCGGGCACCCGGATGTACGGCACCGGTGACCGGGCGCTGCGCCGGGCGGACGGCGAGCTGGAGTTCCTGGGCCGGCGCGACCGCCAGGAGAAGATCCGCGGCCACCGGGTCGAGCTCGGCGAGGTGGAACGCGTACTGGAGCGCCACCCTCAGGTGGCCACCGCACACGTCGTGGTTCGCCGCCGAAGCACGGCCGAGGTCGAGCTGGTGGCCTACGCCACCGCGGCCGGGCCGGTGGCGTTGACGGCTGAGCAACTGCGGCAGCACGCCACCGAGGTACTGCCCGAGTACATGGTGCCCGCCGCCTTCGTCCCGCTCGCCGCCATGCCGCTGACCGCCAACGGCAAGATCGATGCTGCCGCGCTGCCGCAGCCCGCGTCCTCCTCGACCGCACCGGGCGACCCACTGGGCGAGCTGGTGACTGATGACATCGCGACGTTGACGGCGCAGCTGTGGACCACCGTCCTCGGGCGGGCCCAGGTCCGGTCCGGTGACGACTTCTTCGCGCTGGGCGGCCGCTCCCTGACCGCCCTTCGGGTGCTGAAGGACCTGAAGGACACCCTGGGGCTGCCGCTGTCGATCAGGGACATCTACCGGTATCCGAAGCTGGACGACCTGGTCGCCCACCTCGAAGCGCTCCGCGGCACCGCCTCCCGGGGCGACTGACCACCCACCTACGAGAGGACCGCCGACCTTGAACGACACCGTCCTGGTCCGTCCCAACCGATCCCCGCAGGCCCACCAGGAGCTCATCTGCCTCGCGTTCTGCGGCGGCGGCGCCGGCGCCTACCTGCCCTGGGCCGACCACCTGCCGCCCGGCACCGATCTGGCGGCCGTCTGCTACCCGGGCCGGGAGGGGCGCTTCGCCGAGGAGTTCGCCCAGGACTGGGACGAACTGGCCGAGGACGTGGTCGGCGCGCTGATCGCGCACGCCGACCGCCCCTACGTACTCTTCGGCCACAGCCTGGGCGGGCTGCTCGCCTTCGACGTGGCGGTGCGGCTGGAGCGGCGCGGTGCCGTGACGCCCAGCTCGCTGGTCATCTCCTCCGCGGCCGCCCCGCGACCGGGGCAGTCGCCGCAAGAGATGTGGCCGACCACCCCGTCGCAGGGCACCTGTGACGAGGAGATCGTGACCTGGATGCGGTCCTTCGGCATCCTGCCGGAGTACGTGCTGGACGATCCCGATCTGCTGGACATGGCCGTGGAGTTGATGCGCGCGGACATCCAGGCCCGGGACTCCTACGCCTACCGGGCGGGTGACACCACCACCGTCCCGGTCCAGCTGCTGACCGGCGAGAGTGACCAGGTGATCCCGCGCAGCGTCGGTGAGCGGTGGCGCGAGCTCGCCGTCGGGGAGTTCCGACACGACGTGCTGCCGGGTGCGCACTTCTATACGCCCCGGGTCTGGGACACCCTGCCGACCCGGATGGCGGCCCTCGAACACTGAGGGCCTTCCAGGCCCTTGGAGGACCCCGCCGGCTCGTTCACCGCCAGGACCGCGAGCTGCCGTTGGGGCTCGCCGAGTTCCGCCAGCCCCAGCCGGCGGAACTCGGCGAGCGCCTCCTTGGTCCGCTCCTCGGCCTCAAGCGTGCGGCCCAGCGCGCCGAACACCCGACCGAGGACCAACAGGGCCCG
This sequence comes from Kitasatospora sp. NPDC032150, assembly GCF_055579945.1. Classification (NCBI taxonomy): domain Bacteria; kingdom Bacillati; phylum Actinomycetota; class Actinomycetes; order Kitasatosporales; family Streptomycetaceae; genus Kitasatospora; species Kitasatospora sp. NPDC032150. The sequence goes on along the minus strand of NZ_JBVIMH010000003.1, from coordinate 103,740 downwards.
AGCGGCGTCCCGTTCGGCGCCGCGCTCGCGGCACTGCTCGACGCCCTGCTCGGCCAGCGACAGCGCCCGGTCGAGCCGGCCGAGCGCGCGCAGCGCGTCCGCCAGACCCGAACGGCAGCTGGCCTCACGCCCGCGCAGCCCGGCCTCCACACAGATCGCCAGGCACTCCTCGAAGGCTGCGACCGCCTCCGGGTAGCAGGCCGACTCGTGCAGCGCCAGGCCGTGCACGTACAGCGCGAAGCTGAGGCCAGGGGCGTTGCCGAGCGAGCGCAGCGGGCCGAGTGCGGCCGCCGCGGTCTGCCTGGCCTCCTCGGGCTGGCCCGCCCGCAGACGGGCCAGCGCGGCGTTGAGGCTGGTCACCAGCTCGCTGGCACGGTGCCCGGCCGCGCTCGCCACCCGCGCCGCCTCCTCGTAGCGCCCGGCCGCCTCCGCGTAACGCTGGCGCAACTGGGCGATCAGTCCGAGGTCGTTGAGCGCCTGGTGCAGCACCGCCGGGTCCGCGGCGCAGCGAAGCGCTACCTCTGCGGCCAGTGCGTGCCGCTCGGCGGCGTCCAGTCGCAGGCGCTGCAGCGCCGCGTTGCCGCAGACGAACCGGGCGCGCCCCACGGTGCGGTCCTCGCCGCGCCGCTCGGCGGCCGCCGCCACGGCCTCGGCGGTGTCGGCCAGCCGGTCGTAGGGGATCTCCTGACCGAACGGGCTGAACAGGACCAGCACATCGGCGGCCGCGGCCAGCGTCCGCCCCTCGCCCTGCGCGTCGCAGGCGGCGATCCTGGCCGCCTCCACGGCGGTCTCCACCTCGGCCCGCGCCCAGCCGCGGGCGGCGGCCAGATCGACGAAGCCCGGCACCTGCGGGCAGTTCGGAGCCAGCAGGTCGGCCACCGGGTCGCCGGGCACCATCGCCTGGAAGGCCCGGTGCGCGCGGGCCCGCAGGTGCCCGAGCAGCCGCTCCAGCGCCTGCTCCTGCTCGCCCGGCTGCTCGGCGGGCAACTGCTCGGCGAACGCCCGCACCAGATCGTGGAACCGGTAGCAGCCGGGTTGCGGCGACTCCAGCAGAGCGGCGTCCACCAGCGATTCCAGGAGGTCCTCGGCGGTGGGTTCGGGCAGCGCGAGCAGGGCGGCGGCCGAGGCCAGGCTGGTCGCGGTCCGGGTGACACGGGCGAGCAGCCGAAACGCCCTGGCCTGCGCCGGGGTCAGCATCCGGTGGCTCAGCTCGAAGGTGTTGGTGACGGCCAGGTCGCCGATCCGCAGCTCGGCCAGCCGCCGGTCACTGTCGCAGAGCCGCTCGGCCAACCGCTCGATCGACCACTGCGGGCGGGCGGCCAGCCGAGCGGCGGCGATCCGCACGGCCAGCGGCAGCCGGCTGCACGCGGCCAGCAGCCGCTTGGCGTCCGCGTCCGCTGCGCCGACCCGCTGCTCCCCGACCACCCGGCCCAGCAGCTCCCAGGCTTCCTCGGGGGTGAACAGGTCGAGGTGGACCTGCGCGCTGATCGGCAGGCCGACCAGCCTGGTCCGGCTGGTGATCACCACCGCGCAGCCCGCCGAGCCGGGCAGCAGCGGCCGGACCTGCGCCGCGTCGCGGGCGTCGTCGAGCAGCAGAAGCACCCGGCGGTCGGCCAGCATGGTGCGCAGCAGGCAGGCGGCGTCGGCCGGGTCGGCCGGCAGCGATCGGCGCGGGACGCCGAGCGCGGTGAGGAAGGCGTCCAGCACGGTCTTGGAGTGCTCGGGGTCCGCGGCCGTGCCGTACAGATCCGCGTAGAGCTGCCCGTCGGGAAACCGCTCCTTGACCAGGTGGGCGAACCGGGTGGAGAGCACCGACTTGCCGACGCCGCCCATGCCGGTGATCGCGGTGATCACGGGGGTGTGGCCGCCGCCGCTGTCCAGGGCCTGCCGAAGCACCGCGAGGGCTGCCTCGCGCCCGGTGAAGTCGGGGATGCCGGACGGCAGCTGAGCCGGCACCGCCTGGAACTCGGCGACCGGCGCGGGGGCCGGTGCGGGCTCCTGCGGGGGTTCCTGGACGGCGGGAGCGGCGACCGGCTCCACCGGAACCGGCGCACCCGGTGCCGAACCCTCCGCCAGAACCCGCACCTGCAACTCGCGCAGCTCGGCGTTGGGCTCGATACCCAGCTCCTCGCGCAGCACGGTGCGCGCCTGCCGATAGACCGTCAGCGCGTCCGCCCGCCGACCGGCCTCGCTCAGCGCCCGCATCAGCAGGCCGTAGGGCCGCTCCCGCAGCGGACTCTCCTGGCTGAGCGCGGTCAGCCCCGGGATGATCGAGGCCGCGTTCCCGGCCACCAGCTCGGCCTCGAACCGCTCTTCCTCCATGGTGAACCGCAGCTCCTCCAGCCGGTCGCGCTGCTGCCGCGCGAACGGGCCGGGCACCCCGGCCAGCGGCACCCCGTGCCACAGCGCCAGCGCGTCGCGCAGCAGCTGGCGGTGCTCCACGAGCCGGCCCTGCCGGTGCAGCTCCTGCGCCTCGGCCGCGAGCTGCTCGGCCCGCAGCGCGTCCACCGACTCCGGCGGCACGTCCAGCCGGTAGCCGTTGCCCACCGAGACCAGCAGGTCCTGCGGCCCGGTGCGGCACTCCTCCAGACTCCGACGCAGCCGCCACACATTGGTCCGCAGCACGGTGATCACGCTCGCCGGCGGCTCGTCCCCCCAGACCGCGTCCACCAGCCCGTCCGCCGTGACCAGCCGCCCAGCCCGCAGCAGCAGCACGGCCAGCACCGCCTGCTGCTGCGGGGAGCCGGCCCGCCGCCAGTGCCCGCCCCGGCAGACCTGCACGGTACTCAGCACCCGAAACGCGATGTTCGGTTCCATAACACTCCTGCCCCTATGAACCCGGAAGGGATCACGTCCGCCGACTGCCGCGGCCGCCTCGATGAAACCCGACACTATGCGCGCCAGATCTACAGGAGATCAACGAGAACAAGCACCCCTCGCACGCGAATGCGTTCCCCACCGGGGAGGACGCCCAGGACTGACTCGACCGCACCGCCAAGGCCGCCAGCCGCAGCGGCGCCAGCGGGGGAGATCTAAGGGCTGGTCGGGGCGTTGAGCCACAGGCGAGTTGGGTCCGCAGCCGTGCGCCGTTGTCCGCCGGCGTCCGGGGCTGTCGGCGTACGGTTGGTGTACGCCAACTTGACGAACCGAATGTCATCCCCCTGCCCGCTACGGCAATTCGGCGCCGTCGAGTACTCGGCGGACTGCTCAACAAGTACCACGCCGCACCGATCCCGCCTTCTCACCCACCGCTGGAAACTCCCAGATCAGCGGCCTGATCGGAGTTTTGACACCCTTCAGGGCCTCACTGGCCGTCTCAACCTTCAGCGCAGCTCGTTGCGGAGCGCGTCGAACGCCTCGTTGATCAGGACGGGCAGGTCCAGGGTTCCGTTGCTCTCGGTCCAGACGCTGATCGCCGTCATGGCCGCGGCCAGGCAGGCGGCCGCCACCACGCGGGTGTGCAGCGCGTTCTGCGCGTACCCCGAGTGTGCGGACAGTGCCCGGGCGATCAGCTCCTGGTCCGCAGCCTGCCGCTCCCAGGTGCGGGCGCGCAGCGCGGGGGTCGACAGGACCAGCCGGTTGCGGGCGAGCAGCGCGTCGCGGTCGGTGGTGTAGACCCGCTTGAGGCCCTCGATGAGCGCGTGGCGGATCTTGTCTATGGCCGACTCGTCAGCCGGCCGCTCGGCGATGAGCTCGGCGATCACCGGGTCGTAGTCGTCCGCGAGGGCCGCATCCTCCTTGGTGGGGAAGTAGCGGAAGAACGTCATGTGGGAGACCCCGGCGGCGTTCGCGATCTCCTCCACGGTGGTCGCCTCATAGCCCTGCTCCAGGAACAGGCGCATGGCCTGCTCCTGGAGAGTGCGGCGGGTCTGGGCCTTCTTGCGCTCGCGCCAGTCCGGCGTCGCGTCACTGGTCTTCATGCGGTCATTCTCTGACAGTGGCGGCGCCGAAGTCCGCCGCGTCGACCAGCTCCAGCACCACCGGATCCGGGGCGGGGGTACGCCTGGGAAGGTAGATCAGGCAGGCGATGGTGCCGAGCACGGCGGCCCCGGCGCAGCTCAGCATGACTGCGGACATCCCGTCGATGTAGGCGAGGCCCGCGGCCTGCCGCAGCCCCGCCCCGGCCGGGCCGAGCTTGTCGGCGATCGCCGAGGCGGCGGCGACCGACTCGCGCGCCGGGTGGGCCGCGGCAGCGGGCAGGCCGTGTAGCGCGGGGTCGATCTTGTGGGAGAAGACCGCGGACAGGATGCTGCCCAGCCCGGCCACCGCGAGGGCGCTGCCGACCTGGCGCAGGGTATTGACCACAGCCGAGCTGGCGCCGGCGTCGGTGCCGCCGGAGGCGCTGATGGCGGCATCCAGGGCCGGCCCCATGACGGCGCCGATGCCGAAGCCGCAGCCGGCCAGACCGCCGGCGATCAGGCCGTAGCTGCTGCCGGTTTTCACCTGGGAGAGCGCCACGAGTCCGCCGGTCATCACGACCAGGCCAGTCACGACCACGGCCTTGATCCCGATCATCTTGTCCGCCCACGAGCCTGCCGCACCGGCCACCAGCAGCCCGCCCATCAGGGGAATGATCCGCAGGCCGGTGCCCAGCGAGTCGTAGCCGAGCACCACCTGGATGTACTGCGGGACCACGAAGACCACGCCGGCGAGGGCGAAGGCCACGATCATGATCGCCACGGTGTTCCAGGTGAAGACCCGGTTGCGGAACAGCTTGGTGTTCATCAGCGGGTGGTCGAAGCGGCGCTCCCAGAGGACGAAGACGGCCAGCAGCACCACCGCGGCGACCAGCACGCCGATCGTCGCCCCGTCGGCCCAGCCGTGCTCGGGGCCGCGGATGACGCCGTAGACCAGGGCCACGATGCCGGTCACGGCGAGCACCGTGCCGAGCCAGTCCAGTTTGAGGGCGGCCGGGTCGCGCGACTCCTTGATCAGCAGCGCGCCGACCACCAGGGTGATCGCGACCACCGGCACATTGATCCAGAAGACCGAGTTCCAGGAGAAGTGCTGGAGCAACGCGCCGCCGACGATCGGCCCCAGCGGCATTCCCGCGCCGATCGCAGCGGTGAACACCGCCATCGCCTTCGTCCGCTCGCGTCCGTCGAAGGTCGCGACCAGCATCGCCGGGGTCATCGGCAGGATGATCGCCGAACCGATCCCGAGCAGCGCCCTGGCTCCGATCAACTCCCCCGTGGTGTGGGCGAGTCCAGCCCAGAACGAGGCCCCGAAGAAGATCGCGAGGCCGATCAGCAAGACCCGCTTGCGGCCGAACTTGTCGCCGAAGGCCCCGGCGGGGAGCATCGCGCCGGCCACCGCGAGCGAGTAGGCGTCGACGATCCACTGCAGGTCGGAGATGCTCGCGTGCAGGCTTGTGGAGATCGTCGGCAGGGCGACGTTCAGGACGGTGAAGTCCAGGCTGAGCACGAGTACCGACAGGCAGAGCGCTGCCAGCATCCACCACCGTCCGGGGACCGGTGGCCGTTCCTGTTCCATGACAACCTCCTGTTAGCGACTAACACGTTAGAGACTAACTTTACGCCCCCGGGCATGCAAGTGCCTTCCCCCGCAACGGTGATGGCGCGCCGACCCAACCGGTCCGGCCGCCCCGGCGGGGCCGCAGTCGCCGCGGCCGCCGGGCGCGTCCGGCAGGGCGCGCGCCCTTCAGGCGGAGTCAAGTCGAGCTTTGGTAGACCGCCTGAGGCTGATTGCGACCCCGAGTTCCCGAGGTGCTGCGCACCCCTACCGGCGAGCCGGACGGCGGCCGGACGACGTTGCAGTACGCCGAACTCTGATGCAGGCGGTCACCGCCGACGGCGCGATGCTGGCCATGGAGGCCACCGAGGAGGAACTCACCCCGCAAACCGCCGAGTTGACCGACCGCTTCTCGATCGTCGCCGTCAACGGACCGCACGCCACCGCGGTCTCCGGCGACGCCGACACCGTCACACGGATCGCACAGACGTGGCGCGAGCGCGGCCACCGGGTCAAGCAGTTGCCGGTCTCGCACGCCTTCCACTCCCCGCGCATGGACACCATGCTGGCGGATTTCGCCGAGGTCGCCCGGGGCCTCGACTACGCCCCATCGCGCCTGACCGCGGTCTCCAACCTGACCGGCGAACCCGCCACCGCCGAACAGCTCCGCTCACCCGACTACTGGGTGCAGCCTGTCCGCCACACCGTCCGGTTCCGCGACGGCGTCGGCGCGCTCGCCTTGGGCGCCACCCTGCTGGTCGAGGTCGGCCCGGCCTCGCCGTGGGCCAGGCGCACGTGTGGGCCACCGAGGTGCACCAACCAGGACGGCGCCGGCAACGGGCTCACCGCCCCAACAGGCCGTCCCAGCAGCGGGTGATCCGCCAGGCACTGGCCAACGCGGGCATGACGGACGATCAGGTCGACGCGGTGGAAACACGCGACACCGGAGCCACGCTCCGCGCCCCGGTCAAGGCCCAGGCCCTCATCGCCCCTGGTCACAACCTTGATCGCCGGCCTCCGGCCTCCTCGCGCCGGTTCGGCACGTCCAGCGCCCTCCCGCTCTCCGCCAACATGAGCGTTGCTCATATTAGAGAATCCTCGCCGGAACACCAGATGCGGCGCAGCGCCTCCTGGGTGCCTACGCGCGGACGACGCCGTCGGGCAACGCGCCGTGCAGGACGTCCAGTTGAGCGGATCGCGGTTTCGGGGCGACACCGGCACGAGAACCACGGTTGACACACGCCCGAAGCGACTTCGCTCCCCCGGCCGCACGACATGACAAGGCGTCACGTTATCGTCATGCCGCCTTCACCTGACTCATGTTCAGGCGGGCGATGATTCATCCGGCGGCCCGGCAGGGGCGGCCGGGACCAGCATCCTACCCGGGGGACAGTACCTGTGACCGTACGCCGTACCATCGCCGGCCCTCTGGCAGCCGGCCTGTTCGCCGCCGCAGCCGCCCTGATCCCGGCGCCCCCGGCCAGCGCGACCGGGACGGGCGCTCTTCCGTTCGGCTCGGCCACCACCGTCGGCCTGCACAACACCTACGACCCGGCCGCCTACGGGTACCTCGCCCAGGGGCTGGACACCGGTACCGGCATGATCGAGCTGGACGTCTGGACGGACACCATCACCGAGGAGTGGAAGGTCAGTCACGCCAACCCGTTCGGCAACTCCAACAACTGCACCGCCGCGAACGCCCCGGCGCAGCTCTACACCGGCGGCGCCAACAAGAACCTCGAGAGCTGCCTGGACGACGTCCGGGTCTGGCTCGGCGCCCACCCGGGCGCCGGCCCGCTGGTGGTCAAACTGGAGCTCAAGGCGGGCTTCTCGGCCAACCACGGCATGGGGCCCGCACAGCTGGACTCCCTGATCGCCGCCCACCTGGGCTCCGCCGTGCTCCGCCCGGCCGATCTGCTCGCCAAGCCCGGCGGCGGCTCGTACGCCACCGTCGACGAGGCGGTCCGCGCCGGCAACTGGCCGAGCCGAGCGGCGCTCGCCGGCCGCGTCCTCCTGTACGCCATCCCGGGGACGGTCGAGGAGGGCAACCCCTTCGACACCCTGCACACCGACGTCGAGTACGGGCGGCACCTGCGCGACCTGGCCGCGGCCGGCCGCATCGGGGACGCCCAGCTGTTCCCCGCCGTGCACCGCGCCGCCGGCGGTGACCCGCGCAGCGCGTACACGGGCGCGGACGCCGGGATCAGGCCGTGGTTCGTGGTCTTCGACGGCGACGCCGCCACGTACACCGGCGGCATCGACACCGCCTGGTACGACCGTTCGCACTATCTGCTGGTGATGACCGACGCCCAGAACGTCGCCCCGGCGATCAGCGCCACCGCTCCCACCGCCGACCAGGCCCGCGCCCGCACCGAGCAGCTCGCCCGAGCGCACGCGAGCATCGTCTCCAGCGACTGGCGCAAGCTCCCGGCCGTCCAGTCCCTGGTGCTGCCCCGGGGCTGACCCGCCCGCCGGCGTGCGGTACCGGCCCGCGACGGGCGCCGGTACCGCACCGGTCCCACCTGGCGCCGCCGCCGGGGGACCGCTCTGCCAACATGAGCCTGGCTCATGTCAGCGATTCGCAACCGGAATGCCGGATACGGCACAGTAGTTGCATGACGGCGCGGACGGACGGCCAGCGGGCCGGGGCGGGCACGGCGGCGCGGCGCAGGCCGGTGCAGCGGCGCAGCCTGGAGCGGTACGAGCGGCTGCTGGACAACTGCGCGGGTCTACTGGACGAGGTCGGTGCCGGCGGGCTGACCACCAAGGAGGTGGCCCAGCGCGCCCGGGTGCCGATCGGCACTCTCTACCAGTTCTTCTCCGGCAAGGAGAGCCTGCTCGCCGCCCTCGCCGAACGGAACCTGGACCGTTACCTCGACCGCCTCGCCCGCCGGTTGGACGCCGAGGCTCCGCAGGGCGTGGCCGGTTTCGTGGATCTGGCCGTCGAGGAGTTCGTGGCCATGAAGCGCGCTGTCCCGGGCTTCTGCCACGTCGACTTCGGACTGGTCGAGCAGCGTCCCGCGGGCGTCCGCGACGGTCTCCACCTGCTGGACGACGACCTCGACAACAACGCCGCCGTGGCCCTGCGGCTGCGGACCCTGGCGGGCGGACTGTTCGACACCCCGGATTTCGCGGTCGCCCTGCGGGTGGCCATGGAGTGCGCCGACGCGGTACTCAAACTGGCCTTCCGCAACGACCCGGACGGTGACCCTGCCCTGATCGCCGAGGCCAAGCGCCTGCTGCGCTGCTACCTGGCCGACCATCTGCCCGTGTGACTCCGCCCGGCCGTACCCAGGCCCTCGCCCGGCCGTACCCCTCGGCCCCGGCCGCCCCCGCCCCCGAGCCCCTCCCGGCCGTGGTTCCCGGCCCCGACCGGCCGTATCCCGGCCCCGCACGACATTGCGACCACCCGGTTCACGCCGCACAGTGGAAGAGCGGAACGGCCGCCTGCCCTGCTGGTGGCACAGTGGTCGCCCGCCGGTACAGCCCGTACTCCCCGAGGAGCAGATCATGCATGCGGCGGTAGGTGACCAGCTCCACATCCACAGCAGATCAGTCGGAATGGTGGATCAGAAGGGCGAGATCATCGAGGTGCGCGGAGTCGACGGCGAACCCCCTTACGTGGTCCGCTTCGAAGACGGCCACACCGGTCTGATCTACCCAGGCCCCGACTGCAACATCGAGACCAAGAAGAGCTCCGGCAGCTCCAGCCGGTAACCACCCCCGAGCGATCGATCACGCGGCCAGGAGCATCGACCATGCCGGCGCCGCCCCTTCCGGGTCCCTTGGCCCACCTGGCTCCGCTGCTGGACGGCTACGGCTATCCGGCGGTCGGAGCCCTGGTCTTTCTGGACAACTGCGCCATCCCGGTGCCGGGCCAGACCATCTTGGTGCTGGCCGCCGTCTACGCGGGCACCGGCCGCCTGAACATCGCCGCGGTGGCCGCGGTGGCGACGGTCGCCGCGGTCGCCGGCCATGGCGCCGGCTACCTCATCGGCCGGACCGGCGGGCTGGCGCTGCTCCACCGCTGGGGCCGGTACCTGCTGATCACCGAGGAACGGCTGGCCAAGGCCGACCGCTTCTTCGCCCGGCACGGCCCCAAGGTGGTCCTGGTGGCCCGCTTCATCGACGGCCTGCGGCAGACCGGTGGCATCATCTCGGGCGCGGCCGAACTTCGCCCGAGCCGCTTCGTACCAGCCGACGCGATCGGCGCCCTGCTCTGGGTCGGCCTCTGGTCCTCGATCGGCTACGCCGCGGGCGCGGACATCGGCACCCTCTACGCCCAGGCGCTGCACTACCAGGTGGTCGCGCTGGTCGCGCTCGTGGTGCTGGCGGTCGGCCTGGTGGCGGTACGGCTCCTGCGCCGCCGGCGCCGCTCCGGCCGGGACGAGCCGGACGGTGGCGGCAGCAGCAGCGACAGCGACAGCGACGAACCGGAACCCGCCGGCGGCGCGGAGCCCGCTCAGGGGCGTAGCGGGATCACCTCGAACGGGGAGGCGTAACGGGTGCCGAGCCGGCTGCCGGCGGCCCGCCCGGCCGACTCCAGGAACTCCTCCGGATCGGACATCTCCCCACCGAGGGCCTCCAGGTAGGCCCGGTGGGCCATCAGCGAGGCGACGCCCCGGTCGTGGAAGTCGGTGGTGTCCACTGCGTGCCGGGCCTCGGGCGAGGCGGCGGCCCAGACTTCGCGGACGCCGCTCCAGGGCGCCAGGCCCTCCTCGCCGAGCTCGGGGAAGATCCACCGGTTGCCCGCGTCCCGTACCGCGTCCAGGGCGGCCCGGCCGACCGCGATGTGGTCGGCCTGGTTGGGCACCACGCCGCCGTAGGTGTCCCGGAAGTTGGTGGTCATCACGATGTCCGGACGGTACTTGCGGACGACCCGGGCGATGTCGCGGCGCAGCCCGATGCCGTACTCGACCACGCCGTCGGGGTGGCCGAGGAAGTCCACGTCGTCCACGCCGACCAGCGCGGCGGAGGCGATCTGCTCGGCCTCGCGGACCGGGCGGCACCGTTCGGGTGCGAGCGAGTCGATGCCCGCCTCGCCGCTGGTGACCATGACGTAGCCGATCCGCTTGCCCTGGGAGGTCCAGCGGGCGACGGCGGCGGCCGCGCCGTACTCCATGTCATCTGGGTGCGCCACCACGGCGAGGGCGCTCTGCCAGTCCTCGCGGAGGTGCTGGTACGGGGTCGGTGGCTGATCACTCATGCTGCCTGCGGCCTCACTCGGCGATCTTGAAGGAGTAGTTGAAGTCGGTGTGGCCGACGTGGCGCATCATGTTCAGCCAGAACGGCATCAGCATCTCGGTGGAGCGGGCCGCGGTGATCCCGCCGAGGTCGACGATCACCTCGTCGGCCCAGCCGAACTGCTCCAGCAGCGACCTGACCCGGGCCTTGGCCTCGGGGTCCTCCCCTGCGATGAAGAGGTTGTGCGCTCCGGGGACCCGCCCGGGGTCGACCATCAGCGGCGCGCTGAGGGTGTTGAGCGCCTTCACCACCGCGGTGTACGGGAACTCCCGCTGGATCCGCTCACCGATGCTGTCGGTGTTGACGGGGTCGAGGCTGACCTCGCCGTCGGGTGCGAAGACCAGCGGGTTGGAGACGTCGATCAGGACCTTCCCGGCGAGCCGGTCGGCCCCGGCCAGGCGCAGGGCCTGGAGCGAGACCGTACCGGCGGTCGCGTTGATGACCAGTTCGCCGAAGTCGGCGGCGTCCGCGAAGGTCCCGGCGTGTCCGTAGGGGCCCGCCTGGCGGGCCCATTCGGCGGCCCCCGCGTTCTCCTTGGTGCGCGAACCGAGGGTGACCTCGTGGCCCAGCGACACCAGCTTGGCCGCGAGGGTCCGGCCGACGGTGCCGGTGCCGATGATGCCGATCCGCATGCTCCGTCTCCCGTTCCGGTGCTGGTCCGGGCCGATGCTCCCGCCGGCCCACGGTCGAACCATAGCCGTCGCGCACCTGAGGTGGCATCACCCTGCCGAGATGTCGTCAGATCGGCCTGGGCTACTCCACGGTGATGCCTTGACCACTCCACGGTGATACCCGGGCTACTCCACGGTGACGCTCTTGGCGAGGTTGCGCGGCCTGTCCACGTCCCGTTCCAGGGCCACGGCCGCGTGGTAGGCGAGCAGCTGGAGCGGGATGTTGAGCAGCAGCGGGTCCAACTCCGGCTCGCTCTTGGGGACCACGATGCAGTGGTCGGCGAGCTTGGCCTCGGGGGCGCGGTGGGCGATGGCCAGGACGCGGCCGGAGCGGGCCTTGATCTCGCCGAGGGTGGTGAGGTTCTTGTCGAGCAGCTCGTCGTCGGGTACCAGTGCCACGGTGGGCAGTTCGGGGCTGATCAGCGCGAGCGGGCCGTGCTTGAGCTCGCTGGCGGGGTAGGCCTCGGCGTGGATGTAGGAGATCTCCTTGAGCTTCTGCGCGCCCTCGCGGGCGACGGGGTAGCCGCGCACCCGGCCGATGAACATCATGCCCTCGGTGGGGGCGCCGGCCGTTCCGGCGAACTCGGCGGCCAGCTTGGCCACCTGCTCCTCCTGGCCGAGGATTTCGCGGATCTGGCCGGGCAGTGCCCTGAGCGCGTTCACGATCCGCCGGCCGTCGGCCGGGGAGAGGTCGTGGATCCGCCCGAAGTGCAGGGCGAGCAGCGCGAAGGCGATCACGGTGGAGGTGAAGGCCTTGGTGGAGGCGACCGAGATCTCCGGGCCGGCGTGCAGGTAGATACCGCCGTCGCACTCGCGGGCGATGGCGCTGCCGACGGTGTTCACCACCCCGAGCACCCGGCCGCCCTTGCGCTTGATCTCCTGGACGGCGGCCAGCGTGTCGTAGGTCTCGCCGGACTGGCTGACCGCGATGTAGAGGGTGTCGGCCTCGATGACGGGGTTGCGGTAGCGGAACTCGGAGGCGGGCTCGCTGTGGGCGGGGATGCGGGCGAGTTCCTCGATCAGCTGGGCGCCCATCTCGCCCGCGTAGTAGGCGGATCCGCAGCCGAGGATCTTCACCCGGCGGATCTCGCGCAGCTCCCGGGCGTCCAGGTTGAGGCCGCCGAGATGGGCGGTGGCGAAGCGCTCGTCCAGCCGGCCGGAGAGCGTGCGCTCGACGGCGGCCGGCTGCTCGTGGATCTCCTTGAGCAGGAAGTGCTGGTAGCCGGCGGTGTCGTAGGAGCCGATCTCCCAGTCGACGGTGGAGGGCTGACGGGTGGTCGGGCGCGCGTCGGAGGTGAAGGTGTTGAAGCCGCCGGCCTGGACGGTGGCCAGTTCGCCGTCCTCCAGGTGCACCACCTGCCGGGTGTAGCGGACCAGGGCGGCGACGTCGGAGGCGACGAACATCTCCTTCTCGCCGATGCCGAGCACGATCGGGCTGCCGTTGCGGGCGACCACGATCCGGTCCGGGCGGGCGGAGTCGAGGACGGCGATGCCGTAGGTGCCGACGACGTGGCCGAGCACGGCGCGGACCGCGTCCTCCAGCTCGCCGTCGTCGGTGAGGTGGGCGGCGACCAGGTGGGCGAGGACCTCGGTGTCGGTCTCGGAGGTGAAGGCGACGCCCTCGGCGGTCAGCTTGGCGCGCAGCTCGTCGGCGTTCTCGATGATGCCGTTGTGGACGACGGCGATCCGGCCCGCGTTGTCGACGTGGGGGTGCGCGTTGGCGTCGCTGGGCACGCCGTGGGTGGCCCAGCGGGTGTGGCCGATGCCGGTGGTGCCCTTGCCCCTCTGATTCGAGAAGAAGTGGGCGGGCACGGCGGCGGCGAGGTCGGCGACCCGGCCCTTCACCTTGCAGACCTTCAGGCTGCCGGCCTTGCCGGCGACGGCCACCCCGGCGGAGTCGTAGCCGCGGTACTCCAGCCGCTGCAGGCCCTCCAGCAGGAAGGTGGTCGCGTCCTTCGGGCCGATGTAGGCCACGATTCCGCACATGGGTAACTCCTCAGGTTCGATGGGTGGTACGGCTCAGCCGTAGACGATCCGGCGCAGCTGACGGGTGGACAGCTCGGGCGCCGCCACGCGACGGGCGGCCAGTTCGACGCCGAGGCGGGCGAAGATCCGCTCGTTGGTCAGGCCGCGTGCCTGCAGCTCACCGTGGCGGCGGCGGACGTACTCCTCGGTGCTCTCGGAGAAGTACGCCAGCACCTCCGCGATCACTCGCGCGGCCTCGCCCGGACCGAGCGGCGTGGTGCGGGTGAGGTGGGCGAGCAGGTCTTCGTGGGGGTGTGGTGAGGCGGACACGAGTGGGGAGCCTATGCGGACGTCCGCTCATGATCCAAGATTCCTGCCCGAAATCGGGCAGATCTCGGGGGATTCAGCGATTCCCAATCCCTTGATCTGCTCAATATTTGAGCGTAGCGTCATCCTGCGTACGCATATCGACACCTGTAGGCCTACGGGAAACCCGGGAGTTCGCATGTGCGGGATTACGGGCTGGGTCGCTTTCGACCGGGACCTCACCACGGAACGGGCCGCTCTGGACGCGATGACCGCCACCATGGCCTGCCGCGGCCCGGACGCGGGCGGTGTCCACCTGGAGCGGCATGCGGCACTCGGCCACCGCAGGCTCTCGGTGATCGACCTGGAGGGCGGCGCGCAGCCGATGACCGTCGAGGACGACGGCCGGCCGCTGGTCGCCCTCACCTACAGCGGCGAGGTCTACAACCACCTTGAGTTACGGGCCGAGTTGGAGGCCGCCGGCCACCGCTTCCGCACCCGCAGCGACACCGAGGTGGTGCTGCACGCCTACCTGAGGTGGGGCCACGACTTCGTCACCCGGCTGAACGGCATGTTCGCCTTCGCACTCTGGGACGCCCGCACCGAGGAACTGCTGCTGGTCCGCGACCGGATGGGGGTCAAGCCGCTCTACTACCAGCGCACCGCCGACGGCGTACTGTTCGGCTCCGAGCCCAAGGCCGTCTTCGCCCACCCCTCGGTGCGGCCGGCGGTGGACCTCGACGGGCTGCGCGAACTGCTCGGCCTGACCAAGACCCCGGGCCACGCGGTCTACCGCGGCATGGCCGAGGTGGAGCCGGGCCATCTGATCCGGGTCCGCCGCCAGGGGCTGACCGTCCAGCGCTACTGGGCACTTGAGGCCAGGGAGCACACCGACGACCTGGACACCACCGTGTCCACCATCCGCGCGCTGCTGGACGACATCATCGAGCGGCAGCTGATCTCCGACGTCCCGCTGTGCACCCTGCTCTCCGGCGGCCTGGACTCCAGCGCCGTCACCGCGCTCGCCGCGCGGGCGCTACGGGCCGGCGGACACGGCCCGGTGCACTCCTTCTCCGTCGACTTCGTCGGCCAGACCGAGAACTTCCGCCCCGACTCGTTCCGCGCCACCCCCGACAGCCCGTACGCGAAGATGGTCGCCGAGCACGTTGACGCCGACCACCGCACCATCGAGCTGGACAGCGCCTCCCTCACCGACCTGGCGCACCGCGACGCGGTGCTGCACGCCCGCGACCTGCCGGTCGGCTTCGGCGACATGGACACCTCGCTGCTGCTGCTCTTCCGGGTGGTCCGCCGGCACTCCACCGTCGCGCTCTCCGGCGAGTCGGCGGACGAGCTCTTCGGCGGGTACCCCTGGTTCCACGACCCGGCGATCATCGCGACCGACGCCTTCCCCTGGATCGCCTCGATGGCCGAGCTCTCCGGCCCCTCCGCCCGGCCCGGCGACGGCCTGCTCTCCCCCGACCTGGTCGCCCGGCTGGACCTGCCCGGCTACCGGGCCCAGCGCTACCGCGAGGCCCTGGCCGAGGTGCCGCACCTGGACGGCGCCGACCCGTTCGAGCGGCGGATGCGGGAGATCAGTCACCTCAACCTGACCCGCTTCGTACGCCTCCTGCTGGACCGCAAGGACCGGATGAGCATGGCCACCGGCCTGGAGGTCCGGGTGCCGTTCTGCGACCACCGACTGGTGCAGTACGTGTTCAACACTCCGTGGGCGATGAAGACCTTCGACGGCCGGGAGAAGAGCCTGCTGCGCGCCGCAGTCCGGGACACCCTGCCGGCCGCGGTGGCCGACCGGGTCAAGAGCCCGTACCCGAGCACCCAGGACCCCGACTACCCGCTCGGTCTGCGCGGCGAACTCGCCGAGGTCGCCGCCGACCCGAAGGCGCCCATCCACGCGCTGCTGGACCCGGTCGCGCTGGCCGACACCCTCCGCCCGGACGGCGACCCGCAGGCCAACCGGGCCGCCACCGAGCTCGCCCTGGACCTGAACGCCTGGCTGCGCGACTACGAGGTCTCGCTGAGCCTCTGACCCACCACTGAGCCTCTGACCTGTCGCCGGCCCTCGGACGTGTCGCTGCCCCCGACCGCCCGGGTGACCGGGTGCGGGCTCCGTCGTTGGACCGGAGCGGCCGTACCGCGGGCGATCTCGCCACCGGAACCGCAGATCTACCCGAACGGCCGTCAAACCCGGGTGGATTCTGGCCGATAGCTACAGGATGGGAACAAAACCCATCAAAAGCTTTCGGCCAGAGGAGCAGCGCATGCAGCCGCGAAGCTTCGCGATCGTCACCGCGGCCCTGCTCGGGGCGCTCGGCCTGGGCGCGGCCGCCGTCACCCAGTGGGTCCCCGCCGCGCCTGCCGCCGGCCCGGCCGTGGCGGGTGCCGGCGCGGCGGCCACGCCCACCGGCGACCCCGCGGTGTGGACCCGCAGCACACTGCGCAACAAGCTGATGGCCGAGATGGACGCCACCGACCCCGGCGTGGCCCTGGCGGACCTGGACCGGATCACCAAGAAGCTCCCGTACACCGTCCGGTTCTGCCACCCGATCGCGCACGAGCTCGGCCACGCCGCCGTCAAGCGCTACCACCAGGACTTCCAGAAGGTCCTCTCCTTCCCGCACGAGACCTGCGCGGCCGGCTATCTGCACGGCGCGGTGGAGGAGATGCTGGCCAACTCCGGCAACCCGGAGGCGGACATCCTCACCCTGTGTGCCCCCGCCAACAAGGGCCCCTGCATCCACGGAGTGGGGCACGGGACCATGTTCGTCACCAAGCAGGACGTCCCCGCCGCCCGGGCGCTGTGCAGCAAGTTCCCCACCGACTCCAAGCGGATCACCTGCTCGGAGGGCCTGTTCATGCAGTTCTTCGCACCGGACGAGGAGGACGAGAACGCCAAGGCCAACCTCCCCGCCGACAGGCTCGCCGAGGAGCCGCTCTACCCCTGCCCGGAGCAGCCCGCGCTGTTCCGCTCCGCCTGCTACTTCTACGCACCGACCTACTACCTCAGTTCGCACGACTGGCAGGACCACCCCGAGGTGTTCGCCGAGGCCCTCAAGTGGTGCCTGAACGCCCAGGCCACCGGCGGCGGGGGCGACTGCAGCCGGGGCGTCGGCTCACGCACCATGAAGTACAACCTGGACCGCGAGGACTGGGCCGCCCAGCAGTGCGCCACCGCTGCCGATGCCTGGCAGCGCAAGGCCTGCACCGAGGGCCTGATGAGCTACTACACCGTCAACTACACCGACGCCGGGGCCCCCGCCCGTCTCTGCAACAAGATCACCAACCCGGAGCTGGCCGGCTACTGCCGCAGCGCGGGCGGACTCTCCGCCACCCTGGACTGAGCGGCCGCTCCACGGCCCGGACTCCGCGCGGTCCGGCGGGTCGGCCGGGGCGGCGCGGGGAAGACCCCGACCCGTCGGTGAGTCGCCGTCCGGGGCGCGGGGAAGAGACCGCCGGCCCACAGCTCCGCACTCCCGGGTACGCATCGCACAGCCGGTCGTATGATCGGCGCAGCCAGGTGCGCCAAAGACGCCGCGCCCCAGTACCGCCCACTGGAGCAGCAGCATGAGCGACGCCACCGCCGACGACTTCCGCACTGCCGCCCGCGCCACCGCCGACCTGGTCGCCGACTACCTCGATGCGCTGCCCGGCCGCCCGGTCTGGCAGCCGATGGACCCGGCCGAACGGGCCGCGCTGCTGGACGCCCCACTGCCCTCCCGGGGCCGCCCACTCGGCGAATTGCTGGAAGAGATCGAGAACCGGGTGATGCCAGCGCCGATGGGCAACGGCCACCCGCGCTTCTTCGGCTGGGTGAACTCCGCACCCGCACCGGCCGGCGTGCTCGCCACCCTGGCCGCGGCCGCGATGAACCCCAGCTCCGCCGGGGGTGACCACGCCGACGTGCACCTGGAGCGCGCCGTGGTCCGCTGGATAGCCGAGCTGGTCGGATTCCCGCACCCTCCCGGCGGCGGCATCCTCACCTCCGGCACCTCGATGGCCACCATCCTGTGCCTGGCCGCCGCCCGGAACCGCGCCGCCCGCCTGGCCGGGTGCGACCTGCGCGAGCAGGGCCTGGCCGGGCTGCCCCCGCTGGTCGGCTACGCCACCGCCGAGAGCCACTCCTGCGTCCGCAAGGCCGTCGAACTGCTGGGCCTGGGCGGTCGCAACCTGCGCACCGTGGCCACCGACGCCGGTGGACGGCTCGATGCCACCGCGCTGCGCGCCGCCGTCGCCGAGGACCGCGCCGCGGGACGGCTGCCCTTCCTGGTGGTCGCCTCCGCCGGGACCGTCGGCACCGGTGCCGTCGACCCCTTCGAGCCGATCGCCGACCTGTGCGCCGCCGAAGGGCTGTGGCTGCACGTGGACGGGGCCTACGGCGCCTTCGGCGTGCTCGACCCCGCCATCGCGCACCGCTACGCCGGGATGGCCCGCGCCGACTCGCTCGCGCTCGACCCGCACAAGTGGCTCGGCGTACCGGTGGACTGCGGCTGCGCCCTGGTCAGACACCCCGAGGAGCTGCGCGGCACCTTCAGCCTGGTGCCCTCCTACCTGCGGGACGAGTCGGCGGGCGCGCTCGGCTGGTTCTCCGAGTACGGGATGGAGCAGACCCGCCCGTTCCGCTCGCTCAAGGTCTGGGCCACCATCGCCCACCGGGGCCTGGCCGGGATCAGCGCCGACATCGCCCGCTGCACCGCGCTCGCCCGTCGCCTCGGCGAGTTGGTCGAGGCCGACCCGCGGCTGGAGCTGCTCGCACCGGTCGAGACCTCCGTCGTCGCCTTCCGCTACCGCCCGGCGGGGGCGGACGAGCGGCTGCTGGACGCGGTCAACCGGGAGCTGCCGGCCGCCGTCCAGCAGCGCGGACGGGCATTCGTCACCGGCGCGGTCCACCGGGGCCGCGAGATGCTGCGGGCCTGCCTGCTGAACTCCGTCGCCACCGAGGCCGATCTGGTCGTCCTGTTGGACGAAGTACGCTCTGCGGCGGCCGACCTGACTGACCATCAACCGTCCGTTCCGGATCAGCCGGAGGCCACCCGGGCCTCGGGCGGAGACTTTTACCGACAGGTCACGGGGGATTCGTGATCGTGAAACACCGGCGGGACAGCATGACCGCATGGACTCCTCGACGCTCTCGGCCCGTCCCGCCACGCCCACCCGCGCCCAGCGCCGCTCCGCCCGCGGCCACCGCTGGCGCCGGGACACCACGGAACTCGCCGCGATCTTCACCGCCTGCGCCGCCGCCGACCTGGTCGCCAACGTGGTGGTGCACGGCCACGACGGACCGGTGCTGCTCTTCGGCTCGGCCGCCGCGCTGCTCCTCACCGCGGTCTGCCACGCCTGGTGGGCACACCGGCACCCGCACTCGCCACCGCCCCATCCCGATCACGGCGCACCGCCCGGGGAGGCGGCGGTGACCGGACCGCTGAGGGATTTCGAGCAGACCGCCCTCTGGCGGCTCCGTACCACCGTGCCCGACTCACCGGGCAGCCTGGCCCGGGTCGCGGCGGCACTGGCCGGCCTCGGGGTGAACATCGTCTCGATGCAGGCCCACCCACTGCCGGAGGCCACCGTGGACGAGTTCCTGCTCCGCGCGCCGGGCACGCTGGCCCGCGCCGAGCTGGTCGCGGCCGTCGCCGCCGCCGGGGGCCATGACATCTGGACCGACCCGGCCGACGCGCACGACCTGGTGGACGTGCCGGCCCACGTCCTGGCGCTGGCCACCCGGACGGCGCTGGACGCCGCCGAACTGCCCGTCGCGCTCCGGCAGTTGTTCGGCCGCTGCACCATCCGGCAGTACCCGGGCGGCGGCGAGCGGGCGGCGGCCGGAGTGGACGGCCATGTGATGCGGCTTCCCGCACCCTCAGGTGACCTGATCGAGCTGACCAGGCCGCAACTGCCGTTCACTCCGACCGAGTTCGCCCGCGCCCAGGCGCTGGTCGAGCTGGACAGCCTGCTCGGACCGCGCGTCCCCAAGGTCGAGGCCCGCCTCAGCCTGCCCGCCGGGACCGACCTGACGGTCCGCCGGGCCGACGCCGGCGACAAGGCCGCCGCACTGGCGATGCACCACCGCTGCTCCAAGGAGTCCCTGCGCAGGCGCTACCACGGCCCGGTGGTCGACGCCGACCGCTACCTGAACCATCTGCTCGACCCCCGGCACGGCCAGACCCTGGTGGTGGAGACCGTGGATGGTCGGATCGTCGCACTGGCCCACCTGATGTGGGACGACGACGGCGCGGAGGTGGCCCTGCTGGTCGAGGACGACTGGCAGCAGCGCGGGCTGGGCGTGGACCTGCTGCGGCGGATGGCGGCACTGGCCCTCGAAAGCGGAGTGCGAACGGTCTACGCCGTCACGCACGCCTCCAACACCGGACTGATCTCCACCATGCGCAGGCTGGCCGCGCCGCTCGATTACCAGGTCGAGGACGGCACTCTGGTGATCACCGCTCACCTCGCCGAGGCCGCCGACCGACTCCCCACCCCCTGGGCCACCGGCCCGGGCCGATAGGGCAAATCGGACCTCTTCCCGTCAAATCGGGGAAATTCGCCGGACCGCGGGGAAGCGCGCGCATCTGATGGTGGCCAGCCCGCCGGGCCCCGCGACCGGTCCCGCCTCCCGATTTCCGGTGTGCGGCGGTGCTCGCCCGGCAGAGCAAGTACCGCCGCACACCGCCCGCTTCACGTGGTTTCCCGCACTCTTGAGGACTCCCGTCGAGGCCCCGTCAGGGCGCTGCCGGGGCAGCCTGGGCAGGCCAGGGAGGGTCCGGGACTCGGACGTGGGCCGCGGAGTAGGTAGGCTGGGCCCGTCCCCGCCGCCCGACGGTCCCCTGCACGACCCGGGCGGTGCCGCAGCAAGGAGGAACCACTGAGCATGCCAGGCACCGATTCGGAAGCCACGGCCGCACGCGAAGCCTCACTGCCCGCCCGCGCCAAGCTCGCCGTGACGGCAGGCAAGGTCGCCGCTGCCCTCTCCCAGAAGGCCGGCCGAGGCAGTGGCTCGGTGATCGGCGGCAAGGTCGCTCTCAAGCTCGACCCCGACCTGCTCGCCACCTTGGCCGAGCACCTCGACGTGGTCCTGGTCAGCGCGACCAACGGCAAGACCACCACCACCCGGCTGATCGCCGAGGCCCTGCGCGCCGCCGGCCCGGTGGTCTCCAATGCGCTGGGTGCCAACATGCCCGCGGGGATCACCGCCGCGCTGGCGGGTGGCTCGGACGCCAGGTTCGGCGTGATCGAGGTCGACGAGAAGTACCTGGCCGGGGTCGCCCGCGACACCCGGCCGAAGGCGATAGCGCTGCTGAACCTCTCGCGTGACCAGCTGGACCGGGCCGCCGAGACCCGGATGATGGCCGAGAAGTGGCGCGAGGGCCTCAAGGACACCGACGCGGTGATCATCGCGAACGCGGACGACCCGCTGGTGACCTGGGCCGCCTCCTCCTGCCGCAAGGTGGTCTGGGTGGCCGCCGGTCAGGCGTGGAAGGAGGACGCCTGGTCCTGCCCGTCCTGCGGTGGTGTGATGCAGCGCCCCGGCGACGACTGGTTCTGCCAGGACTGCGGCTTCCGCCGTCCGCAGCCGCACTGGGCGCTCCAGGGCACCCATGTGATCGACCCGCAGCGCGGCGCCTGGCCGATCCAGCTCCAGCTCCCCGGCCGGGCCAACCTGGCCAACGCCACCAGCTCCGCCGCAGTCGCCGCCGTGTTCGGCGTGGCGCCGCAGGTCGCCCTGCAGCGGATGCAGTCGGTGACGGCGGTCGCGGGCCGCTACGACGTGGTCTCCTACCAGGGCCGCGACATCCGCCTGCTGCTGGCCAAGAACCCGGCCGGCTGGCTGGAGACCTTCTCGCTGATCGACGGCCCGCCGGCCCCGGTGATCCTCTCGGTGAACGCGATGGACGCCGACGGCACCGACACCTCCTGGCTCTGGGACGTGGACTACGAGCGCCTGGCCGGCCACCCGATCTTCGTGATGGGCCAGCGCAAGCTGGACCTGGCCGTCCGCCTGGAGGTCGCGGGCCTGCAGTTCCAGGTGATCGACTCGCTTGACCAGGCCGTGCAGGCGGCGCCGCCCGGACGGATCGAGGCGATCGCCAACTACACCGCGTTCCAGCAGCTGCGCAAGGTGGTGGCCAACTGATGTCGTACCCGACCGGCCACCCCCAGCAGTACAACCCGCAGCAGCCCCCGCAGCAGGGTTACAACCCGCAGCAGCCGGCGCCGCAGGGCTACCCGCAACAGCCCGCGCAGCAGGGTTACAACCCGCAGCAGCCGGCGCCGCAGGGCTACCCGCAACAGCCTGCACAGCAGGGCTACACCCCGCAGCCCGCGCAGCAGGGGTACAGCCCGCAGCAGCCCGCGCCGCAGCAGTACGACCAGCAGCCCGCGCAGCAGGGCTACGACCCGCAGCCCGCGCCGCAGCAGTACGGAAGGTCTCCCCGGATGAGTGAGAGCAGCCTGCGCCTGGTCTGGGTCTACCCCGACCTGCTCAGCACCTACGGCGACCGGGGCAACGCCCTGGTCGTGGAGCGCCGGGCCCGCCAGCGCGGACTCGGGGTGCAGCGCATCGACGTCCGCTCCGACCAGGCCGTGCCGACCAGCGGTGACATCTACCTGATCGGCGGCGGTGAGGACCGTCCGCAGCGGCTGGCCGCCGAGCGGCTGCGCAACGACTCCGGGCTGGTCCGGGCCGCCGAGAACGGCGCGATCATCTTCGCGGTCTGCGCCGGTTACCAGATCCTCGGCCACGAGTTCATCAACGACCTCGGCGAGCGCGAGCCGGGCCTCGGCCTGCTGGACGTCCGGACCACCCGCGGCGAGGGCGCCCGCTGCGTCGGCGACGTGCTCGCCGAGGTGGACCCGCGCCTGGGCCTGCCGCAGCTGACCGGCTTCGAGAACCACCAGGGTGTCACCCACCTCGGCCAGGGCGTCTCCCCCTTCGCGAACGTCCAGGTCGGCCGCGGCAACGGCACCGGGGACGGCACCGAGGGCGCCTGGCGGGACACCGTCTTCGGCACCTACATGCACGGACCCGTGATGGCCCGCAACCCGCTGGTCGCCGACATGCTGATCAAGCTGGCGCTGGACGTGAGCGCCCTGCCGCCGGCCGACACCACCTGGTACGACGCGCTGCGCGCCGAGCGGATCGCCGCGGCCGGCCAGCCCGCCTGACCTCCTCGCCTCGAAGGAGCGCAGCGATCTCGGGGGGTGGGGGGAGGGGGGGGGGGGGGGGGGGGGGGGGGGGGTACAGAGGCGAACAAAGGAAGGAAAAAAAAAGGCGAAAGAAAGAAACCCACCGTCTTCTGTTCTTCTCCCGGTCTCC